>DATDLN010000202.1:0-11818 GCA_036519295.1 Thermoleophilaceae bacterium
GGCCGGATGTTTTGGTTGAGCCGGAAGCGGTTGCCCGGGTCGTACGCGGCCTTGATGCGGGCCAGCCGGAGGTGGTTGGCGCCGTAGGTGGCGCGCACCGCGGCGTCGCCCTCCTCGAGCAGGCCGGGAAAGTTGAAGTAGGTCTTGCCGTTCGAGAACGGGAGCGCCGCTTCCCAGAACGCCCGCGTGTAGGCGAGGTTGGTCTCGTCGTCGGCGGGGTCGTGCCAGGTCGAGTCGATGCTCAGCATCCATTCCGAGCCGCGATCGCCGAACGCGGTCTCCTGGGCGCCGATGCGCGCCATCGCCCCGCCGCAGTGGCGGATGATGATGAGCGTGTCGTTCGACGGGCGGCGGCCTGACCAGTCGGCGGTGGTGTCGATGGCGGTGTCTGAGAAGCCGTCCAGGTAGAGCGCCTTCCAGTACCGGCGCGGACCCGCGGGGAAGAACGGGTCGAGCGAGCGCTGGAAGTCGAGGTACTCCACGCGCCCGCTCATGTCGACCAACGGTGTCGCCAGGTCGCGCAGGGCCCGCGTGGCGCGCTCGCCCTCGTCGGGGTCGCCCGCCCACATGCCGGCGACGCCGACGTACGGCAGGCCGCGCAGCTGCTCGGGCAGCTCGTCCACGACGGGCAGTGACCAGACGAGCCACGCGGTCGACAGCTCATCCGGCGCATCGGCGACGGCATCGCGCCAGCCCGCGAGCACGCGCCCGGCGTCCTCGATCTGGTAGGCGACGTTCAGCGCGAACACCTCGGGGCCGAGCTCGTGCAGGCGCAGCTCGAAGGACGTGACCACGCCGAAGTTGCCGCCACCGCCGCGCAGCGCCCAGTGCAGGTCCTGGTGCTCGCCGGCGCTCGCCCGCACCTGGCGGCCGTCGGCGAGGACGACCTCGGCCGAGACGAGGTTGTCGACGGTCATCCCGTCGCGCCGGCGCTGGTGGGAGACGCCCCCGCTGAGCGCCAGCCCCGCCACGCCGGTCTCGGACACGACCCCGCCCGGGGTGGCGAGACCCAGCGGCGCGGTGACGCGGTCGACGTCGGCCCATGTCGCGCCGCCCTCGACGTGCACGGTTTGGCCGGAGGCGTCGATGTGGACGCCGCGCATCGCCGACAGGTCGATCACCAGGCCATCGTCGACCACGGCGGTGCCCGCGACGTTGTGCCCGCCGCCCCGGACGGCGAGCGGCAGGCCGTGTTCCGTGGCGAAGCGAACGGCGGCCGCGACATCGTCGGCGTCGCCGCAGCGCGCGATGGCGGCGGGGCGCTTGTCGATCATGCCGTTCCAGACGCGGCGGGCGTTCTCGTACTCGGGGTGATAGGGGGCGATGACTTCACCGGCCAGGAGCTCGGCGAGCGCGGAGGCGAGGTCGGCCGGTGCGGTGGAGTGGATCGTCATGGCTGTGCTCCTTTCGATCGGATGTGCGCAGCCTGCGCCTTGGCCGTCCGGCGACCGTCCCGACGGGCGTCCGGGATCCGTCCCGGGCGCGTCCGGGGGCGGATAGGCTCTGGTCCAGTGCTGGAACTGCGCCTCCTCGGTGGCCTGTCCGCCGCGGTGGACGGCCGGCCGCTCGAGCTGCCCGCCGACGCACGGGCGCGAGAGCTGCTGGCCCGGCTGGCGCTGTCACCGGGGCCGCACCCGCGCTCCACGCTCGCCGGGCGGCTGCGTGCCGACGTGCCGGAGGAGAGCGCCCGCAAGACGCTTCGAAACGCGCTTTACGAGCTTCGCCGCGCGCTGGGGCCGGCGGCCGGCGACTCGATGGTGGTCACCGGCGACCGGGTCGGGCTCTCGGACTCGGTCCGCGTCGACCTGTGGGAGTTCCGCCGGCGCCTCGCCGACGGAGACCTCGACGGCGCCGCGGAGGCGGGGCGCGGGAACCTGCTCGACGGCTTCGACGGCGACTGGGCGCTGCGCGCGCGCGACGAGCACGCCGCCGAGCTGGCCGGCGTTCTCGCCGCGCTGGCCGCCCGCGCAGAGGACGCCGGCGACGTGGCCGGCGCTGTCGCGTGGGCTCGCCGGCGCCTGGACCTCGAGCCGCTGACCGAGGCGGCACATCGCGATCTGATCCGCCTGCTCGCGCTCGGCGGCGATCGCCCGGCGGCGCTCGTCGCCGCGCGGGCGATGAGCGAGCGCTTGCGCTCCGAGCTCGGGATCCCCCCGTCGGCCGAGACGCGAGCGCTCGTCGAGGACGTGCGCCGCGGCCGGATTGCCCGGCCCGCCGCGGCCGTCGCCGCGGCGAGCCTTCCCTCGCTGCCGGCCGCCCTCGCCGCCGCAGAGCACCCCGAGGGCCGCGCCGCCGCGCTGGCCCGGCTCGAGCAGGCGTGGGCGGACGCGGCGTCGGGCGCGCTCCACTTTGCCCTGGTCGCCGGTGAGCCCGGGATCGGCAAGACCACGCTCGCCGGCGAGCTCGCGCGGCGCGCGCACGCGCAGGGCGGCGCCGTACTGCTCGGGCGCAGCGACGAGCACGCGCTCGTGCCCTTCCAGCCGTGGATCGAGGCCCTGGAGCGGCTCATGGAAGCGCTGCCGGCAGCCGACGTGGACTACTGGCTGACCGCGCACGACGGGGCGCTCGCCCGGCTGCTGCCCGCGCGCAGCCCGGCGCAAGCTCCGGCGGACGGTCCCCGCGAGCGCTACCTCGCCTTCGAGCTGGTCCGGGCGCTGCTCGACGACGTCGCTGCACACTGGCCGGTCCTGCTCGTCCTCGATGACGTGCACTGGGCCGATCCGGATTCGCTCTCCCTGCTGCGCCACCTCGCGCGGTCGCTGCCCGCGGCGCGGCTGCTAGTGGTCCTTTGCGCCCGTGCGACCGAGCTCGAGCCGGCCGTCACGCAGACGCTCGCGGATCTTCGGCGAGAGGGACCGCTCGTCCACGTCGAGCTGACGGGCCTCGATGACGATGCGGTCGCCGCGCTGCTAGCGCGGCGTACAGTGGCGAGCGACCGCGAGTCCGCGCGTCGTTATCGGGCCCGCAGCGGCGGCAACCCTTTCTTCCTCGACGAGCTGCTGCGCGAGGCGCAGGAGGCCGGTGGTGACGTCGAGGGCCCCCCGGCGGGGGTGCGCGACGTGATCGCGCGGCGACTCGCACGCCTGGATGACTCGACGCTCCGCGCGCTCGACGCGGCCGCCGTCTGCGGCGTCGAGTTCGACGTGTCCACTCTCGCCCGCGTGGCTGACCGGCCAGTCGTCGAGGTGCTCGAGGTGCTCGACGGAGCGATTGAGACCGCGTTGGTCGCCGCGACCGATCGGCGAGGCCGCTACGCGTTCGCCCATGCGCTCGTTCCCGAGACGATCATCTGCGCGCTGCCGGCATCCCGCCGGGCGCTGCTGCACCGGCAGATCGCCGACGTCCTCGCCGCTCGCCACGCCGCCGGCGAGGTGGGCGCGGGCGAGGTCGTCCGTCACCTGCGGGGCGCCGGGGCGCTGGCGGGCGGCGAGCGCCTGGTGACCTGGGAGCTCACGGCCGCTCGCGAGGCTGCCGCAGGGCTGGCCCACTCCGATGCGGCGGCGCACTACGAGGCGGCCCTGGCCGTGCGTTCGGGCCTCAACGACCCCAAGCGTGGCGAGATCCTGCTCGCCCTCGGCGACGCCCATGACCGCGCGGGGCGGCGCGGACGGGCGCGCGCCGCGTTCGGCGAAGCCGCCGAGGTGGCGCGCACGGCGCGCGACTCCGAGCTGCTCGCGCGGGCGGCCCTCGGCCATGGCGGGATGGCGGTCGTCGTCGCTGCCGCCGATCCGCCAACCGTGCGCCTGCTGGAGGAGGCGCTCGCGGCCGTGCCGGCCGGTGATCTGGCGACGTCCGCGCGGCTCCTCGCACGGCTGTCCGTCGAGCTGTACTACTCGGACCCCGCTCGCGTCCGCGAGCTCAGCGCCCTCGCCGTCGACCGGGCCCGTCGCGCGGGCGATGCCGCCGCGCTGGCGGCTGCGCTGAACGCCCGCCGCGTTGCGCTGTGGGCTCCGCAACAGGCCGACGAGCGACTAGCCGTTGCCGACGACATGATCGCCGCCGCCGAGGCGGCCGGAGATCGCGAGGCCGTGCTGCAGGGGCGCAACTGGCGCGTGGTCGATCTCCTCGAGCTCGGCCGCCTGGCGGACGCGGCTGCGGAGATCGACGCCTACAACGCCCTCGCCGACGCTGTCGCGCTGCCGCACTTTCGCTGGTACGTGCCGCTGTGGCGCGCCACCCTGGCGCTCCTGGCCGGCCGCTGGGTAGAGGCGCGCGACCTGGGCGAGCGGGCACTTGCACTCGGACGACAGGCCGACGACCCGAACGCCCCCCTTTTCGTCGGGATCCAGCGCGAGCTCAGCCTCTACGCTCGGCGGCGAATCGGCGAGATAGACCGCGCGCGAATCGTCGAGGGCGGCGCGGCCTCGCCCGCCGCGGCGGAGTGGCTCGTCTACGCGGCACTGGTCGACGCCGAGACCGGGGCGACGCAGGACGCGCGCCGGCTGGTCTCGGAGCTGGCCCGCGACGGCTGCAGTGCTCTGGCGATGGACGCCAACTGGCACGGTGCCTGCATCCTGGCCGAGGCCGCCGTACTGGTGGACGACCGCGACGCGGGCGCGGCGCTATATGGTCTGCTCGAGCCGCACGCGCGGCTGTTTCCGGTCATCGCCCGTGCCGTCGCAAGCCTCGGCTCGGCCGAGTACTACCTCGGACGCCTCGCCGGTCTTCTAGGGCGGCACGACGAGGCCGTGGCCCGGCTCCGCCGCGCAGTGGCCGAGAACGACCGCGCCGGCGCCGGGCCCAGCGCCGCCGCCGCTCTGCTGCGCCTCGGCGAGACGCTCACCCATGGCGGGGAGCAGGACGCGGCGCGGGACGTCCTGCAGCAAGCGGCGCAGCGGGCGGATGCGCTTGACATGCCGACGCTGGCCGCCGACGCCGGGCGGCTGCTCGGCGCGACCGTGGCCTGACGAGCTCCACGGTCCCGGACACTGCCGTCCCCTGGGATATGACTAGATAGCGTCCGGTCGGTGGGCGAGTGGGTACTCCGCGAGCGCTTTGCCACCGACGCGGGCGACATCGCATGGGACAGGCTGGGCCAGGGGCCGCCGGTGGTGATGGTGCACGGCACGCCGTGGTCGTCGTGCTCGTGGCGGCAGGTCGCTCCGCGTTTGGCCGAGCGCTTCAGCGTGTTCGTGTTCGACCTCCTCGGCTTCGGCGTCTCCGACCAGCGGTCCGGACAGGACGTCTCCTTGGCAGCACATGGGGCGCGCCTCGCCGATCTGCTCGAGTACTGGGAGCTCGACCGCCCGGCCGTGATCGCGCACGACATAGGTGGTGCGACGGCTTTGCGTGCGCACCTCCTCCATCACCGCCCGGTGGCGGCCCTGGCGCTCGTCGACGTGGTCGCGCTGGCGCCGTGGGGCTCACCGTTCTACCGACTGGTCGGCGAGCACCTCACGGTGTTCGAGCAACTCCCCGCTGCGATCCACGAGGGCGTGCTGCGTGCCTATGTCGGGAGCGCGCAGCCCCGACCGCTCGAGCGCGCGGTCGAGAACGCCCTCATCGGGCCATGGCTCGGTTCAGCCGGACAGTCGGCGTTCTACCGGCAGATCGCCCACGGGGATCAGCGGCACACCGACGAGATCGAGCCGCTGTACGGCCAGATCACCGCGCCGACGCTGGTGATCTGGGGCGAGGCCGACCCATGGCTTCCCGCAGCGCGCGCCGCCGAGCTGGTGGAGCGGGTCCCCGGCGCCCGGCTCGAGCTGCTCTCCTCGGCCGGTCACCTCGTGCAGGAGGACCGGCCGGACGAGCTCGTTCGACTGTTCCGCGAGCACCTCGACGGGGCGTTCGCTTAGCGTTCCGCGGCCGCCGCTAGCGCCGATGCCACGTCTGGCAGGCGGCACACTTTCGCCCCGCGATTCCAGTCGCACGGTTTGGGCGCCAGGCGTCGAGCAGTGATCCGCAGTCGGGGCATAGATGGCGGGCGTCCACCCGGGCGAAGAAGAGGGTCCCCCGGTCCGGAGAGAGCGTCGGGCCGGGGGAGTTCCTCGGGCTTGGGTGGTTGGTCTCGTGCTGCAGCACGTCGGGGTTGGTTCGCGTGGGGGAGAGTCGGCATCTTCCCCTCCGCGCTACGAGCCGGCATCCTGCGGCTGGACTATCTGCGGGATGAAGCTTGGTCCCCCAGGCGGCCTCAGGCGATTCCGGTGGGGGCCGTGGGCGGCGGGAGCTCGGGCGCAATGGTTGCCGGTGGCCGCTCGAGCGCGTCGGGCTGGGCGACCTCGATGCGGCGACGGAAGAAACCGCGGTAGCGGGCCCACGCCCCTAGGGCCCATCGCACCTTTAACCCAGGCGAACGAGGTGCCGGCGTCCGGGTCGGCGCGGTTCATGTCGCGATGCAGAGCATCGGCAGGAACGACACCAGCAGGACCGACAGCCCGACGCCCTGCACGGCGACGATGAAGCCGAGCGTCGCGGCCAGGCAGTAAGCGGGTGCCACGGACGCCGTCCGGATGACGACGTTGGAGACGTAGGAGATGGCGCCAGACCTCAGGCCCTTCTCGCCGGGCGCCGAGCGCAGCTCTCCGCTCATGATCGAAGCGTCCACTCCTCGGATCGGTCAGCGATGAGTCGCGCCAGAGACCTCGCGGTGCTGAAGACCGCCCGGAGCTCCGAGAACTCGTCCCTCATGAGGCGAAGTCTCCGAGTAGGACGTGCCAGCGCTCGACCTTCGCGACCCGAAGCAGGTCCATCGGCGTCCACGGATCGGCCGCGAGCCGTGCGTGGATGGCCTCCTCGCTGTCCGCGTCGATGATCAGCAGGGTGTCCCGGCCGTCCCCCAGCGGACCGCCCAGCACGATGAACCCGGAGCCGGCGAGCCTGTCCATGAAGGCCGCGTGTTCGGCCCACTTCTCCTGCTCGCGCATCGCGCGCGACGGATCCCAGGCGGCCCCTAGCTCCCGGATGACCGCGTAGTAGGGCACGCCGATCGGGGGGACGGAACCAGCTCGTCGAGCACGGCGCCGAGGCCGCTGAGATCCGGGAGCTCCCGGGTCGGCGCCGGCTCTCCTCGTTCGCCCAGGCGGTTGATCCAGATCGTTCGGATGCCGAGCTCGGTGGCGGGCACGATGTCGTGGAAATGGCTCTGCGCGACGTGGACGTGGTGGGCCGAATCGGCGCCGGTGGACTCCTGGAAGGCTCGCCAGTGGCCGTGCGCCGGCTTGTACGAGCCGATCTCGGAGGCGACGACCGCGCCGTCGAACGGGACGCCGATCGCGCCAAGCGAAGCCTCGATGAGGTCGCGATCGCTGTTCGACAGGGCGACCAGCTTCCAGCCGCGCCGCCGTGCGTCCGCCAACGAGTCAGGCACGTCGGGAAAGACCGGCCAGTCGGGGAGCGAGCGGCCGAGGGCGTCCCGCTCCTCGGCTGGCAGCTCGGCGCCGGCCTGTGAGGCGATCTCGGCAAGCGCCGAGGCCATCACGTCGCGATAGCTGGATGTGGGGTGCTCGCGCTGGATGCGCGGCTCGATCGCGTGGTAGGAGGCCAGCAGCTCGTCGGCCTTCGACTCGCCGAAGAGGCGCGCGAGCTCGGCTCCAACTCCACTGTTCCAGTCGACGAGCGTCCCGTAGAAGTCGAACGTCGCCCAGCGCGAAGCAGGCTCGGCCATGCCCGCAGGATATGGCCCCAGGGTTCAGACGGCCGGCCGCGGGTCGCCGATCCAGTAGCGGGGGCCCGGGCCGCCCGCGGCCGCACGATCGCCCGGGTTCGCGAGACGGCAGCGATCGAGGGAGAGGCAGCCGCATCCGATGCAGTCGGTCAGGCCGGCCTTCAGCCGCTCGAGCTCGGCGATCCGGTCGTCGATGCGGGCGCTCCACGCCCGCGAGAGCCTCGACCAGTCCCGCCGGCTCGGAACGCGGTCGGCGGGCAGCTTGGCGAGCTCGCCGCGTATCTCGTCGAGGCTCAGGCCGACGCGCTGGGCGAAGACGATGAACGCAACCCGCCTGATGACCGGGCGGGCGAAGGTCGGTGGCCGGCCGAGGTCCGCTCGGACCTGATCAGCCCGCGCTCCTCGTAGAAGCGAAGGGCGGAGGCCGCGACGCCGCTGCGCCGGGCGACTTCACCGATGGTCAGCAACTCGGCCATGGATCTCAAGTCAACTTTAAGGATCAGCCGGGGAGGCGCACGCGCCTGCGTCGAATGTCTGGCATCGCGCCCTGGGCGCGGAGTACGTCGCGAAGCAGCGCGGTGGCGGCGTCGACACGCCGCGGTCCGAGCTCCGAACGTAGCTCGGCGACGACCTCCGCGCGTGCCGCGCGCGCGGTCTCGATCGCCCGTCGGCCCTTCTGAGTGAGCGCCACCGGCCGCACGCGGGCGTCCCCCGCCCGGGCGCGGCGGTCGAGATAGCCGAGCGTCTCGAGCTCGCCCGCCGTCTTCGAGACCGCCTGCTGAGTGACCCCCATCAGCTCGGCCAGCTCGCCAACGGTCCGCTCGCCGGCGACCAGATGCTGAACGAGGAAGCCATGCGAGAAGCGCAGGCCCTCGAAACCGGCGGCGTGGAGCCGGCGCTGGACCTCGTCGTTTAGGGCGTAGCCGGCGAAGAGAGCGGCCAGGGTCAGGTCCAGGTCGGTCTCGTCGATGGGTTGCTCGGGGCACATCGGTTGACCTACAACGTATCTTGTGCAACTATGGTTGTGCAAGTGAATCCAACGACCATCATCGAGCGCTACCTCGCGCTGATCGCCGACCCAACCTCCGACCTGGCGGTCGTCGGCGACCTCCTCGACCTCGACATGCGGTTCATCGAGCACCCCAACCTCTTCAGTCCGCGGGGGAGCGAGCGCGACCGCGCGAGGATGCTCGCGACGCTCGAGCAAGGGCGGCAACTGGTGCGCGACCAGCGCTTCGACGTCGTCGACCACCTGGTCGCGGGCGACAACGTGGTGAGCCGGGTCGTCTGGACCGGCACGCTGGCCACCGCCGCGCCGCCCTTCGCGGCCGGCACCCGCCTCAGGGCCGACTCCTCGATGCACTTCGCCCTCCGCGACGGCCGCATCGCGCGCCAGGAGAACTACGACTGCTTCCATGTGCAGGGCGCTGACGACGAAGCCGAAGGAGGCACGGGTGGAACGGACGCAGGAGCAGAAGGCAGCGGACTTCCGTGAGCTGCACGAGGGCGAGGCGTTCATCATCCCGAACCCTTGGGACGCCGGGTCGGCGAGGGTGCTGCAGGCGCTCGGCTTCAAGGCCCTCGCGACGACGAGCTCCGGCTTCGCCTTCACGTTGGGGCGCCTCGACGGCGGCGCTGGTCCCGACGACGTGATGGAGCACGTACGGCTGCTCGCTCGCTCGACGAGTCTTCCGGTGTCGGTCGATCTGGAGAACGGCTACGGGCCCGATCCCGAGCACGCCGCGTCGACCATCACCCGCGTGGCCGAGGCCGGCGCGGTCGGCGGCTCGATCGAGGACTACGACCCGAGCGGTGAGCTCTACGCGCGGGAACACGCGGCGGAGCGAGTGGCCGCGGCAAGCGAAGCGGCGGGGCGGCTGGGCTTCCCGTTCACGCTCACGGCGCGAGCCGAGAATCACATCCGCGGCAACCCGGACCTCGATGACACGATCGAGCGCCTGCAGGCATACGAGGGAGCCGGCGCCGACGTCGTCTACGCCCCCGGACTCCGGGACCCCGCCGAGATCCGCGCGGTGGCCGAGGCCACGTCCAAGCCGCTCAACGTGTTGGCCCGCCCGGGCCTGTCGATGGGCGAGATCGTCGAGGCGGGCGGTCAGCGTGTGAGCGTCGGAGGCGCGTTGACCTGGGTCTCGGTCGCCGCGATGGTGGAGGCCGCCGAGAAGATGCGCGACGCCGGCGACTTCTCATCACTCGCGGCACCGGTCAGGCTCGACGAGTGGCTCGTCAACGGTCGTACATAGCCTCGATCACGTAGCTGCCCGGATTGGCGCGCGGGTCTACCCGAAAGTCCGGATCAGCCCTTGCCCGCGGCGGCCAGAACCGAATCGACAAGTCCCGGGAAGCGTCGATCGAGCTCCTTGCGGCGCAGGCGGATGTACTTGCGCGTTCCTTCCTCGCGCTCGCTCGTAATGCCCGCGGCGGACAGCGTCTTGAGGTGGTGGCTGGCCGTGGATTTCCCGACCGGGAGCTCGATCTGACCGCATGACAGCTCTCCGGGGCCGCTGTGCTCGCATCCCGCCAGCTGGCGCACGATCTCGAGGCGGACCGGATCGGCCAGCGCGTGCAGCACCGTCACGACGTCGATCGTGGCCATGTCCGGCGAAAGTGACTTCTCAGTGATCATTGTTTGACAGACGTCGAACAAGTAAGTACGATGCTCATCGAACAATAGCCGAACGGGGTGGTGACCGCCACCCCCTCTTGTTTCCGATAGGAGCAATTCGTGTCTTCACCGCTTTCCTCCCTCGACGACGGCACCGGCCGCTTGAGCAAAGCCGCCTGGGGAGCGCTGCTAGTGCTCTGCGGGGCCCTCTTCCTCGACGCGATGGACGTGTCGAGCACCGGAGTCGCTCTCCCGTCGATCAAGGCCGACCTCGACATGTCAACGAGCTCGCTGCAGTGGGTCGTAAGCGCGTACGTGCTCGGCTACGGCGGTTTCCTGCTGCTGGGCGGCCGCGCCGCCGACCTCCTCGGCCGGCGCAGGGTGTTCCTGATCTCGCTCGGCGTCTTCGTTGTCGCCTCGGGCCTTGGCGCGCTGGCGAACGACGGCGCATTGCTCATCGCCACCCGGTTCATCAAGGGCGTCAGCGCCGGGTTCACGGCGCCCGCCGGCCTCTCGATCATCACGACCAGCTTCGCGGAAGGCCCGGCCCGGAACAAGGCGCTCGCGATCTACACGGCCACCGGTGCGACCGGATTCTCTCTCGGGCTCGTCTTCAGTGGGCTCTTGACCGAGATCGGCTGGCGGTGGGTGTTCCTGTTCCCCGCGCCGCTGGCCCTGCTCACCCTTCTCGCGGCGACTCGTCTGGTGCCCGACGACGGCCGCCCCGAGCGCTCATCGTCCCGCTTCGACCTCGCCGGCGCGGTCGGCGTCACGGCCGGCATGCTGCTACTCGTGTTCACGGTCGTGGAGGCGCCGGATGCCGGGTGGGCATCGGCCCGAACGATCGCCGGGCTTCTCGCGGCCGCGGCGATACTCGCGGCCTTCGTCATGCACGAACAGCGGACACCGGCGCCCTTGGTCCGTCTGGGCATCCTGCGCTCGAGTTCGCTGGTGAGGGCCAATCTGGGCGCCATGGCGCTGATCGGCGGCTGGTTCGGGTTCCAGTTCATCGCCACGCTCTACATGCAGCAGCTACGCGGATGGTCGGCCCTCGAGACGGGCCTGGCTATCTTCCCCGGCGGTCTATTGGTCGCCCTCCTCGCGCCGCGGATGGCGCCGCTCATCGAGCGCTTTGGCACCACACGTCTGATCGGCGCGGGCTTGGCATCGACGGCGGCAGGCTACTCGCTCTTCCTGCCGATCGGCCTGGACTCGGGCTACCCGGCGGAAATGCTGCCGACGTTCCTGCTCGCCGGGCTCGGCTTCGCCCTCGCTTACGGACCGCTCAACGTCGCTGCCACCAACGGCGTCGCGCCCGAGGAGCAGGGTCTGGCCGGCGGACTGGTGAACACCTCGTTCCAGTTCGGCGGGGCGCTCTTCCTCGCCATCGTGACAGCTGTCAACAACGCCGCGGCGGGGCCAGACGGCTCGCCTCCGTCGGTGCTCGACGGCTTCCACGCGGCGATCATCGTGTCCGTGGTCGCCGCCGTCCTGGGAGTCGCGGCCACCACGCTCCGCCGACGCGTGGCCGTCCAGACGGCGTAGTGGACGACTCGGGGCGCCGCCGGCGCGGCCGGCGGCGCCCCACC
>DATDLN010000203.1:0-2473 GCA_036519295.1 Thermoleophilaceae bacterium
TGGAAGGTACCGGCGCGGTTATCGCCGGCCGGCGCACGTATGAGGACTCGCTGCCCTGGTGGGGCGCCGACGGTCCGACCGGCCAGGCCCGCGTGCCTGTCTTCGTCGTCTGTCACGACGTGCCCGAGGACACTCCGGTAGGAGGGGTCTACACGTTTGTCACCGAGGGGATCGAGTCTGCCCTCGAGCAGGCCCGCGAAGCAGCGGGGGAGAAGGATGTGACGGTGATGGGCGGCGGAGAGACCGGGCAGCAGTACCTCAGGGCCGGACTCATCCACGAGCTCTCGATCCATCTGATCCCGGTGCTGTTCGGAACCGGCACCAGGATGTTCGAGAGCCTCGGCGACGGCGACGTGCAGCTCGCCAACGCCGGATCGATCCAGACCTCTGCCGCGACGCATCTCCGCTTCCGGTTCGCACGGTGAGTCGAGTCCACCCGTTGCCTATGCCAACTAGGTGATAGCCTAATATGCATAGGCAGCGCGAATGGAGACGACTTGAAGACCACAGCCGTAACACCCAACCTGACGCAGCTGACGCGTTTCCGTTTCGTGAACGCCTTCCTCGTCCGGGAGGACGACGGCTTCACCCTCGTCGACACCACCATGGGCGGTGGCGCGGACGGACTCATCGCCGCAGCCGCGCAGGCCGGCGGCGCGATCCGACGTATCGCCCTGACCCACGGGCACGGCGATCACGTTGGTTCGCTCGACGCGCTCGCGCAGCGCCTTGGCGACTGGGCCGAGGTCCTCATGCCCGAGTTCGACGCACGCATCCACGCGGGGGAGAAGGTAGTCGAGGGCAAGTTGCCGGGCAGCTGGCCGAAACTCGAAACGCGGCCCGATGTCCGGCTCACGGAGGGCGACCGCGTCGGGAGTCTCGAGGTCATCGCCACCCCAGGCCACAGCCCCGGTCACGTCGCCTTTTTGGACACCCGTGACCGAACTCTGATCGGAGGCGATGTATTCACCGCGTACGGCAAGCTGGCGCTGACGAGCCACTTCTATCTGCGGTTTCCCTTCGCCGCGATGGCGACCTGGGACAAGGCCAAGGACGTCGAGTCGGCCCGGTCGCTGCGCGATCTCGACCCGCCCCTGCTGGTCGTGGGCCACGGCCCGGCGACGCACTCCCCTTGCGCCGCGATGGACGATGCGATTGCCCGGGCCGAGAGCTCGACCGCGCCGGTCGACGCGGAGGCACGCACCTGACGCCGCGGGCAGGGCTCGACACCGAGGCGGTCGTCGACGCCGCGGAGGAGCTCGCCGACGCCGACGGGCTGGAGGCCCTGTCGCTCGCCGTCGTCGCGAAGCGTCTCGGGGTTCGAGCGCCCTCGCTCTACGTCCACATCGCCGGCCTTGACGATCTGCGGCGCCGGCTCGCCATTCGAGGCGCGAGGCAGCTGGCCGCCACGCTGCAGAAGGCCGCCGTCGGCCGCGCCCGCGATGACGCGCTCGGGGCTGTAGCCGAGGCGTACCGGGCATACGCCCGCGAGCACCCGGGCGCCTATGCGGTGCTGCAGCGCGCCCCGCACCCCGACGACGCCGAAGGCAAGGCCGCGGCGGCCGAGGCCGTGGACGTGTTCGTCCGGTTGCTGCGCGGCTATGGCATACAGCAGGACGACGCGATCCACGCCACCCGAATCATTCGCGCCGCCCTCCAGGGCTTCGTTTCGCTTGAGGCCGGCGGGGGCTTCGGCCTCCCGCTCGACGTCGACGAGACGTTTGCCCGGCTGACCGCTGTTCTGGCGCAGGGCCTGGCGGCCGGCGTACACCGTCCGGGTGCGGCGCAGCCAATCTAGCCTGCCGGCCGACTCGCGACCGCGCCGACGCTCGCGGCCATCACGAGTGCGATGCCGAACATTTCGGCAGGGCTGAGGTGCTGGCCGAGCAAAACCAGGCCCGCCAGTCCGGCGACGGCCGGATCGAGGCTGAGCAGGATGCTGTAGGTCTTGACGCCGACGCGGCGCAGCGCGTCGAACTCGAGCGCATACGGCAGGGCGATCCCGAGCAGGCCCACGGCCGAGACGATGCCCAGACCGCCGAGGTCGGGGCTACCTAGCGCCACGGGCAGGCCCACGGGAAGGGTGACCAGCGCCGCAACGCTGATCGAGAGCGCGAGGCCGTCGTGGCCATCCGTCTGGTCGGCAACCCGCCGTGTGATCAGGGTGGTTACGGCCACGGCCCCGCCCGCGGCGAGGGCAAACGCCACGCCGGTGGGCGAGGCACCCGCGGGCTCGCCGCTGAGCATGATCACTCCGGCCAGGGCGGCGAAGGCCCAGGCCGCGTCAAGTCGGCGCCGCGCGGCGAGCAGCGCCAGGGCCAGCGGGCCGAGGAAGACGAGCGTCATGGCGGCGCCGAGCGGAATGCGCGCGATCGCCTCGTAGTCGAGGAAGTTCGTGGCGACCACGGCGGCGCCCGCGCCCGCGATCGTGAGCCATGAGCAGGTCGAGCGCCCGCGAAAACGCGGGCGCACG
>DATDLN010000204.1:0-2858 GCA_036519295.1 Thermoleophilaceae bacterium
TCGACGAGTTCCGGTCCACTCCCGAGGGCTTCGTCGACGGCGGCGATCAGATCGTGGTCCCGGTACACGTCCAAGCGCGCGCCAAGAACGGCAAGACCATGGACGTGCACAACGTGTGGCTCTATGAGTTCAGCGAGGGCAGGTTGATCCGGGGGCGGGTCTACGCGGACACAGCCGTATTGCGCGACACGTTGGAGGGAGTCAATCCATGACCAGGCTCGCGTCCCCAGCCGTCGACGTCTCCGCCCTCGAACGCTCCTTCCGCGGAGAGCTCGTTCGTCCCGGCGACCCGACCTACGACGAGCACCGGACGATCTGGAACGCCTCGATCGACCGCTACCCCGCCCTCATCGCGCGCTGCGCGGGCGTGGCGGACGCGATGGGCCGTGGGTCCCGTCCGAATTGGGCACGGTGCGCACGTTGTGGGCATCGGCTGCTGCTATGCGGGTCCGGTGGAGGACGGGGAGAGGGTGGTGGGGCCGCTCAGGAAGTTCGGCTCGCCGGTGCTGGACCCTCTGCGCGCCGAAGCCGTTCGTCGAGCATCAGGCGATGTTCGACCAGGCGCTGCCGCACGGCTGGCACTACTACTTCCGCTCCCGCGACGTGGCGGAGCACAGCGACGAGGTGATCGACATCGTCGTCGACCACTCGCTGCGGATGAGGTCCCCGGTCAACGCCCCCGATCTTCCAGCTCGGCGGCGCGGTCGCCCCGGGTGGGCGAGGACGAGACGGCGTTCGGCAGTCGCGGCGCGGGACACACGATCAACGTCAATGCCGCGACCGTGAGCAGTGAGGGTTTCGACGAGGAGCGCGAATGGTCGCGTGCCCTGTGTTCGGCCCTCGAGCCTCACCACACGAGTGTCTACGTGAACTTCCTCATGGAGGAGGGGCAGGAGCGGATCCGCCAGGCGTACGGGCCGGAGAAGTACGACCGGCTGAAGGCGCTCGAGCGGCGCTACGACCCGGACAACCTCTTCCGGCTGAACCAGACCATCGTCCCTGACGCGCGCCGTCAGCGCATCGCCTCCAGCGGTGTCGCCGGCTCGGGGGCGCGGGCGCCGCGGTCTCGCCTCGCCACGCCGCTCTCCACGGCCGCGCCGGCCACGGCCTCGGCCACTGCTTCCGCGACCCGGCGGTTGAAGACGCTCGGGATGATGTAGTCCGCGTGGAGCTCGTCCTCGGGAATGACGCGCGCGATGGCATGCGCCGCGGCGAGCTTCATCTCCTCGTTGATGGTCCGGGCGCGCACCTCGAGCGCTCCCTTGAAGACGCCGGGGAAGGCCAGCACGTTGTTGATCTGGTTGGGATAGTCGGAGCGTCCGGTCGCCATGATGGCGACGTCGTCGCGAACCTCCTCCGGCTGGACCTCCGGCACCGGGTTCGCCATCGCGAAGACGATCGCCTCGTCGGCCATGCTGCGCACTCCGGCGGGTGACACGGCGCCGGGACCGGCCAGGCCGAGCATTACGTCCGCGCCCGCGAGGACCTCGTCCGGCGTCCCTCGCAGCCCCCGGGCGTTGGTGCGCTCGGCGATCGCCGCACGCGCGGAGTCCAGGCCCTCCGCACCGGCATAGAGAGCGCCGCGACGGTTGCAGACGACGACGTCCCCGACGCCCTGGGCGAGCAGGATCTCCGTACAGGCAACTCCGGCGGCGCCCGCGCCCACGACCACCACCGTGACGTCCTCGGACCGCTTGACGACGATGCGCAGCGCGTTCAAGAGCGCGGCCAGCACGACGATCGCAGTGCCGTGCTGATCGTCGTGGAACACCGGTATGTCGAGCTCCGCGCGCAGCCGCCGTTCGATCTCGAAGCAGCGCGGAGCGGAGATGTCCTCGAGGTTGATGCCGCCAAAGGCGGGCGCGGCGGCCTTGACGATCGACACGATCTTGTCGGCCTCCTTGGTGTCGAGGCACAGCGGAAAGGCGTCGACGCCGGCGAACGCCTTGAAGAGCATCGCCTTTCCCTCCATGACGGGCATCGCCGCCGCGGGGCCGATGTCGCCCAGGCCCAGGACGGCGGTGCCGTCGGAGACGACGGCGACCGTGTTGCCCTTGATCGTCAGGGCCCACGCCTTGGCGGGATCCTCGTGGATAGCCATCGACACGCGCGCCACGCCGGGCGTGTAGGCCATCGAGAGGTCGTCGCGCGTCTTGACCGGCAGCTTCGGGTTGACCTCGATCTTGCCCCCCTTGTGCATCAGGAATGTCCGGTCGGAGACGCTGTCGACCCGCACGCCCTCGAGCTCGCGTACCGCCCGGACGACCGCCTCGGCGTGAGCGGAGTCGACGCAGGCCACCGTCACGTCACGGACCACCTCGCCGGACTCCACCCGCACGAGGTCGATCGCGCCGAGCATGGCCTCTGCCTCGGCGATCGCCTGCGCCACGCGCGCGAAGGCGCCCCCCTGCTGGGGAAGGTGCAGGCGCATCGTGAAGCTGTAGGAGGCCGAGGGCTGCAAGCGCGCGCCGGGAATCGGGCTCTCAGTGGACATGACCGCTCCTTCGCCGGGTCGCCGTCCAGGCTACCCCTGCCGGGACGAGGTCGGCGGACCGCCGGCATGGCGACCTTGGTTTGGTGGCCGGCTAGACCATCGCCCATCACGGAATCTGATCTCTCCGATCGCTGCTCGCGATGGAACGGGTTGCGCACTGGGCCCGTCTTGATGAGCGAACTCGGACCAAGGACCGGCAGGAGGAAACACGATGCCGAAGGTACGCACGACACTCATCCTCATCGCGGCGGTGGCCGCCGCCACGCTCACCGCGGGCCAGACCGCGTTTGCCAAGAGCGAGCTGGTCGTCGGCTTTATCTACGACGACAACGGCGCGGTCTATCGGGTGCAGGACAAGAACGGG
>DATDLN010000205.1:0-54403 GCA_036519295.1 Thermoleophilaceae bacterium
GGGAGGGGGAGGGCCGCCGGCGGGCGGGGGAGGGCCGCCGCCGGGCGGGGGCGGAGCGGGGTTGACGGTCACCGTTCCTTCCATTCCGAACTGGGCTTGATGGACGCTGCAGTGGTACCGGTAAATGCCCGGCACGGTGAATGTCCGCGGGTACGTCCACGGCTGAGAACTGGATCCCGTCGGCGGATAGCTGACGCCGTCGTCGAAGATCACGTTGTGGTTTCCGCCGCCGTTGTTCCAGGTGACGGTCTCGCCTTGATTGACGATCACGTCTTTGGGGTCGAAGGCGTTCGACGACGTCGCCGTGACGGTTGTGTCCCCCACGGTCGCGCTCCCGGCGGTCCCACCGCCAGCGGGCGCAGCGGTCACCGCGAGAGCAACCAGTGCAGCCGCACCTGAGAGGGGCAGCCATCGCGCCGGTGGCGAAGCGCCGCCGCCGGCGCGCTTTCGCGCCTGCGTTTTGCGCTCTTCCATCTCGACCTCCCGCGCAGCGTACGCTTGGGGTGGCCGCGTGCCTACGGCCTTTTCTTAACTTGGCGCCAACGTACTGGTCTAGACCAGTTTGCTAGCGTCTGGCCCGGGCCATCCAGCGAG
This sequence comes from Thermoleophilaceae bacterium, assembly GCA_036519295.1. GTDB lineage: Bacteria > Actinomycetota > Thermoleophilia > Solirubrobacterales > Thermoleophilaceae > JACVRW01. The sequence goes on from DATDLN010000205.1 coordinate 595, forward strand.
GAGGAGGGAGACCATCCATGGCGGGACCCAGCAAGCTCAGGGCGCTCGCGGCGCTCACGGCGGCGCTCGCGCTCCTGACGGTAGCCGCGTGCGGCGACGACGATGACGATAGCGCGGGGGGCGGAGGAGGTGGCGGAGGCGGCAAGGTAGCGTTCCTCTTGCCGGAGACCAAGACCACCCGCTACGAGGAGCAGGACCGGCCGAACTTCGAGCGGCGGGTGAAGGAGGTCTGCGACAGCTGCGAGGTGATCTACTCGAACGCCGACCAGGACGCCGCCAAGCAGCAGCAGCAGGCCGAGGCCGCCATCACGCAGGGCGCGAAGGTGATCGTGATCAGCGCCGTCGACGTGAAGTCGGCCGGAGCGATTGTCCAGCGGGCGAAGCAGTCGGACGTCAAAGTGATCGCGTATGGGCGCCTCATCCCGGACGCCGACATCGACTACTACGTGTCGATCGACCCCTTCAAGGTGGGCCAGCAGCAGGCGCAGGTCCAGATGGACGCGATCAAGAAGGACGGCGGAAGCAGCCCCAAGGTCGTCATGATCAACGGCGCACCGACGGACTCGAACGCGAAGCCGTACAAGGACGGCGCCACCCAGGTCCTCAAGAAGGAGGGCGCCGACATCGTCAAGAGCTACGACACGGCCGACTGGAGCCCTGACAAGGCACAGCAGGAGATGGAGCAGTCGATCACGTCGCTCGGAAATGACGGCTTCAATGCCGTCTATGTGGCCAACGACGGCATGGCCGGCGGCGCGATCGCGGCGCTCAAGGGCGCCCAGATCGATCCCGGCTCTCGCTACGTGACGGGCCAGGACGCGGAGCTCGCAGGAGTCCAGCGCATCCTCGCGGGCGAGCAGCTGATGACCGTGTATCAGCCGATCATCCAGATCGCGGAGACGGCCGCCGAGCTGGCCGTGCCGATCGCTCAGGGCAAGGAGCCGCCCGCCGACCTCACAACGGACAAGGTCGACAACGGCGCCAAGGAGGTGCCCTCGGCGCTGCTCGACACGATTGCGATTCTGCCCGACAACATCAAAAGCACCGTTGTGAAGGACGGGTTCCTCGATGTGAGTGAGATCTGCACCGGCAAGTACGCCAAGGACTGCAAGGAGGCCGGCCTACAGTGACCCCGGCGGCGCTCGCCGTCGACGCCGGACAGACAGAGATCAGGGCCGCGCTCACAGGTGAGCGCGGCCCTCGCACCGCCACAGCGCCCGGGGTGCTGCGCCTGGGCGCCATGACAGGACCCGACGATGTAGCCGCCGGGCTGCTGGCGGCGGTTGCGGGTCTCGGTGCGCTGCCCGAGCCCGCGCCGCCCGTGGGCATCGGGCTCTCCGGCTTCGAGGCGGCGAGCGAGGAGGACCTTCGGCGAGTGCACGAGCTGCTGCGCCGCGAGCTCGGCCTCCAAAGGGTGGCGATCGCGAGCGACGGGCTCACCTCGTTGCTCGGCGCGCTCGGCGACCGGCCGGGCGCGGTGGTGGCCGCGGGCACGGGGGCCGTCTGCGTGGCTCGCGACGGCGAGCGGATGGCGAAGGTCGACGGCTGGGGCTCTCTGCTGGGCGATGCCGGCAGCGGGTTCGCGATCGGACGCGCGGGCCTGGACGCGGCGCTGCGTCACGTCGACGGACGCGGCGGATCGGCCGCCCTCTTGAAGGCCGCCGAGCGCCGCTTCGGCCCCGTGCCCGAGCTGGTCGAGCGCATCCACGGGGCGCCCGTGCCGACACGCGCGGTGGCCGGCTTCGCGGCCGACGTCGCCCGCGAGGCGGGAGCCGGCGACGAGCTCGCGGCCGCGATCCTCCGCGACGCGGGGAGAGAGCTGGCCATCTCCGCCTGCGCGGCCCTCGAGCGGCTGTTCTCGCCCGAGGACGAGGCCGCGGTGTCCTACACGGGCAACGTCTTTCTCGCCGGAACCCTGCTGCTCGAGCCGTTCGCCGAGGAGCTGGCGGAGCGCCGCCCGGGCACCGAGATCCTGCCGCCGGCGGGCGACTCGCTTGACGGCGCGGCGCTCCTCGCCGAGCGGGCGGAGACGCTCCGTCCCGAGCGCGGGATCCTCTGGAGGGCGGCGTGACCGACCCCCTCGCGGCGCTGGAGGGCGGCCTCGTCGTATCGGTCCAGGCGCCCGAGGACAGCCCTCTCAGGGAGACCTCTCACATGGTCGCCATTGCCCGCGCCGCGCATGCCGGCGGGGCCGCGGGCGTCCGCGCCGAGGGTGGCGCCGACATCGCCGCGATCGGGGCGGCGGTGGCGCTCCCGATCATCGGGCTGCGCAAGCGGCGCGTGCCGGGCAGCGACGTGTACATCACTCCGGAGCTCGCTGACGCGCACGAGGTCGCCGCGGCCGGCGCCGAAATACTCGCCGTGGACGGCACGCTCCGCCCGCGACCCGGGGGCGTGCCCGCCGGCGACTTCATCGCGGCCCTCTCGCGCGACTTCCCACAGCCCGTGCTGGCGGACGTGGACTCGCTCGAGGCAGGCGCAGCCGCCCGCGAGGCCGGCGCCGCCGCCGTGGCCACGACCCTCGCCGGCTACACGGACGCGAGCCCCGCGCCCGCCGAGCCCGATCTCGAGCTCGTAGCCCGGCTCGCCGCGGAGCTGGACTGCCCCGTCCTGGCCGAGGGACGCTACGAGTCGCCCGAGGCCGTGCGCGCTGCCCTGGAGGCGGGCGCCTTCGCGGTGGTAGTCGGCGCCGCGATCACCGATCCGCTGGCGCTCACTCGCCGCTTCGCAGCGGCGGCGACAGCGGGCGCCAGGAGGACAAGTGGCGCGCCGAACTGAGCTCGACGGGCTGCCCAGGCGGCTGGCACGCGGTGCGAAGGGACAGGCGCTGCGCGAGATCCTGGAGGGGCTCATGGCCACGCTGCCGCCGGGCTCGCCGCTGCCTTCCGAGCGCGTGCTGGCCGAGCGCTACGGACTGGCGCGGATGACGGTGCGCACCGAGGTCGATCGCCTCGTCACGGAGGGCGCGATCTATCGCCTCCACGGGCGCGGGATGTTCGTGGCCGCGCCGCGGGTGTCCCAGGCGGTGCTGTTCAGCTCGTTCACGGAGGACATGCGCGCCCGCGGCATGAAGCCGGGCTCGATCCTCCGCTCCCAGGAGGTGATCGAGGCCACGGCGTTCCTGGCGACCACGCTCGAGATCGCCCCGCGTGCGGCGGTGGCGCTGATCGAGAGGGTGAGGACGGCGGACGGCACGCCGATGGCCCTCGAGCGGGTTCACCTGCCGGCCGATCGTTTCCCGCGCGTCGAGGAGGCCGACTTCGCGAACGGCTCCCTGTTCGAGGTGCTCGCTCGCTACGGCGTGCGCCTGCGGGACGCCGAGCAGCGGGTGGTCGCCGTCGCGATCCGGGCCGCCGAGGCCGAGCTGCTCGACGTGAACGAAGGCGACCCGGGGCTGCTGTTCCACACCGTCGCGCGCGACGCCGGAGGCACGCCCGCCTACTACGCCACCTCTCTCTACCGCGGCGACCGCTACGAGATCGAGCTCAGGCAGCGGCGGGAGGAGGATCACAGCTGACGCGACCGGGTGAGCGCATGGCGGCGGACATGGCGGCGCAGCCGGCCGTGCTGCGGGGGCTCGCCGAGCGCCGGGCCGAGGTGGTGGCCTCATTGCGCGGTCCCCCGCCCGCCGGCGTGGTGATCGTGGCGCGCGGCTCGTCGGACTACGCGGCGATCTTTGGCCGCTATCTGCTGGAGGCGGCGACGGGCCGCCCGGTGGCCCTGGCCGCAGCCAGCCTGCAGACGCTCTACGGGGTCGAGCCGCGCCTGGACGGCTGGCTGGCGGTGGGCATCAGCCAGTCCGGCCGCACCCCCGAGATCACCACCGTGCTCGCGTGCTACCGCCGAGCCGGCGCACGGACCGTCGCGGTGACCAACGACCCGGAGAGCCCGCTCGCGAGCGCCGCCTCGGCGAGCATCGCGCTCGGTGCCGGGGAAGAAGGGGCCGTGCCCGCCACCAAGACGTTCACGGCACAGCTGGCGGCCATGGCGCTGCTGGCCGAGGCGGTCGGACCGGCGCCGTGGGGAGACCGCGACTGGCGCCGGCTCCCGGAGATGGTCGAGGAGCTGTTGGCCGATCCCGACCCGGCGGAGCGAGCGGCTGCCCGGCTCGGCGACGCCCGGGAGCTCGTCGCCCTGGCCCGCGGCTACCTGATGTGCGTCGCGCTCGAGGCGGCGCTCAAGCTTCGGGAGGCGACCGGCGTGCGGGCCGAGGGCTGGTCGGCGGCCGACTTCCGACACGGGCCGGTCACCGTCGCGCGCGGCGACCTCCCGCTGCTGGCCGTCAGCGCCTCCGGCCCCGCGGAGGCCGACGTGGAGGAACTGGCCGCCGAGCTCGAGCGAGCGGGCACGCCGGTGCTCCGGCTGGCCGATCGCCCCGACGTGGAGCTCCCCTATCCGGGCGGGCTGGCGGAGCCGCTCTGCGCGGTGCCAGCGGCGGTGCGGGCGCAGCAGCTCGCGCTCGCGGTCGCCCGGAGCCGTGGCCTCGATCCCGACGAGCCGCCGGGCCTTCGCAAGGTCACGCCTACCACGTGACGGGCGGGCCGCGCTCGATCCGCTTTCGCGTCGCGTCCACCGGGCCGCGGAACCAGCCGAGCTTCTCGATCCACCAGGTCAGCCCGACCGCCTCGTAGGCCGCGACGCGCTCAGGATCCGGCCCCTCCGATTGACCCTCGATCACGACGTCGAAAGGGTCGTCCGTTTGGCGGTGCTCCCGCGTGTAGCGAACGGCCTCGGCGAGCCGCGCCGGCGGCGGCATCTCCGCGTCGCCGACCTCCTCGAAGACCGGGAACATGCCGTCGTAGCGCGCCGCGCGACGGAAGGCCGGGCGGCGCGGCCACTTGCCCGCGATCCAGACCGGCGGCCGGGGACGCTGAACGGGGCGAGGAAGGAAGATCGTCTCCTCGATGCGGTGGTGGCGCCCCTCGTAGGAGAAGGGCTCGCCGCTCCAGAGGCCGGTGAGGATGTCGAGACCCTCGTCGAGTCGCTCGGCCCGCACGCGCGGGTCGGCCTCGTCGCCGAACGCCGCGAACTCGGCGTCGCCCCGCGCGCCGAGGCCGGCGCCAACCACGAGCCGGCCTTCGGAGAGAACGTCGAGCGACGCGGTCTCCCGTGCCACCTTCCATGGTCTCCGCCTGGCGAGGGGCGTGACCAGCACTCCGAGCCGGACGCGCTTGGTGGTGGCCGCGATGGCGCCGGCCGTCACCCACGGGTCCGCCGCGGGCCAGCCCGGCTCGCGATAGACCACGTGGTCCCAGAGGAACACACCGTCCCAGCCGGCATCCTCGGCTTGCCGCGCCAGTTCGGCGAGCAGCGCCGGATTGCCGTAGTCGCCGAGGTTGGGGAGGCCGACCGCGCAGCGCACGCCGCGATTATCCAGACGCGAAGGCCTCGACCCCGCCCACCAGGGTCCGCGTCACCCGGAGCTCGTCGTCCAGCACCGTTACGTGCGCGGGGGCCCCCTCCCGCAGCGCGCCGAGATCGTCCCGGCCGAGCAGCCGCGCCGGGGCGGTCGAGGCGGCGTGCACCGCGTCCTCGAGCGCCGCCCCGCTCGAGACCAGGTTGCGCACCGCCCCGTCCATGGTCAGGACGCTCCCGGCGAGGGTTCCGTCGGGCAGTCGCACCGCGCCGTCGCGCACGTGAACCGTACGGCCGGCGAGTCCGTAGGCGCCCGGCTCGAGCAGGGCGGCCTCGATCGCGTCGGTGATGAGGCAGAAGCGCTCGCGCGCGGCGAGGAAGGCGCCGTATGCGGCCTCGGGCGCGAGGTGGACCCCGTCCACGATCGCCTGCACGGTGACGTCAGGGCGCACGAGAGCGACGCCGCCCAGCCCAGGGTCGCGGGGCCGCCAGCGGCGGTGGGCGTTGTGTATGTGGGTCACGGCGCGCGCGCCGCGGTCGAACCCGGCGTGGGCCTGGACGGCGTCGGCGTCGGAGTGGCCGCAGGAGACGACCACGCCCGTCGCCATCAGTCGCTCGACCAGGTCGAGCGCGCCCGGCAGCTCGGGCGCGAGCGTCATCATCGTCACCGGGCCGAGGGCGCACAGGCGCGCCGCCAGCGCCGGGTCGGGCGGGCGCAGATGCGCGGGATCGTGTGCGCCTGCCCAGTGCGGCGAGAGGAACGGGCCCTCAAGGTGGACGCCAATCACCCGCGGAAGGAGGTCGTCCTGGCGCGAGACCTCCGCCGCGACCTCGAGCGGCTCGCGGTACGCGTCGGCCCTGGAGGAGACGAGCGTGGGCTGGAACGCCACGATGCCCGTCGCCGCGAGCGCCTCGGCGGCGCGGCGGAGCCCCGCGACGTCCGTGGTGAGGAAATCCACGCCCGCGACGCCGTTGATGTGAACGTCGACATAGCCGGGCACGGCGGTGCCGCCTGGGCCGGCCGGCCGGACCCCGACGGCGGCCACCACGCCCTCCTCGATTGTCACGTCCCCGTCGAGGAGCTCCCCGTCGACGAGCGCGGCGCTGACTCCGAGTCGCACCCCAGCCCCCTCACTGGTCTATACCACTCGAGTCTATGGGCTCGCCGGCTGTCCGGCCCCCTCCAAGCCGTGTTCGCGTCGGCGGTATTAGGCTTCCCTAACATGGGCCGCCGGCGATCAGCCGGGCCGTTCGAGATCTGGGCGGCCCGCGCGTGGAACGTGTTCAACGAGGGGCGCCCGTTCTCGCTCGTCTACCCCGCCCTCGTACTGGTGTGCGCCGCGCCGCTCGGCCTGGGTCCCGACGGGTCGCTCGCCGTCGCGCTGGCCGGCGCCCTCGGGCTGGCGCTCGTGCAGTCGCGCTTCGAGTTCCCACTGCGAGCTCGGGCCCTCCTGTGGCTCGCCTTCGCCATCTTGATCGCGCTGCTCGAACCCTGGCGCGCGCCCACGCTCCTCGCCGCCGCGCTGGCCGGCTACGTCGGCTTCACCGTGTTGGTCTGGGGGAGCCTCTACTACCACCTGCGGACCGGCGCTGCGTGGACGAACGGCCTGCGCTTCTGGCGGCTCGTGTTGACGAACTCGGATCCGACGAGTGGGAACGCGATCGAGCAGGTGCCGAAGCTGCTGATGGCGCTCGCCGCGGGAACCCTGCTCGCCGAGGAGCCGACCGCCGGCTCCGCGGCTCGCATCGGGGCCGTCGGGCTGATCGTCGCGATGCTCGGCGCGGCCGCGTGGCGGAGGTTTCTCCGCGGGCGGCTGCCGCGCTACCCGGCGCGCGGCGAGGCGCGCGGGGCAGGGGCCGCTCTCGCCCGCCGGGTCTACATGATCGTCGTCGACGGCTGCAACCGCGAGCGCCTCTGGCAGGCCGACACCCCCGTGATCGACCGCCTCGCGCGCGAGGGCAGCGAATACCTCCAGGTAGCGCCCGCCTACCCGGCGCGCACCGTCGTCTGCTTCTCCTCGATGCTCACGGGCGCCGCCCCGGCCGAGCACGGCATGCGCTCGAACTTCGCTCCGCGTCTGGGCGTTCGGGTCGAGTCGATCTTCGACGTGCTGGCGCGGCACGGCCGCCGCGGCCGCCTGGTGGGGATCGCCCACCTCCTCGACCCGTTCGGCGAGGACGTCGTTCGCTCGGTCACCTCGGTCCAGCCGACCTCCGAGATCGATCGCTCCCTCTGCGCCGAGGGCCGGCGGGTGGTGGAGGAGGAGGACCCCGACCTGCTCGTGCTGCAGCTGCTCGCCGCCGACCAGCTCGGGCACGTGCGCGGCGTGCGTAGTCCGGAGTACCTCGACCAGCTCGCCGAGACGGACCGCCAGGTGGGCGACTTCCTCGCCTTCCTCGAGGAGCGCGGCAGGCTGGAGGACGCCACGGTGATCCTGATGGCCGACCACGGACAGGGGCGCGGCATCGGCGGCCACGGCCACCTCGATTGGGGCGAGAGCCCGGTGCCGTTCGTCGTCTGGGGCGCCGGGGCCGTGCCGGGGGTGATCGGGCGCGAGCCGCGCTCGCTGTGCGAGCTGGCCGCCACGATCGCGCAGCTCCTCGGCGTCGAGGCCCCGGTGGCGGCGCGCGGCCGTCCGCTGGTGCCCGTTTTCGACCCGGCGTTAGAGGAGAGTGAGCCGGCGCCGCGGCGCCGCTGTCTCGCCATCGTGGTCGCCCGCGACGAGGATGCGGCCGTCGGCGAGGTGCTGGCGGGCATCCCGGGCGAGGCCTGCGGCATGCCGGTCGACCGGTTGCTGGTAGACGACGGCTCACGCGACGCGACGCCCGCGATCGCCGGCGCCCACGGCGCGCGCGTCGTATGTCACCCCTCCTCGCGCGGCCTCGGCGCCGCTCTCCGCACCGGGCTGGAGCTCGCACGCGACGATGGCTACGACGCGGCCGTCTACCTCGACGGAGACGGCGAGTACGCCCCGGTGGACTTCGAGCGCCTCCTTGAACCGATCGCCCGCAGGCGCGCCGACTACGTACTCGGCTCGCGCTTCCTCGGGCGCCGCGACGGGATGAGCTGGCACCGCACCCTCGCCAACCGCGCGACGAGCGCACTGCTGGGCACGCTGATGGAGACGGTGATCGGCGATGGCCAGACCGGCTACCGCGCCTTCTCCGCGCGGGCTCTCGCGGCCGCCCGCATCCGCCACGACTACAACTACGCCCAGGTGCTGACGCTCTCGCTCTGGGGCGCGGGCATCGACCCGGTCGAGGTGCCCATTCGCTACCGCCGCCGCACGAGCGGCCGCTCTTTCGTCCGCTACCCGGAGTACTTCGCGCGCGTGGCGCCGGCCATCTGGCGCGAGTGGCGTGCCTCGCGGAGGACGAAAAGGGCGATTGCCGCGGCGATGCCGGCCGCAAGCCAGTACGCCCAGCCGCCGCCCGGCTCGAACAACGGGAAGAGCTCCACGAGCGGGCCGAACGGGGCGTCCGGCCGATCGGTCACGAGGTCGCCGCCGGCGCGCACGTCGACGTAGAGCCAGACCGAGCCGGCGAGCGTGAGCACGGCGAGCGCCGCGCCGAACCGGGGCGCGAAGCGCAGCCCCCAGGCGACGAGCGGAGTGGCCAGCGGCAGCGTCGCCAGCAGATGTCTCGCCGGGAACCAGAAGCCGAACATGGTGGGGGCGAGGAAGGCGGCGACCAGGAGCTGCGTGCCGACAGCGGCGGCGCAAAGCCCGGCGGTCAGCTCGATCTCGCGGATCGCGGGGACGGCGCGCGCGAGTCGATCGCGGCGGGAGCGCCAGAACAGCCACAGCCCCGCGAACGCGAGCAGGAAGACCGGGGCCCACCGCAGCAGCCCGTACTGGCGGTCGATGAAGAGCGCTACGAGCCGGTAGGCCCGCTCCAGGTAGCCGCCCGGGAACGCGGCGTCGGTGGCCGTCTCGCCGCTGACCTCGGCGGCGTACGGGGTGGGGCCGCCGTAGAGGCCCTCGTTGATTCCGACGTACAGCGCGACGCTGAACAGCGACAGCTCGACTGAACCGATCGCGAGGGTTCGCCGCCGCACCCGCCACAGCGCCCGGGCCCCCAGGTAGCCGATCACGATCCCAGCCGGCACGAACTTGGTGCCGAGCCACGGGAGCATCCCGAGCAGCGCGAAGCAGCCGAAGGCGTCCCTCCGGCTCGGCCGGTCGTCGAGCCGCAGCGCCAGCAGCGCGGCGCCTGCGAGCGCCGCGCCGGCGGTCAGCTCGGGATAGACGGCGGTCCCGTAGGCGAGGAAGGGCGGGCTCAGCCCTACCGCCAGTGCGGCCCCGATCGCCCACGGGTCGGGCACCACCCGCAGCGCCAGCCGGTAGGCCAGTGCCACGGCCAGGGCGGCGATCGCCGCCAGGAACAGCTCCACTCCCTTGGCCCCGCCCAGCGCATAGGCGGGCGCGATCAGCACCGGAAAGCCGGGCCCGTGCGGCTCGTTCAGCTGGCCCTGCGTCTCCTCGCCGTGCTTGTCCAGCGCGTACGGGTAGAAGTCGTCGTAGGCGCGGGACGCGTACTCGTCGTTTACGTCCAGGTTTCCGTCTTCGACGATCGACTCCGCCGCGAGCAGGTAGTGGGGCTCGTCGCCGCCGTAGTCGGAGTCGCGGAAGGCGTCCAGCCCGAGGGTGGACGCGTAGACGCCGAAGAGGAGGAGCCAGAGGGCGGCGGTCCGTCGCACGGAAGGCGTGCTAGCACACCCGGCGTCGTCGATACTCCACCGATGCTAGATATCTGCGTGGCGGGCGCGACCGGCTGGACCGGCTCGGCGGTGGTGCGAGGCGTCCTGGACGCCGACGATCTCAACCTGCGTTCGGCCGTGGCGCGCTCGGCGGCGGGCCGGGACGTGGGCGCACCCGTCTTCGGAAGCGTGCGGGAGGCCCTGGAGGGAGTCGACGTGCTGATCGACTACACCTCGCATCTCGTCGTCAGGGAGAACGTGCTGACGGCGGTCGAGCGGGGCGTCGCGGTCGTGGTCGGGACATCCGGCATGACCGCCGATGACTACGCCGAGATCGACGCCGCGGCGCGCGAGCGCGGGGTGGGGGTAGTCGCCGCCGGCAACTTCGCGCTGACCGCGGCGATGGCGCAGGCCGCGGCGCTGCTGGCCGCCCGCCACCTGCCGCAGTGGGAGATCGTCGACTACGCGAGCGCGACAAAGCCCGACGTCCCGAGCGGCACCGCGCGCGAGCTGGCGGAGCGGCTCGGCGAGGTGCGGCGCCCGGTGCTCGGCCGGCCGCTCGAGGAGACCGACGGGCCGCTCGAGGCGCGCGGGGCCTCGGTCGGCGGCGCCCAGGTGCACTCGGTCCGGCTGCCGAGCTTCGTCGTGTCGACCGAGGTCGTGTTCGGGTTGCCCGACGAGCGCCTCTCGATCCGCCACGACGCCGGCGGTTCGCCCACGCCCTACGTGGCCGGAACCCTGCTCGCCGCTCGGGCGGTGCCGGGGCGCGTGGGGCTGACGCGGGGCCTGGACGCGCTGTTGCTCGACTAGAGGTCGCTAGCAGCCGAGGGCGCGCGCGATCACCATCTGCTGCACCTCGTCGGTGCCCTCGCCGATCGTGAGGATCTTGGCGTCGCGGTAGAAGCGGCAAACGGGGTACTCCTCGATGTAGCCGTAGCCGCCGTGGATCTGCACGGCCTCCTCGCTCGCCTTGACCGCGAGGCGGCCGGTCTTGAGCTTCGCCTGGGCCGCCGTTAGCGAGAAGCTCCGGCCCAGGTCCTTCTCGATCGCGGCCCTGTAGGTGAGGAGCCGGGCCGCCTCGATCTCGCTCGAGAGGTCCGCCAGCTTGGCCTGAATGGTCTGGAACTTCGAGATCGGCCGGCCGAACGCGACGCGCTCCTTGGCGTATGCGAGCGCCTCGTCGAGCGCGCCCTGGGCGAGGCCGACGCCCATGGCGGAGACGCCGATGCGGCCGCCGTCGAGCGTCTGCAGGAACTGCCTGAACCCCTGGCCGCGGATGCCGACCAGGTTCTCCTCCGGCACCCGGCAGTCCTCGAACGCGAGCGGCCGCGTGTCCGAGGCGTTCCAGCCCATCTTTCGGTACGGCTCGCCGATCTCGTAGCCGGGCGTGCCGTTCGGGACCAGGATGTTGGAGATCTCGTCGTCGCCCGTGCGGGCCGTGATCGTCACGCACCCCGTGATGTCGGTGCCGGCGTTGGTGATGAACTGCTTGGCGCCGTTGATGACCCAGTGGCCGTTCTCGCTGGCGGCGCGGGTGCGGGTGTTGCCGGCGTCGGAGCCGGCCTCGGGCTCGGTGAGGCCGAAGGCGCCGAGCAGCTCCCCGGAGCAGAGCCGCGGCAGCCACTCGGCCTTCTGCTCGTCCGACCCGTAGGCGTAGATCGGCCACGTGCCGAGGCTCGTGTGCGCCGCCATGGTGATGGCCACGCTCGAGTCCACCCGCGTCAGCTCCTCGACGGCGATCGCGTAGCTCAGGTTGTCGGCGCCTCCGCCGCCGTACTCCTCCGGATAGGGGATTCCCATCAGGCCGAGCTCGCCGAGCTTTCGGACGATGTCGTAGGGGAAGCTCTTGGTGCGGTCGAGCTCCTCCGCGACCGGCCTTACCTCCTGCTGGGCGAAGTCGCGAACGAGGCGGCGAACGTCCTGCTGCTCGTCGGTGAGGTCGAAGTTCATCTGGGCGCCGGATCGTATCCGGCGCCCCCGGCGGGCTCAGATGATTGATTCCGAATCCGCACGGGGGTTGGGATCAGTCATCTGAAGGAATCCAGATCGCCTCGCCGTCGCGCTTCGCGCCCGGCGGTACCGAGCGGGCCCGGCGGGCGAGCCACAGCCAGCCGACGTACGCCGCCGCGACCGCGTCCAGTCGGTCCCGCTCCGCCCTCTCGCCTGGTCGAACCACCCCGTCGAGCCCGTCGACCCTGGTCCCGAGGAGAGCCCTGCGCCACTCGTCGCCGCCCTCCTCGTGCCGGGGCGGGACATCCGGCGAGCGCGCGATCGCGCGGTAGGCGCCCATCGGCCAGGCCTCGATCACCTTCAGGCCCGCGCGGCGGAGCAGCCGGGCGAGGTAGATGGCGCGGAAAGCGATCCCGGCGAGCATGGCCGTCGCCATCGGGCCCTTCTCGAGGTGGCCGATGGACCTCCAGGCCGTCGTGCCGTCGACGTGGGATCGTGAGCCATAGGCGGGCGCCGCGCCGTCGTCCGGGAAGCAGATCGGGCAGTCGTCATCGGTGCAGACGACGGGATGGGGAAGCGTCAGCGGAGCGTCGATGGCCACCACCTTTGGGGATCCCAGCTCGCCCAGGAGCTGCGCGTCGGCGCGAAGGCCGGCGCCCGCCCGCACCTCGCGAACGGTCGGCCTGGTCGCGCGCGGGCCGTCGACCCAGGCGATCGCCGTCGTGCCCGTCGTTCGCCCGCCGAGGTCGATCCCGGCGGCGACCATCAGATGACCCGGCGCAGCCGGCGGCTCATGGCGGCGCCCGAGGCCTCGAAGATCTCGCAGAGCGCCTGGAACGCGCCGTCGCGGTCGCGCCGGCGGAGGCGCTCGTAGTGCCGGCGGATCAGGTGCGCCGGCATCAAGAGCGCGGCCGCGAACTCGTTCGCCTCGGTCTCCTGGGGCGGATAGGCGCGGCGCGCCTCCGGCGAGTCGTCCGCCGGGTCCACGGCCTGCGAGCGGCACCACACGGCGCCGCCGGTGCTGTGCAGGCACCAATGCCCGACCTCGTGGGAGATCGTGAATCGCCGCCTGGGCCTGGATTCGCGCGCCTCCGCCGCGTTCACCCAGATCTCGCCGCGCGCGGGGAGGAGGAGGCCCGACAGCCCGTGTGTCGCGGGAACGTCGGTCACGCCGGGGGCGGAGCGCAGGTCGTCCACGTCGCGAACGTGCAGGCCGAAGCAGGAGTCGGCGATGTGCTCCACCGGAACCGGCAGCGTCTCGCCGTCCCAGATCCAGGACGGCACGCCGGCCAGCACGCGCTCCGCGCGCTGCTCGCTGTCCGAGGGCTCCGCCATCACCCCCCGATCGTAGGCCTCAGGGCGGGAACACGCCGAGGCGACCGAGCGCTCGTCGCACCGCGCGCTCGCCGCCCGCCGACCAGCGGACCGGGGCGCGTGGGAGCCGTTGTAGCCGATGGTCGGCGTGCTCGCGGAGCTCCGGATCGCGGCGAAAGATCTCGGCGAGCTCCGCCGCCAGCTGCCTGTTGCCCGAACGAAGCGCGAAGCGGTAGAGGCTCACCAGATCGTGCATGTGGTGAGGGTCGGGGCGCGGAGGACAAGCTGACTGTCAGCCGGAGAGGAAGAGGCGGTCGACCTCGTCCCACTCCTCGGGCTCGGCTGGGATGCCCGCCCCCGCCTCGTCCGGCGGCCCGCCGAGGCGGGTCGTGCGTGTGAATACGGCTCCCGGCGCCGGCGCCGGTCCGCCCGGTGCGGGCATCCGGCCGGCGTTTCGAAGCGCGTCCTTGCCGTAGCCGACGATCTTGCCAAGCTCCTCGAGCACGGTGTCGGACACCCCGGCCGCGGGCAGGAGGCCCTGCTCCATCTCGTGGTAGTAGGAGGCGACCTTCTGCTGCTTCGACTGCGCTCCCAGCCGCGCGGCGAGCTCGGCCACGAGGTCGGCCCGCTTGATCCGCGCCTGGTTGCGCAGGCGCGGCAGCAGGACGGGCCAGAGTCCGGCCGAACCGGCCATCGCGCGATGGGCCGAGTCGGCCACGGCGGCCGCGCGGGAGTCGCGGAATCGGGCCGAGTCGAACTCCCGCCGGGGCGCGCGTTGCAGGTAGGCGTCGATCAGCGCGGCGAGCTGCTCGCGCTCGACCCCGGATGCGCGCGCGAGGAACGGACTCGGGTCGGCGTGCCCGCCGCCGCGGTGCGCCTGCTTGTACTCCGCGAGTAGCCGTTCAACGTGGCTCATGGCCTACTCCGAAGTATTGCCTCCGTCGAGCAGCTCCTTGAATCGCCTCTGAAAGCGCGAGGCGATCTGGTGGACGTTCGCTTCGGTCATTCCGCCGCCGACCAGGTTCGCCGCCTCGGCGGCTGAATGGGGGCCGAGAACGTACAGGTCGATCACCCGGCGGTGGCGCGGTTCCTCGATCTCGTCGTGGGCGCGCTCCAGGCAGTCGCGCGCGAACAACGCGTCACCCTCGAACTCCACAGCCGGTTCGGCGCCCCAGACCTTCTCCTCGCGCTCGTGCTCGCTCGGCAGCTCGGTGGTCCTGGGCTTCCGCTTGCGCGCTTCGAGATAGTCGGCGATCCGCCGGCTCAGGATCGTGTGGAGCCAGCTGCGGAACTCGCCGATCGACTTGCCGTCGAAGGCGGCTGCGAGCGCACTCGCCACGGCCTCGCCGGCTACGTCCTCCGCGTCGGCGGGAGGCAGCTTCAGCCGCGCGCGGCCGACGAGAGTGTCCCAGTAGCCGAAGACGAGCACGCCGATCGCCGGCTTCATCGCGTCGTGGCGACCCGCCTCGCGCGCTCGGCGCATGTAGTCGATGAGCAGGTCATCGCTCAGCGAGCCGAGCTGATGCTCGGGGAGCTCTTGGAAGCCGGCCAATGAAAGGAGAGTCGGCGGGCGCTGGGCCGATCTGACGGCACGAACGCTATTCCAGACGCCTTCCGTCCGCCCCGACCGCCAGGCTCGACGCGTTCGAATGTCCTCCATCGCCAACACCGCCTCTGCGCGGTTCGCCCTTCCAGCCGACCGCCTGTACCTGACCGATCGCCATGTCTGGGTGCAGCGGGAGGACGAGATCGCGACCGTCGGCGTCACGGCGCCGCTGCGGGAGGCACTCGATTTCACGCCCGAGATCGACTTCTGGGCCGTGGACCGCGTGGAGGTGGGTGACACGCTCGCCACGGTGGGCGGCCGCGACGGCCAGGTGGTGGCGGTCGCCGCCCCGGTGGCGGGCTCTCTGCTCGAGCTGAACGAGGTGCTCGAGCGGGCGCCGCAGGCGCTGCTGGGCCAGCCGTACCGGCTCGGCTGGGTGGCGCGTATCGCGCCGGAGAACTGGGATCGAGACGCGGCGCGCCTCGTGGGCGCGGGCCGCTACAGGGAGGCGCTCGACCGGGAGCTGCCGGTGGGCCGCGACCTCTGTTTCGGCGGAGCGCTGCTGGCGCCGCGCCCTTAGACGAAGCCCGCGCCGTAGCTCAGGGTCGGCTGCCAGTCCCTCCCGCGCCCCGCGGCGTCGCATCGAGGAGGTTCCAGAGCGGCCAGATGAAGTCGACGCTCGACCCCTTCGTGCACGACCACACCGAGCGCATCACGCGCCTCGAGACACGTTCCTGAGTCAGGTGATGTGCCTACGCGATCCGGAACACCGGATGGTCCGGCGCGATCCGGCGCAGCTCTTCGTCCGACGAGTCTGGTCCCACGCCGCCGAAGAAGGCGCCGACCTCCCACTTCCAGCGCTGCAGGTAGGCACGAAGCAGAGCTGGCTTCTCGTCGTCGGGTAGCTCGGTCACTGAGATCGGCTCGGTCCTGCGGCCGAGCACGAGCCGCCCCTGACCGCTGACGCGGATGTTCCTGACCCACTGCGTATGCCCGCGCGGGGACACCAGGTAGCGGACGCCGTCCAGGGTCAGGACGTTCACCGGAGTGCGCCGCCATTCGCTTGACTTTCGGCCCTGAACCTCGAGCACGCGCGAGCCGGCAACGCTGACGCCCAGGCGGGTCAGCCCCGCGACCGCCCGGTTGAAGACATTCCTCGTGAACCAGCCCGGTTCTTGGTAGTGCACCGCCACCAAGCCGATTCTGGCAAGTAGATGACTACGCCGGAACGCGCACCGGCCGCGGCTTGACCGTGGCCACCGCGACGCCGCCGAGCACCACGACCACGCCCGCCAGCTGAACCGTGGACGGCGCCTCGGAGAGAAGCACCGCTCCCAGAATCACCGCGCCCATCGGCTGGAACATGAGCAGGATCGAGGTCACGACCGCCGGCAGCCGCGGCAGGGATACGGAGATCAGCAGCCAGCCGAGCACCTGTGAGGACAGGCCGAGAACGAGGAGCCAGGCCTGCGACTCGAGTCCCGGCGTCCACTCGATGTCGCCCACCGCCACACCCCCGAGCGCCGAGAACAGGGTGCTGGTGAGCGTCGCGTCGAAGAGCGGTCCCGCCGGCCGGCGTGCGTCAGCGTTCCCCTCCCGGAGACTCAGGATGAATAGGGCGTACATGAGTGCGGTGAGCACTCCGAAGATCACTCCCAACGCGGGATCGTCGCCGTAGGCGCCGGCGCCGATCACGCCCGAGATCAACACGACGCCGACGAACACGACCGGGATCGAGGCGAGCGCGCTGTTGTCGGGCCGTTCGCCCAGCGCCGCCCAGGCGATCAGCCCGACAAAGACCACCTGGATGTTTCCGAGCACGGTTGCGAGCCCGGCGCCGACCGCCTCGATCGAGTGGTGCCAAACGGTGAGGTCGGCGGCGAGCAGCACACCCGCTCCAAGTGCGAGAAGCCGGTCACGGCGCGACCGCGGGCCGTAGCGCCTCCGCTCCCACCATGCGAGCGCCCCGAGCACCGGCAGCGCGTATAGGCAGCGGAAGAACGCGGCCGTCGAGGGCGACACCTCGGCCAGGCGCACGAGGATCGCCGAGAAGGCGATCACGAGCGCGCCGAGGGCGCCGGCGACTGCGGGTCGCTCGGTCACAGCGGTCGAGACTAGAGGCGGGCAGCGCGGGCCGCTCACGGCGCCCGTCCAACGCCCACCCACACGAGCCGGCTTGAGCGCCGCGTCGCCGAAGCGGCCTTCCGCGGGTCTACGCTGGAGTCATGCGTGAGGGGGTCGCTCGGCGAGCGTCGTCGCAGCCGTCACGCTGATGCTGGCGACAGCGGTGGCGCTTGCCGCCGAAGCGTGCGGCGGCGACGCGCCGGAGGTGAGGCATACGGCCGAGCCCCCGGCGCCCGCCATCGCCTTCAGGTTCGGCGGCGGAGGTATATACGCGATTCGGCCGGACGGATCAGGGCGGGTCCGGCTCACCGCCGGGCGCCTCGACCCGGTCTACGGCACCGGCGACGCCGAGCCGGCCTGGTCCCCGGACGGCACAGCTTTCGCCATCGTGCGGACGACCAGGGTGTCGTTCGAGGACTTTCGCTCGCAGGTCTACGTGCTCGGCACCGACGGCGGGCGTCCGCGTCCGGTCACCGAGGGGGTCGACGGCGTATCGGTTTCCGGTCCGGCCTGATCCCCGGACGGACGGCGGATCGCGTTCGTCCGCTTCGTTCAGGGAGATCGGGCCGAGAGCGCGATCGTGGTGGCCGAGGTCGACGGCAGTGGCGAGCAGGTCCTGCGTCGCGAGCCTTACGACATCGAGGGGGCAAGGAATCACCTCTGGGAGCCGGCCTGGTCGCCGGACGGCACGCGCATCGCCTACACGCTGAGGAGGCTAGGCCGGCGCTCCCACTTCCGCCCCTCCCTCTATGTGATGAACGCGACCGGCGGCGAGCCATGGCTGCTCGCACGCGATGCGGGCGACGCCGCCTGGTCCCCGGACGGCCGCAGGATCGCATTTGCGAGCGTGCGCGACCACAACGGCAAGACCTGCTACGACCAGTGCGACTACCACGGCGAGCTCTACGTGATGGACGCAGACGGGACGAACCCGGTCCGGCTGACTCAAAACCGCGGCGACGACGCCTCGCCGACCTGGTCGCCGGATGGCCGGCGGATCGCCTTCGCCAGCGATCGCAACTACCCCACCGGCCGCGACCCCGAGATCTACTCGATCCGCCCGGACGGCCGCTGCCTCACCTGGCTCACCAACGGCTCACCAGGGGGCGGCGAGCCGGCGTGGCGGAACCTTCCGCGCGCGCCGAGCGACCCTGGAAGATGCGGGGCCACGCGCCGTCGGCCGCTCGTACGGGTCGACCTGCGGCGGGTGCGCGCTTTCCACGATCACCCCGTCTACTGGCTGGGCAGGCGGCACGGTGACCTCCTGCTCTCCTATGCCGCGGTCGGCCGGGACGTGGCCCTGATCTACGGTGACTGTGCGGCCTACCGTCCGCGCGACTGCCCGGCGCCGCTCCACTCCAGGAGACATCGGTCTGCTCGAGGCGTACGAGCCTGTCCGTCGTGGCCCAGCCGAACTACCGGCCCTTCCGGGTGTTTGCCGCGCACGGGCTCCTGCTCGTCGACATCGGGCCGGGCGACCTGAGCGTTATCGCGGGAAGCGGCCACGTGAGGGTCTTTCACTCGACGAGGCAGCGCGTCGGTCGCCGCCAGATCCTCGAAGCCGTGCGGAACCTGCGCCGGATCGGGAGGCCGGCGGCGCCGCTCCCTCCACCCGCACTCCCCCGGACGCTCCTGGTGAGGATGCGCAGGACGGAGCGCGCCTTCACGCGCCTCGACTCGATCCACGCGGCGGCACGCGCGCTCGGCATTCCCAGCCTGCAGGTACGCCGCCGGCTGCGACTCGCGAGCGTCGTGCGGTCGCTGCCGCGCGTGCGGGCCGTCCGCTGCCGTCGACGCTGACCCACGCGGGTATCGTCCGCCGGCGTGGACCGGAACACACTCCTGTGGACGCTCGTCCTGTTCTTTGGCGCCTCCCTGATGTTCGCCACGATCCGCGACGCCACGCGCGGGGAAGGGATCGGCGTCGCGCTGGCCGCCCAGCTGGCGGCCGGACTCCTGCTCGTCGCCGTGATCGTTCTCTACATGAGGAGAAGGGGTAGATGAGGCCGCTCGAAGAGCAGACGATCCTCGTGACGGGCTCGAGCGACGGGCACGGCAAGCGCGTCGCCGAGGAGCTGGCCGCGCGCGGCGCCACCGTGCTGGTGCACGGGCGCGATCGAGAGAAGACCGAGGCAGCTGCGAGCGAGATCGGCGGCGAGCAAGCGAGGATCGCCGACCTGGCCTCGCTGGAAGAGGTCCGCCGCCTTGCCGTCGAGATCGACGAGCTCGACACCCTCGTGAACAACGCCGGGATCATCAGCCTCGAGCGCCACGACAGCGCCGACGGTTACGAGCTCACCTTCGCGGTCAACTACCTGTCGCACTTCCTGCTGACCGGGCTGCTGCTGCCCAGACTGCGTGAACCGGCGCGGATCGTGAACGTCTCCTCTATCGGCCAGGAACGGATCGACTTCGACGATCTGATGTTCGAGCGCGACTACAACTTCTTCAGCGCCTACGCCCGCACCAAGCTCGCCCAGGTTCTGTTCACCTTCGAGCTGGCGGAGCGGCTGGGCGATCGCGACGTCACCGTCAACGCGCTGCATCCGGCCACCCTTATGGACACGAAGATGGTGAGCGGAGGAGGCGTCAGCCCCCAGTCGTCCGTGGAGGAGGGGGCGGAGGCCACGGTACGACTGGTCGCCGACCCGGACCTGGACGGCCTGAGCGGCCGCTTCTTCGACGGCAAGACCGAGTCGGGCACGCACCGGCAGGCGAACGATGCGCAGGCGCGCCGCCGCCTCTGGGAGGAGAGCGAGCGGCTCACGGGTCTCGCGTGACCCGCTGGCTCGTCGACGGCATGAACGTGATCGGCTCGCGACCGAGCGGCTGGTGGCGCGACCGCCCGCGGGCCATGCGCGAGCTGGTGGACGATCTGCGCGGGCTCGACGAGCCCGTGACCGTGGTGTTCGACGGCGAGCCGTTCGACATCGACACCGACGACGATGTCGAGGTCCGCTTCGCGACGCGGCGTGGACGCAACGCCGCCGACGACGACATCGTCGCGCTCGTTGCCGAGACCTCCGAGCCGGTGCGGGTGGTGACCTCGGATTCCGCGCTGGCCGACCGGGTCCGCGAGCACGGCGCCGAGGTGATAGGGGCCGGGACGTTCCGCACCCGGCTCGAGCGGCGATGAGCGAGTACGCGCTCGCGTTCGTCGACTGGCTCGCGTGCGCCGCCGGAGGCCGCGAGGAGCCCCCGGCGCGGGCAGCGCGCGCGCTCGACGAGCCGGTCGTCCACGCCGGTGTGGCCGGCCACGTGCTCGACTTCGACGACACCTATCTGCCGGGAATCGCCAATCTGAGCGCGCCGGTGGCCCCTGCGGCGCTGGTGCTCGGCGCCGAGCTCGGTCGCAGCGCGGGCGACGTGCTCGACGCCTACGCCGAGGGCTTCGAGGCCATGGGGGCGACCGCGCGGGCAAGCCACCCGGCCCTGTACGACCGCGGCTGGCACCCAACGGCCGTCTGCGGCGGGGCGGGCGCCGCGGTGGCGGCCGCGCAGCTTCTTGGCGCCGAGCGGGAGAGCGCGCAGGCGATCGCGCTGCTGCGCGCCGGCGGGCTGCGCGCCGCGTTCGGCTCGCACGGCAAGTCGCTTCAGGTAGGACTGTCGGCGGCGACGGGCCTGCAGGCGGCGCGGCTGGCCGCGGCAGGGGCGCGGGTCCCGCTGGCCGCGGCGGCGCGCGGCTTCGAGGAGGCCACCGGCGGCCGCTACGCGCCTCCCGCGGGCGACTCCGCAGTCAGCGAGAACTGGATCAAGGCCTGGCCCTGCTGCCTCCAGACGCACGGGACCATAGAGGCGGCGGAGAAGGTTAGGGCGCGAGCGGTGCGCGAAGAAGGCGAGCTCACGGTCAGGGTGCATCCCGTCTCGCTCCAGGCCGCGGCCTACGGGCCGCACCCCGAGGACGGCCTCCAGGCCAAGTTCTCGATCCCCTACCTGACGGCGTTCACCCTGCTGCACGGACCGCCGCGGGTGGAGAGCTTCGACGAGGTGGATCCGAACGCCTGCGCGCTCGCCGACGGCATCGTGGTGCGCACGGACGCGGGTCTCCTGGAGTCGGAGTGCGTGCTCCACGCCGGCGGCGAGCAGGTGGAACGGGTGGAGGCCGCGCTCGGCTCCCCCCAGCGGCCGATAGACGCGAGCGCCCTGCGCCAGAAGGTCACCACCCTGGCGGGCGGGAGCCTCGCCGACGCCCTCGACGACCTCGAGCGGCCGGCCGCGGAGCTGCTCGAGCTGGCGGGGCTGGGCCGCCCTGCGCCCGTAGACTCGCGGCGATGATTCCGCGAGCAGGGCGACTCGAGCCGGTGCGTGGCTTCGGCATCGACAGGGTCGCGGCGGCCGCCGACAGACCGACGCGCGCCAGGCCGGAGTGGCCGGTGCTCCGCATGGAGAACCTCGACACCGACCTCCCGCTGCCGCCCGAGGCGGTCGTCGTTACGGCCGAAAGCCTCGACACGGCCGCGGCGAACAGCTGGCTGCCGTTCACCGGCGACCTCGCCCTCCGCGAGGCGATCTCGGACTTCACCGCCGGGCGCACCGGACATCGCTACGACCCCGAGAGCGAGATCGTCATCACCTGCGGCGGCATGGAGGGTCTACTCGACGTGCTGCTTGCGACCGTCAACCCGGGTGACGAGGTCATCGTGACCGACCCGACCTACGCGGGAATCGTCAACCGGATCCACCTCGTGGGCGGCGTCCCGAAAACGGTTCCCTTCGTCGTCGACGGTGGCGAGTGGCGGCTCGACCGCGACGCGCTCGCCGCCGCGCCGACGGACGCGACGACCGCGATGCTGCTGATGAGCCCGTCCATGCCCTCGGGAGGAACGTTCGACGACGACGTCTGGAGGCTTGTCTGCGACCTGTGTCGCGGGCACGGGCTCTTCCTCGTCTACGACGCCGCGATGGAGCGGCTCGTCTTCGACGGTCGGGAGCTCATCCATCCGCTGAGCTTCGAGGGGATGGCCGAGCGCACCCTGGTAGTTGGCTCGCTGTCGAAGGAGCACCGGATGATCGGCTGGCGCGTCGGCTGGGTCGCGGGCCCGCTGGAGAGCATCGCCGACGTCGGCTGGGCCCACGTCTACAACACGACGACGCCCGTCGGGGTGGCGCGGGCCGCCGCCACCGTAGTGCTGCGCGGCGACCAGGGACACGTCGCCGACTGTGTCGCCGAGCTCGAGCGGCGCCGGGACGCGATCCTCGACGGCCTGCCGCGCTGGCCGTTCGTCCGTCCCGCGGGCGGCTGGTCGCTGCTGCTCGACGTCGCGGCGCTCGGCTTCACGCCCGATGAGGCCTCGCGCGTGCTGCTCGAGGAATCGGCGATCGCCGCGACCGGCATGGCCGGCTGGGGCGGCCCGGTCGCAGAGCGTTACGTGCGGTTCGTGTTCAGCGCCGAGCCGGTCGAGCGGCTGGCGACGCTCCCGGAGCGGCTCGCCGGTGGGCGACTCGAGCGAGCGATCGCCTGAGGCCCGCCCGTATCCTCGGGGCATGAAGCTCTACGAGCTGGGCTCGTCGGGGAACTGCCTGAAGTGCCGCGTCCTGCTGCGGCAGCTCGAGCTCCCGTACGAGTCGGTGCCGGTCGACCTCTTCCTGGGCGAGACCCGGACGGAGGAGCACCTCGCTCGCAACCCGGACGGGCGGATCCCCGTGCTGGAGACCGACCGCGGGGACCTCATCCCGGAATCGGGCGCGATCCTTCTGTTCCTCGCGGAGGGCACGCCCCTGCTGCCCGGGGGCGGCGTGGAGCGGGCACGCGTCCACCAGTGGATGTTCTTCGAGCAGAACCGGATCGAGGCCGACCTCGCGGTGGCGCGGTTCCTCAAGCTGGCGGGGCGCGATGCGACCATGCCCGAGGTCTTCGCCAACCGGCTGGAGCGCGGCCGCGACGCGCTCGTCGCTCTCGGACGCGGCCTCTCGGACGGCCGTCGGTTCGTGGCCGGCGATGGGTACACGGTGGCCGACATCGCCCTCTACGGCTACGTGCACTGCGGCGCGGACGCGGGCGCGGACCCCCGCGAGCACCCACACATCGCTTCCTGGCTCGACCGCGTGGAGGCCACGCCGGGCTTCGTCAACGACCTCGAGCCGTTTCCGGCGCACGGGGCGCAGCGGCCCATCTAGACATCCCGCACGCCCGAGACGATCAGGGCGACCGCGACCACCAGCTCGAGCGCCGCCAGGAACTGCGCCGCGAGCACGATGGGACCGCGGGGCCGGGCGAAGGCCGCGATCAGGAAAGGGAGCGCCACCGCGGCGGCCGCAAACACCTTCCAGGTTGCCTCGTCGGCCCCGAAGCTGAGCGCCGCAGAGGCCAGATCGGGGGTCACGAGGACCGCCGGGAACGGTCCCGAGGCGGGGTGGGGCCACACGAGCGTCCGCACCCCCGCCGCGCCGAGCACGAGGCCGGCGGCGATGCGGAAGGACTCGGGGCTGATGTCGAGCGCGTCGAGCAGATCGTCCGCGAACACGACCGCCGCCGCCACGAGGCCAAAACCGGCCAACAGGGCGAGCCCCACGCTTCGCGGCGGAGGGCGATCCGCCTGACAGGCCAGCGCGAAGCGTCCGGCGTTCGTCGTGGCGAGGAACCCCGCGACCAGGAAGCCGAAGCTCACCGGAGGACCTGACTGGAGCCGAGGAGGGCGGCGATGGCGTGCTGCTGGTCGTCCATCTGCGTATAGCCGTCCGAGAACCACGCCCCCCGTGCGAGGGGATTGGGGTCCGCGGCCGGGACCTGCCGCTCTACGAGGATCCCGGCCAGGCAGGAGCTGCGGACGCCGAGCTCGTCGCGGAGGTCGGCCAGCCGTCGGTCCTCGCCCGCGAGCCGCCAGAGGGCGGACGTTGCCTCGCCGGTGGTGCCGAGCCCGGCACCGGATTCCTCGAAGCTGACGAGGCCGCGACCGGTGTGCTGTGACTCGAAGCGAACGAAGAAGCCAAAGTAGCCGGCCAGCCACCGTCCGTACTCGGCCTCGACGTCCGTCAGCCCGGCCGGCGCGAGCTCCGCAAGGCCATACGCCGCCCAGTGATCGGGCTGTCGGTACGCGTGGCCCTCCGCCTCGTCCCGGCGCGTCGCGAGGTAGTCGGCCACGCGGTGTGCGGGCCGCTCCCAGCCCTCCGCGGGGAAGGTTCGGTGCATGAGGGCGAGCGCGTAGAACGCCTCCCCGGTCGAGTACGTCCCGAAGACGCCGGGGACGCTCCGCCGCGTGTCGGGCCGCCAGTACAGGAGGACGCTGCCGTCCGGTCGTTGTTGTGCGACGAGGAACCGCGCGAGCCGACGGGCGAGCCCGTCGTAGCGCACCTCGCCGGTCGCCTGCCGCCGGTGAATGAGCGCTACCAGGAGGAGCGCATTCGCGCCGGCGCTCGCGTACTCGCCGGAAGGCGCGAAGGCCGTCCAGCCGTCGTGACGGACGAGGTTGTCGCGCACATACCGCAGTCCCTCATCGGCAGCGCGGATTCGCCCAACCCGGTAGAGAGCGTCGAGGACGCCCGCGTGCCGGGTGACGTTGTACTGCGACGACGCCTTGTCCGCGCCGACGAAGTAGCCATAGAGAAAGCGGCCATCCTCGCGTTGCCCCCGCACGAGCCACCCCGCACCTTCGGAGATCGCCTGCCGGACAGCCGCCGAGTCGACCGGCGGGCACGACTCCGGCGGCACCACGACCAGTCGCAGCACCGCCACCCCGACCCCCCAGACCAGGGCCTGGCCAATCAACCAGCGGCGATGCTCCCGCCAAATCCTCAAGCACCCGGAGACTATGCGAGGCGGCGCACACGGTCCGCTAGCTCGCCAGAGCGGGCGCGACATCCGGCCGGCCGCCGACGGCCTCGTCCTGCTCGAGCTCCGGCCGCGGGTCGGGGTGAGGGTCGGCTCGCGGCTCGCGCAGGAGGAGCGCCGCGAGAACCGCCATCCCGAGCATGAGCACGGCGCTCGTGACGGCCGCCACCTCGAGGCCGTGAGCGAACGCCCCGGTCGCCGCGTCGATCACACCCACGGGCACGCGGTCGGCCACGCCCAGCGCCCCGCCGAGTGTGTCCCTCACGGCATCCGCGGAGTGGGCGGGAACTCCAACCGGCACCGCGTCGCTCACCTCGCTGCGGTAGACGGCGGTGCCGAGGCTTCCCAGGATCGCGATGCCGAGCGCGCCCCCGAGCTCGGTGCCCGTCTCGGAAATCCCGGACGCGGCCCCGGCCCGCTCCGGTGGTGCGGCGCCGACGATCAGATCGGTGCTCAGGGTCACAACCTGAGCGGCGCCGAGAGCCATCACGACGGAGCCGGTGACGAGAGCGGCAAGTCCGGAATCCGCCCTAACCTGCGTCGGCATCGCCAGCCCGAGGGCGGTGACGGCGAGGCCACCGGCAACCAGGAATCCCGGGCGGACGGTCCGGGCGATCACCGGAGCGAGCATCGACCCCACGATGAAGCCGGCCGCCGACGGCAGCGTCCAAAGCCCAGCTTCGAAGGGGCCCATCCCAAGCACCAGCTGCAGGTATTGGGCGATGAAGAGGTCGACTCCGAGGACGGCGAAGAGCGCGAGCGCGTTCGCCGCGAGTGAGGCGCTGAAGGCGGGGACCCGGGACAGCCGCAGGTCGATCATCGGGTCGGTCAACCGGCTCTGCCTGCGGAGGAACACGACCCCGACGATCAGGCCTGCGGCGATCGCAAGCCCCGGCTGAGATCCGAATCCCTCCTCGGCCAAGCGCTTGACGCCGTAGATCACCGCCAGCACGCTGACCAGCGACAGGGCGGCGCTGGCGAGGTCGAAGCGGCCCGGGTGCGGGTCGCGGAACTCGGGCAGAAGCCTCGGGCCGTGACGCAACTCACGCAATCAAGCGACCGACGCCGCCGCGCGGACGGCGAACGCAGCCGCGCAGCGATCCTCCGCGGCGCGACCGAGCTGGCCACCCTCGACGGGCTCGAAGGTCTCTCCATCGCCGGCTTGGCGGATCACATCGGCATGAGCAAGAGCGGCCTCTACGCACACTTCGGCTCCAAGGAGGAGCTCCAGCTCGCCACGATCGAAAGGCGCAGGAGATCTTCGATCGGGAGGTCGCCGTGCCCGCGCTCGAGCAGCCCGAGGGCCTCGCGCGCGTGCTCGGAATGTCCGACGCCTATCTGTCCTACCTCGAACGGCGCGCGTTTCCGGGTGCTGCTTCTTCGCGGCAGCCGGGGCGGAGTTCGCCACCCGCGAGGGCCGCGTGCGGCAGAAGCTCCAGGAGTTCGCGGCGGAGGGGATGCGCGCCCTCGCGGAGGCGATCCGCAAGGCGCAGGCGCAGGGCGAGATAGAACCGGAGGCCGACGCCGACCAGCTCGCGTTCGAAATAGACGCACTGCTGCACGGCGCGACCGCGGGGTTCCTGCTGTCGGGCGACCGCGAACCGCTCGAGCGGGCACGCCGAGCGATCCGCGACCGTCTCGGGATCAGCCGAGCGTAACGGCGTCCGCGACCGCCGCCGGCTCGCGCGCGGCCGGCTCGGCAACACGCTCCTCCACGACGACGCGCGCTCCGCGCGACGGCACGACGGTCACGTGCTGCGTGCGCGGCCGCTCCGGCCTCCGGGACGCCGCCCGCAGCCGCACGCGGCGCAGCACCTCGCGCAGCACGACCTTCATCTCAACCTGGGCGAACGAGGCGCCGATGCAGCGCCGCACGCCGCCCCCGAACGGGATCCACGCATAGGACTCGACGCGGCCGTCGAGGAAGCGCTCGGGCCGGAACTCGCGCGGGGAGGGGTAGAGATCGGGTCGCGCGTGCATCACGGCGATGGCCGGCAGGACGATCGTGCCCGCCCGCAGCCGGTATCCGGCGACCTCCGTGTCGCGCGTCAGCTTGCGCGCCACGTCGACGACCACCGGGCGCACGCGCAAGGTCTCCCTGACCACCGCCTCCACGTACTCGTCGTCGTCCAGGGACTCGACCAGCCGTGCCAGTACGCGCGGCGTGCGAACCAGCCGCTCGAACGCCCAGGACAGGCCCGTCGCGGTGGTCTCGTGGCCGGCGGTGAGGAGCGTCATGAGCTCGTCGCGCAGCTCGCCATCGGTCATGGGGGTGCCGTCCTCGTGGCGGGCGCGCAGCAGGAGCGAGAGCACGTCGTCGCGCTCCTCGGCATCGGCGGAGGCGCGGCGGTCGCGGATCTCCGCGAAGATCAGCGAATTCACCTCCCCGAGCGCGCGCCGGAAGCGAGCCGCGGGTGTGAGGCCGCCGAGGTCGCCCCGCATGAAGGGGAGCCAGTTGATGACGCTCGATGCGTCGGCGAGCCGAGGGATCCATTCCCGATAGCGGTCCATGCGCTCGCCTTCCCGCACGCCGAAGACCGCACGAAGGATCACCTCGAGCGTGATCGCCTGCATTCGCGGGCGGAGCGGAATGGCCCGGTGAAGCGGCCAGCGCGCCACCTCCCTGGCGGTCGCCTCGGCCATCACCGCGGTGTAGCGGCGCACGCTCTCGCCGTGGAACGGCGGTAGCAGCAGCCTGCGCTGGCTCAGATGGCGCTCCTCGTCGAGCGTGAGCAGGGAATGGTCGCCGAGCACGTTGCCGAGCGCGAGGGCGTTCGCCTCGCCGGCGTGGAAGATCGTCGGGTCCCCGGTGAAGACGCGCTTCACCTCGGCAGGGTTCGCCACGTACACCACCCGGCCGTAGTACGGGAAGTTCGACGAGAAGACATCGCCGTGACGGCGCCAGCGCCGGCGCATCCAGCCGTACGGTGAGGCGGTGACCATGACCGCCTGGACGAGCGGCGGAAGGCGCGGGCCGGGCGGGAGGGTCACGGACAGGTTGTACCGTCCCAGGTCCGTCGGTGCGACATGCGCGTTCTCGCCTTCACCTTCGCCCTGCTCCTCCTCCTCGCCGGCACAGCCCGCGCGCAGGGGCTGATCGACCGCGCCGCCGACGCGCTCGAGCTCGACCCGGTGTATGTGGACCCCGACGCCGAGCGGGCGATAAGCGAGGGCGATGCAGAGAATCTGCGGCAGGCGATCACCGACGCCGAGGCGGGTCCGATGTATCTCGCAATCCTGCCCGCCGACGCGGCAGGAGAGGCCGGCGGCGACTCGGGCACGGCCCTCAGGGAGCTCGCCCGCTCCGTCGGCGAGCCCGGCACCTACGGCGCGGTGATCGGCAACGACTTCCGCGCCGGGGCGACCGAGGGGATCCTGCCGCAGGGCCGAGCCGCCGAGCTCGCGGCGGACGCCTTCGACGCGGAGAGGGGGAACGGGACCGCGGCCGTGCTCGAGAACTTCGTGAGGCGAGTGGGGCACGGGCGCGCCGAAGGCTCGTCTTCCGAGGGCGGCGGGTCGGATGGCGGGGGCGGATTCCCGATCTTCCTGGTGGTTCTGGTCGTGGCGGCCGTGGGCCTGTTCGGATGGAGCCGCGTGCGACGGCGCCGCCGGGAGCGAGCCGACCTCGAGCAGGTGAAGAGCGTCACGCGCGAGGACCTGGTCGCGCTCGGCGATGACATCCGCGCGCTCGACCTCGACGTCGAGATGCCCGACGTCGACAAGGATGCGAAGGAGCACTACGGCGTCGCCGTCGACCGCTACCAGCAGGCGGACGAGGCGTGGCAGAGAGCGAGGCAGCCACGCGACATGGAGCGAGTCACCTCCCTGCTCGAGGAGGGCCGCTGGGCGATGACCGCCGCCAAGGCGCGGCTCGCCGGGGAGCCCGCGCCCGAGCGGCGGCAGCCGTGCTTCTTCGACCCGCGCCACGGCCCCTCGGTCCGGGACATCGAGTGGGCGCCGCCCGGCGGCCGGCCGCGGCCGATACCGGTCTGCGCGGCCGACGCACAGCGCATCGAGGACGGCGAGGATCCGCAGGTCCGCCAGGTGCAGGTGAACGGCGAGTACGTGCCGTACTGGAACGCCGGTCCCGCCCTCATGCCGTGGGCTGGCGGGTTCTACGGGGGCGGGTTCCTCCCCGGGCTCTTCGTCGGCTCGATTTTGGGCGGCGGCTTCGGCCCCCTCGACGAGACGGTGACCGCCGACGACGCCGGCATGGGCGACCAGGGGGACTTCGGCGATTTCGGGGGCGGCGACTTCGGCGGCGGTGGCGACTTCGGCGGCGGTGGCGACTTCGGGGGCGGTGGCGACTTCGGCGGCGGCTAGACGGGTGGCGCCCTTAGAGCTACGCCGCCCGCAAAAAATCCCTGATCGCCGCGTGCGTCTCCCGCGGGCGCTCGAGCTGCGGCACGTGGCCGCAATCGAGCTCCACGTGACGCGCCCGCGGCAACGCCCGCTCCACGTGCTTCATGAAGCCGATCGGGACGACGCTGTCGCGTCGGCCCCAGACGAACAGCGCGTCGGGGGATAGCTCCGCGAGGCGCGTCCAGAAGCCGTCCTCGCCGTGCGGCTCGTCCAGGTAGATGTTGCGCGCGGCGGCGTAGAAGGCGGCTCTCCCGCGCGGGGTGAGGTATGAGCGTAGGAACTCGTCCACGCCCGCGGCTGCCCAGCCGTCGGCCGCCCCGGGGATGAGGCGCCGCACCACCCCCTCAACCACAGGGCGCGGAGCCAACTGGATCAACCCCAGCTCCGGCCGCAGCACCCGCACGACCGGCGCCCAGCGGCGGCCGCGCAGCCAGGCGAGTGCCGGGCTCAGCAGCACCAGCCCGCCGATCCGGTCGCGCTCCATCAGGCCGGCCTCGATCGCGACCCGGCCCCCCATGCTGTTGCCAACCAGGTGGGCCCGCTGGACGCCCAGGGCATCCATGGTCTCGAAGACCGCGCGCGCGAACCAGGGGGAGTCGTACGGCGCCCCGATCGGCTTGTCCGACTCGCCCGAGCCGGGCAGGTCGAGCGCCACCACGCGATACGAGTCCTCCAGCGCCGCGACCGTCGGGAGGAACGACGCCTTGGTCCCCCCCAGGCCGTGGACGCAGAGAATGGTCTCGCCCCGCCCCGCGGACAGGATCGAGATTCTGCCCGCCCCTCGCGTCCGCAGAGTCTCGAAGGTCAGCCGGCCAGGTTCGGTGTCGCCGCTCGTGGCCGCCAGGAAACCGGCGCCGAGGTGCAGGCTGCGACGAACCAGAAGCCGCCTCGTGGCGAACGCCCTCATGCCCGCGCGGATGTCGGAGGCGATCGCGCGCCAGGTGGCGGCGTCGGCGCTCAGCAGGGCGTCGGGCTCGCTGTGCGTGTCCGCCGCCTCCAGACGCAGCCGCCGCCGATCGACCAAGGCGTCCCAGGCAGCTCCGCCCGCCACCTCCAGACGGATCCGCGCGCGGCCGCCCGGAACGTCGATCGGCTCGGGGTCGTAGCGCTCCCCAAGGGCGGCGATCCCCGCCGGGGGAGCCGGCGCAGCGGATGCTCTGGTCGCGGACACCACGGAAACGCATACCACCGTCGGCCGGCGTTCAATCCAACACGTCCTCCGCGATCCTCCGAGCTCGAACATATTAATCTGAAATTAACGTCGGGTTCTAACGGAGTCTTGACAAACCTGGCCGCGTCGGGCAGCATGCGCCGGCAGTGCGAGGAGAGGACTCGGGCTCACTCGGCTCGCTCCGAGAGTCGAACCGGGAACGGGTGGTGCAGGCGCTTCGAATGCTCGGAGTGGCGAGCCGCGCCGAGGTCGCCCGCTGGACCGGGCTGTCCCGCTCGACCATCTCGAGCATCGTGACCGAGCTCCTCGCCGACGGTCTCGTGGTGGATCGCGAGGAGGACGGGCGGCCCGGCTCGGCCGGCGGGCGGCCCCCCGCCCTGATCGCCCTCGACCCGGCGGCGGGCGTCGCGGTCGGGATCGACTTCGGAAAGCGGCACCTCGCGGTCGCGGCGGCCGACCTCTCGCACCGGATCCTCGCCGAGGAGTGGGTCGAGATGCCGGAGGACTACGAGGCGGAGGTGGGAATGGACCGGGCTGCCGAACTGGTGGAGACTGTGCTCGCCGATGGTGGGACCGACCGCGACCGCACCCTCGGAGTTGGGATGGGGCTCCCGGGTCCCGTGCACCGCTCGGGCATCGTTGGGTCCTCGGCGATCCTGCCGGGCTGGGCCGGCACCCAGGGGGCGGAGCGGATGGCCGAGCGACTCGGGCTCGAGGTTTGGCTCGGCAACGACGCCAACCTGGGCGCGCTGTCGGAGGCCACCTGGGGCGCCGGGCGCGGTACCTCGGCGCTCGTATATCTCAAGCTCTCCACGGGAATTGGCGCGGGAATCGTGATCGACGGCAAGCTGTTCGGAGGGGCCGGAGGCACGGCCGGCGAGATCGGGCACACCACGCTCGACGAGACCGGCGACATCTGCCGCTGCGGGAGCCGCGGCTGTCTGGAGACGTACGCGGCGGGCGCGGCCATTGCGCGCATGCTCAGCCGCAGTCGCAGCGAGGAGCTCGACCTGGACGGAGTGCTCAGCCGCGCCGCGGCGGGGGACCCCGCGTGCCGGCGGGCGTTCCGCGAAGCCGGCCGTCACATAGGCGTGGCGGTCGCAAATCTCTGCAATCTCGTCAACCCGGAGCGGATCGTGGTCGGGGGCAGCATGGGACACGCCGGTGACCTGCTGCTCGATCCGCTTCGCGATTCGGTGGGGCTGCGGGCGATCCCGAGCGCTGCCGAGGACGTGGAAATCGTCCTCGGAGACCTCGGGGAGCGCGCCGAGTTGCTCGGCGCGGTCGCGCTCGTGCTACACGAGGCAGGCCCGGCCTGGAGCGGGCGAACACCGGTGATGCAGCAGGCCGCGACAGCGGAAACCAAGTAAGAGGAGGAAGGATGAGGAAACGACGCTGGAGACTCAGCATGCTCGCCGTCGTTGCCGCTCTGGCCGCCGGCGTGCTGCTGGCGGCCTGCGGCGATGATGACGACGACGGCGGAGGCGGAGGCGGCGGAGGCGGAGGCGGCAGCGGCTCGATCGCGTGGCTGCTCCCGGAGTCGAAGACCGCGCGCTACGAGTCGCAGGACAACCCGAACTTCCAGAAGAAGGTCAAGGAGCTCTGTTCGGGCTGCGAAATCCTCTACTCGAACGCCGACCAGGACGCCGCCAAGCAGCAGCAGCAGGCCGAGGCGGCGATCACCAAGGGCGCCAAGGTGATGGTGCTCGACCCGGTCGACGCAGCGTCCGCGGGCGCGATCGTCACCCGGGCCAAGCAGTCGAACATCCCGGTGGTCAGCTACGACCGCCTGATCACCGACGCCGACATCGACTACTACATCTCGTTCGACAACGTGGAGGTCGGCAGGCTCCAGGGTGAGAGCCTCGTGAAGAAGCTCGACGAGGACGGGGCGAAGGGCTCGATCGTGATGATCCACGGCGCTCCGACCGACAACAACGCGACCCTGTTCAAGAAGGGCGCGCACAGCGTCATCGACGACAGCTCGTTCAAGGTCGCCAAGGAGTACGACACCCCCGACTGGAGCCCCGACAAGGCGCAGCAGGAGATGGAGCAGGCCATCACGGCAGTCGGCGACGGCGGCTTCGTGGGCGTCTACGCCGCGAACGACGGAACGGCGGGCGGCGCGATCGCCGCGATGAAGTCGGCGGGCATCGACCCGAAGACGCGTCCGACGACGGGCCAGGACGCCGAGCTCGCCGCGATCCAGAGGATCCTCGTGGGCGAGCAGTACATGACGGTCTACAAGGCGATCAAGCCCGAGGCGGAGGCAGCCGCAGAGCTCGCGGTCGCCCTCGTCCAGGACAAGAAGCCGCCGAGTGGTCTCGTGAACGACAAGGTCGACAACGGCATGGAGCAGGTGCCATCGGTCCTGCTGAAGCCGGTTGCGGTTACCAAGGACAACGTCCAGGACACCATCGTGAAGGACGGGTTCTGGAAGGCGTCCGAGATCTGCACCGGCAAGTACGCGAGCGCCTGCAAGCAGGCCGGCATCGAGTAGCGGTAGCGTTGGTCCCGGCGGCGCCACCCGCGCCGCCGGGGCCGTCCCACCGGACAGCAAAGGAGCCTCACAATGAACGGGAACACTCCGGTGCTCGCCCTTAAGGGGGTGAGCAAGAGCTTCGGCCCGGTCCAGGCGTTGAGCGACGTCGATTTCGAGGTCAACAACGGCGAGGTGGTCGCCCTCGTGGGCGACAACGGAGCGGGCAAGTCCACCCTGGTCAAGGCGATCGCGGGTATCCATTCAGTCGACGAGGGGCAAGTCCTCTTCGAAGGGCACGAGGTGAAGATCTCGGGGCCCACCGACGCGACGCACCTCGGCATCGCGACCGTCTACCAGGACCTCGCCCTTTGCGACAACCTCGACGTAGTCGAGAACCTTTTCCTCGGCCGCGAGAAGGTGGGAGACGGACCCGCTGCGGTCGTGCACCAGATGGACGAGACCGGGATGGAGAAGCGGACGAACGAGTTGCTGAGCCGGCTGGCAGTGACGATCACAGACGTCCGCGCGGAGGTGGGCACGATGTCGGGCGGCCAGCGCCAGCAGGTCGCGATCGCGCGCTCGCTGCTCGGCGAGCCGAAGCTCGTGATGCTCGACGAGCCGACCGCGGCGCTCGGCGTGCGGCAGACGGCCATGGTGCTCGGGCTGATCAAGCGGCTGCGCGAAGAGGGGCACGCAGTCGTGGTGGTCACTCACAACCTGGCGGACGTCTTCGAGGTGGCCGACCGTGTCTTCGTGCTGCGTCTCGGACGCAAGGCGGGCGACTTCGATGCCCGCGAGGCGACTCAGGAGGAGGTGGTGGCCGCGATCACTGGTGCCGAGTTCGGCCGCAACGGCGACGAGGCAGGAGGGGAGCAATGAGTGCGCACGGAGGCGGCGGCGCCGCGGCGACCGCCGACGTCGTCGAGGGGGTCGAGCAGCCACGCCTCGACCTGGCCCGGCGCTTCATCCAGGGCGACCTGGCCGAGCTGCGGGTCGTCCTGATCCTGGGGGTGATCTGGGCGATCTTCTACATCCAGGAGCCCCGCTTCCTCAGCTCGGTCAACCTGACCAACCTCGTGCTTCAGGCGACCGCCGTGGGTCTGGTGGCGGTGGGCGTGACGCTCGTGCTCCTGCTGGGCGAGATCGATCTCTCGGTGGGCGCCGTCAGCGGCCTGTGTGGGGCGATCATGGCGGTGCTCATAGAGCAGAAGGGCTGGTCGCCTTATCTGGGGATTGCAGTGGCGGTGCTGGCCGGAACCGCGATCGGCCTCTTCCAAGGCTCCGTCTTCACCGCCTTCGCGATCCCATCGTTCGTGGTGACCCTGGCGGGCCTGCTCGCCTGGCCCGGCGCGCAGCTCGAGGTCCTGGGTGAGACGGGCACGGTCAACATCACCGACTCCAAGGTCACCGGCCTCACCAGCACCTTCTACAGCGACACGGTGGGCTGGATCTTCGCGATTGCGGGCATCGGGGCGTTCGCGGCGTTCACGCTACTCGCGCGGCAGCGCCGGGTCCGCGCTGGGCTGAAGGCCCCGCCGCTCAGCACCCTGGTCATTCGAATCGGGCTTGTGGCCGTGGCGGTGCTGGTGGCGATCTGGGTGCTGAACGACGACCGCGGGCTGCCGCTTGCGGTGCTGATCCTGCTCGGCTTCGTGCTGCTGTTCTTCTACATCACCACGAGGACGACTTTCGGCCGCTACATCTTCGCCGTAGGTGGAAACGCCGAGGCGGCGCGACGCGCCGGCATCAGCGTCCGGCGCGTGCGCGTGGTCGTGTTCATGATCGCGGGGACGATGGCCGCGATCGGCGGGATCATGGCCGCGTCGCGGCTGCTCGCCGTGAACCAGTCCTCGGGCGCCGGTGACTTCCTGCTGCTCGCCATCGCGGCTCCGGTGATCGCGGGCACGAGCCTGTTCGGCGGCCGCGGCAGCGTGTGGCATGCGCTCCTGGGCGCGCTCGTGATCCAGTCGATCTCGAACGGCATGGACCTGCTTGGGCTCGAGTCGTCGGTGAAGTTCATGGTCACCGGCGCCGTTTTGCTCGCTGCCGTGATAGTCGACGCGATCGCCCGCAGGCAGCGTCAGGCGGCGGGACGCGTTTGATGGTTTGTGCGCCGGGCCGCCGCGTCGCGGCGGCGGCCCGGTCGCCGTCGTGACCCACCGCGCTGGTCCCGGCCGTCGCGATCCCGCGGCTCCGCCGCTGCGCGTAGGGCTTATTGGCTTCGGGTTGGCCGGCTCGGCCTTCCACGCGCCGCTGATCGCGGCGGTTCCGGAACTGCGCTTGACTTCCATCGTCACCGCCAACCCCGAGCGGGTCGAGCGCGCGCGGCGGGAGTTCCCCGACACCCGCGTGCTTCCGGACGCGGACGCCCTGTTCGCGGCTGCGGACGATCACGACCTGGTCGTCGTGGCCTCGCCCAACCGCCACCACGTCCCGAGTGGGCTCGCCGCGCTCGAGGCCGGGCTCCACGTCGTGGTCGACAAGCCGGTTGCGGCCCGTTCGGTGGACGCCCGGCGGCTGGCCGCCGCGGCGACTGAGCGCGGCCTGGTCGCGGCCGCGTTCCACAACCGGCGCTGGGACGGCGACGCGCTGACGCTGCAGCGGCTCCTCGACGACGGGACGCTCGGCGAGCTGCTGCGGTTCGAGTCGCGCTTCGAGCGCTGGCGCCCTGAGGTGGACGCCGAGCGCTGGCGCGAGCGTCCCGCGCCGGAGGACGCCGGCGGCGTGCTGTTCGACCTCGGGAGCCACCTGATCGACCAGGCCCTCTGGCTGCTCGGACCACCCGCGCGTGTGTACGCGGAGATCGCATGGCGCCGCCCACGGGCGCAGGTCGACGACGATGCGTTTCTCGCGCTCGAGGGCTCGGGCGGAGTGGCAGTGCATCTCTGGATGAGCCACGTGACGGCGCAGCCCGGGCCGCGCTTTCGCCTGCTCGGCTCGTGCGCGGCGTACGTCAAGGAGGGCCTCGACGTACAGGAGGCCGCGCTGCGCGCCGGAGAGAGGCCGGACGCGCCGGGCTTCGGGCGAGAGCCGCGAGAGTCCTGGGGGATGCTCGGCACGGAGGGCTCCCTCCAGCCAGTCGAGACCGAGCCGGGGCGCTATCTGGCGTTCTACGAGGGAGTGGTCGCGGCGATCCGGGACGGCGCGCCGTCGCCGGTGCCGCTTTCCGAAGCGATCGCCGGGCTGGAGGTGATCGAGGCGGCGCGGGAGAGCGCCGAGCGCGGAGTGGTCGTGGCCTTTCGGACTGAGTAGTGCCCCGCCTCAGCGCACCCCCGCGCCCGGATCCGCCAGCACCAGCGCCAGCGCCCCGAGCAGCTCGGCGCGCGGTCCCAGCACGCTCGCCACGATCTCGACGTCTCGGGCAGTCGCGGGGATCGCGTTGCGGTGGACCTGCTCGCGCAACGGATCAAGCAGCAGATCGCCCGCGCGGCTGAGCTCGCCTCCGACCACGATCAGCTCCGGGTTGAGGAGATCGCAGAGGGTGGCCACGGCCATGCCGATGTTGCGGCCCGCGTCGGCAATGACGCGGCGGGAGGCCGAATCGCCGGACGCGGCGAGCTCCAGCAGCTCCGCGGTGCGGATGCTCCGTCCGAGCCGCGGTCTCAGCAGCTCTACCAGGGCCGGCGTGCCCGCGAGCGTCTCGAGGCAGCCGCGCTTGCCGCAGCGGCAGACCGGACCGTGCTCGTCGACGATCGTGTGACCGATCTCGCCGGCCATTCCCCCGCTGCCGTGAAAGAGGCGGCCGTCGATGATCAGTCCGGCGCCGATGCCGGTCGCCACCTTTAGATAGGCGGCGTTGGTGTGGCCCTCCGCCGCGCCCCAGTGGAGCTCGGCGAGCGCGCCGAGGTTCGCATCGTTGTCCACCTCCACCGGTAAACCGAGTCGCGATCCGAGCTCCTCCGCGGCGCGCACGCCAACCCAACCCGGGAGGATCGAGGACGAGCCCACGCGGCCGGAGCGCCGGTCGATCGGGCCGGGCAGGCCGAGTCCGACCCCCACGACCTCAGCGCGAGACACTGCGGCCTCGCGAAGCACCTCCTCGACCAGTTCGACCGCGGCCGCCAAACCCGACTCGGCCGGCTCCTCGGTGAGCATCGGCCGCTCCGCCTCGGACAGGATGGCGTGGCTCAGGTCGGAGGCGGCCACGCGCAGGTGGCGCTTGCCGAAGTCGATCCCGATCGCCACGCCCGCCGAGCGGCTGAAGGAGAGGAGGCGCGGCGGTCGCCCGCCGCGCGGCGATGCGCCTGCGTCGTCGGCCTGCTCGACGAGGACGCCGCCGCCCTCCAGCTCCGCGACGACGCTCGCCACGGTCGTTCGCGACAGACCGGTGCGGCGCGCCAGGTCGGCTCGGCTGGCGGCGCCGGCCTCGCGGAGAGCGGCCACCACCCTGGCGCGATTGCGGGCACGGCGTGTGTCGGCGCCGGCGCTCATGAGTCCACTATCGGGGCGGTTCCCGGGATTCGTCAAGAAATCGGGTCAGTTGGACACCGCCACGGCCAGATCGTGCATAAATTGGCCATTCTTGGCCGGTCAAAGGCGGGGTGTTTCGTTTAATTCGCTAGCGGATAGGCCGAGCTCGCGTTTTCCGGTCATCGTGTCCCGGGGGGAGAGAACAGCTGAGCTTTCGCCGCGCTGGCTGCCTGTCGGTCGCCCTGCTCCTGCTCGTCGTGGCCGCCGCCGTCGGCGCCGCCGGTGGCGCCGGCGCACAGGAGGGTCGGGCCTTCCTAAGTCCGAGCCTCGGCCCTGAGCAACGGCCGCCGACCTGCTCGCGCGGATGTCCCTGTGTCATTGACCGTGCGCAACCGCGGGCGCCGAGCCGGCGAGCACACCGTGCTCCTTTCGCCGGCAAGCGCGCGCATCGGAGGCGTTCCCGCCGACACGGCTGGTGGCGTACCGAGAACTGCGGCTGCAGCCCGGCGACAGGCGGACGGTGAACCTCTCGTTCGGTCGATCGCTTGGCGGTCGCCTCCGACGCGGGCAAGGCCGAGCCCGCCCATTACGAGCTGACGCGGGGAACCGGAGTGCGAGCGTGCAGGTTCGTTGACAGACGTAACCCACTCGATTCGCACCTGTCACGCAGCGCACCCACCAGTGCGCTACCAGCGCATACGGTCGGCGCGTGGCTTCCGAACAGGGCCAGGCAACGGTCGAATGGACCAGTCTCGTGCTGCTGACCGCTCTTGCCACGGCGGCACTCACGGCGCTGGTCGCGCGAGTAGACGGTCGTGGTATGGGCGAGTCGGTCGCGCACGCGATCACCTGCGCGGCTCGGGGCGGCTGCGCGGCGCGGCCGCCTCCCGCGGTCGACGAGCGCCCTGAGCCAAGGCCGGTTCCACCGGTCCGGCCGAAGGTTCCCGCCGAGGTTCCCGCGGCGCGCCCGGAGGTTCCCGCGGCCCGCCCGGAGGTTCCCGCGGCCCGCGCTGCCGCGGCCTTCCGGACGCTGCGCGGGGTGGCGGACGTCGCGAAGAAGGCCTGGATCGTCTGCCTCGGCTACCGCCGCTACCGCTACGAAGTCGAGCATCCCCGGCTGCCCACCGAGGCGATGCCGATGGAGGAGGCGCTCGACATCGCCAACGAATGCGTGAACCCGCTCGGGTTCTTGGTGGGGGACTGATGGAGGGCGGGGTCTGATGGAGGGCGGATCTGATGGAGGGCGGATCTCACGGGGGCCGTCCTTGATTTGGCGCCGGATCGCGGCGTGGGCGGCGATCGCGTGCGGGGCGCTCCTGGGCGGTGCGGGCCTTGGCTTTCTAGCGCGCGATCTCCTCGGCCTCGGGCAGCCGGCCGTCGCGCTCGCTTGGATTGCCGGCTTTGCCCTTGCCCTCAGCGCCGAATTCGAGCGTGCGCATCGGCATGAATGACGCATGCGGAACGACCGTTGGGCCGCGGCGCGCCCCGTGGCGGCCCGCCCTACCGCGCGGCCCAGGCCCGCAGCCGCGCGATCCCTTCCTCGAGCACGTCGTCGCGCTTGCAGAACGCGAAACGCACGATGGACCGCAGGGGCCCGTCCGGCTCGCCGCTGAACGCGGAGACCGGGATCGCGACCACGCCGGCTTCGTGGGGCAGCCGCAGGCAGAGTGCCGCCGCATCCTCCTCACCCAGCGGGCGGGCATCCGCGTTCAGGAAGTAAGTCCCCGCGGTCGGCAGGACGGCGAAGCCGGCTTCGCTCAGGCCGGCCGCCAGGCGGTCGCGCTTCGACCGCAGGGCGTCCGCGAGCCTGGCGACGTCCCGATCGGGCAGGGTCAGGCCGACGGCGGCCGCGTGCTGCAGCGGCGTGCCGCCCGCGAAGGTCAGGAACTGCTTCACCGCGCGCAGGCGCCGTATCAACTCCGGGGGACCGCTCGCCCACCCGACCTTCCAGCCGGTCAGCGAGTGCGTCTTGCCGAGCGAGGAGATCGTCACAGTGCGCTCGCGCATGCCCGGCAGCGTCGCCAGCGGGACGTGGCGGCCGTCGTAGACCAGGTGCTCGTAGACCTCGTCGGTCGCCGCGATCAGGTCGCGGCGGCGGCAGGCGTCCGCCAGCAGCTCGAGCTCCTCGATGTCGAGCACGCGTCCCGTCGGGTTGTGCGGCGAGTTCAACAGCAGCATCCGCGTGGCCGTCGTGACGGACAGCTCGACCGCCTCCGCTTCGACGCGCCAGTCCGGCGGCTTCAACGGAATCCGGCGGACCGTCCCGCCCGCCCGCTCGACCACCGGCTCGTACGAGTCATAGGCCGGATCCAGCATCACCACCTCGTCGGCGGGCCCGACGAACGCGAGCGTGGCGGCCGCCAGCGCCTCGGTGGCGCCGAAGGTCACCTGCACCTCCGCGTCCGGATCGACCTCGAGCCCGTACCGCCGCCGCTGATGGGCCGCGATCGCCTCGCGAAGGGAGGGCACGCCGGGCAGCGGCGCGTACTGGTTGTGACCCGACCGCATCGCGTCGACGGCCGCCTCCACGATCACGGCGGGACCGTCCTCGTCGGGGAAGCCCTGGCCTAGGTTGACCGCGCCCGTCTCCTCGGCCAGCGCCGTCATCACCGTGAAGATCGTCGTGTCCGAGGAGTCGGCGGCGTTCGACACGGCCGTCAGCCTACGCCGACCTAAACTGGACTCGTCACGAACTCGCCCAGCATCGCCTCGACGCTCCCGCTCCCACCGGAGTCAGCCGGCCCGGGCGGGCTGGCGCTGCGCGGTCTCGAGTCGGGGCTCGCGCTGCCCGGCTACGAGTTCACCGTGCTCGAGCGCCAACTCGTCTGGTCCGACGGAATCGAGCGGCTCTACGAGCAGGCCAAGGCGCGCCAATGGAACGCGAGCACCGAGATCCCCTGGGAGCTGGGGCGCGGCGTCCCGGAGCCGCTCGAGCTCGCGCTGTGCACGGTGCTCACGTGGATGGTCCAGCAGGAGTTCGCGGCCTGGTACGTGCCGGCCAAGTTCGTGCCGCGAATCCATCCCGCCTACGTCGAGCCGGCCCTCTTCCTCTCCACGCAGGTCGTCGACGAGGCGCGGCACGTCGAGGCGTTCACCAAGCGCCTGTTCCTCAACGAGGTCGGCTTCGTGGGGACCTATCCCGGCACGGAGTCGTCGATCGAGGGGCTGATCCAGCAGGACGACTTCGACAAGGCCTCTTTCCTGCTTCACGTGCTCGGCGAAGGCACGTTCCTCGACCTGTTCGGCTTCCTGCGGCGGCACGCGCCCGACGAGGCCAGCCGAGTTATGTTCGCCCGCGCCCACGAGGACGAG
Source organism: Thermoleophilaceae bacterium (assembly GCA_036519295.1). GTDB lineage: Bacteria > Actinomycetota > Thermoleophilia > Solirubrobacterales > Thermoleophilaceae > JACVRW01. The sequence goes on from DATDLN010000205.1 coordinate 41,088, forward strand.
GCGCGCCACGTCGCCTACGGGACGCAGCGAATGCGCAGCCGGCTGTCGAGCGATCCGGAGGTCGTGCGCACCTTCGTCGAGGGCCTCGAGGAGCGGATCGCCTTCGCCCATGAGGTCTCGGGCATCCCCGAGCCGGTGCAGGAGGCGCTCGTGACCCTGGCGGGGGGCGGTGAGCGCGGGCTTGCCTACGGCCGCGCCGTCGACGCCGTGCGCGAGTTCGAGGCCGGCCTGAGCGAACACCGGATCAAGCGGCTGGTCGACAGCGGCTTCTCCTCCGCCGCGGCGCAGCACGTCTCCGACCTGCACGCCAAGAGCAGCGGCAACGCGATGTAGTGGTGGCCGGCGAGCGCGTCCCCCGCCGCATCCCCTTCGACCGCTCGACGTTCCGCTGGGACGGAGTCGACGAGCAGGCCTACAAGTTCAGCCTCGGCGACGAGCGCGGCATGGGCTGGAAGGACGTGACGCGCCATACCATCGGCCACCCCGACGATCTGGGCGCGGACTTCGAGCTGCGCTACTTCGAGCTCGAGCCGGGCGGCTACTCGAGCGTCGAGAAGCATGCCCACGTGCACCTCGTCGTCGCAGTGCGCGGCGCCGGCCGCGCGCTAGTCGGGGACGCGGTCGTCGACCTGGCCCCGCTCGACGCCCTCTACATCCCCTCCCTCACGCCGCACCGCTGGCTCAACGAGGCCGACGAGCCCTTCGGTTTCCTGTGCACCGTCGACGCGGATCGCGACCCGCCGCAGCCGCTCGACGACGCGGAATGGGAGGCGCTGCGGGCCAACCCGGTCACTGCGCCGTACGTGTACTAGGGCACCACCGTGAACTTCGGGTGGGGGCCGAGCCGCCCGGCCAGCGCCGCGGGCAGCTCGTCGAGCCCGATCACGGGCCCGCACAGCTCGCGCCACGGCCGCCGACCCTCCGCGAGCAGCTCGATGGCCCTCGCGAGGTGGTGCGGCGCGTGGTGGTAGGTGCCCAGCAGCGTGACCTCGTCGTAGTGGACACGTTCCGTCGGCACCGTAAATGTGGTGTCGCGTGCGCAGCCGCCGAACAGGTTGACCGTCCCACCGGGGCAAGCCATCGCCAACGCCAGCTCCCACGTCTCCGGGCGCCCCACCGCCTCGAACACCACCGGCGCACCGCGGCCGTCGGTGAGCGCCCTCGCGGCGGCCACGTCGCCGTGGCCGCGCTCCGCCCTGACCGTCTCGGTGGCGCCGAAGCCGGGCGCGCGAGCGAGGCGCTCGTCGTGGGGGTCGAGCACGATCGGGCGCGCGCCGGCGTCCGCGGCGAGCGCGCAGAGCATAAGACCGAGCGAACCGCCGCCGACCACCACGACCGCCTCCCCGGCGCGGACGCCGACCGCGTCGAGCGCATGGACGGCGCAGGCGAGCGGTTCGGCCAGCGGCGCCAGCCGCAGGTCGAGCCCGCCGGGAAGGGGGAGGAGGTTCGTCCTGACGATGCGGTCCGGAATGAGCAGCCGCTCGCCGAAGCCGCCGAGCAGGTAGAGCAGGTCCTCGCACAGGCTCTCGCGTCCGCGCCGGCACTGGAAGCACTCGCCGCACGGGGCGGAGTCGCCGCAGAAGACGGCCTCGCCGGGGCGCACGTGCCGGACGCCCGGCCCCACTGCCTCGACGACTCCCGCAAACTCGTGGCCGAGCGGCGACGGATAGCTCGCGATCGACGGGTGCCCTCGCGAGACGCTCTTGACGTCCGTCCCGCAGGTCAACGCCGCGGCGATCGCGAGCACCGCCTCGCCCGGGCCCGGCGTTGGTTCCGGGACGGTCTCGATCCGCAGGTCGCCGTGACCGTGGAGCCGTGCTGCCCTCATGTCGGGGTGACGATCGCCTTTACCGCCTCGCGGCGGCGGGCGGCGTCGAGCGCGTTTGCCGTCTCCTCGAGAGGGAAGCGGTGAGTGACGAGTCCCTCCGGCCGCACGGCGCCCGACCGGATCAGCTCGAGAGCGGTGCGAGTGTCGCTCGGTCCGGCCGAGTAGCTGGCCTGAATCTGGATCTCGCGGAAGAACAGGTCGTTGGCCTCGAACGAGCGCGTGGCCCCGGGCGAGGCTGGCGCGAAGAGCTGGACCTTCCCGCCGGCGTCCATGGCCTCGAGCGCGAGCGTCCAGGCGGCGTCGGCGCCGGTGCACAGCAGGGCCACGGTGGGACGACCCCCGAGCACATCGAGCACCGCCGCCGCGTCCGGCTCGACGGAGTGTGTCCCCAGCCGTGCTGCGAGCGCCCGGCGGTCGGGCAGTGGCTCCGCGATCGCTACGCTCGCGCCCGCGGCCAGCGCGGCCTGGGCGTTCAGCAGCCCGATCTGGCCGCCGCCCACGACGAGCAGCCGCGTGTCGGCCGAGACCCCGGCGCGGCGCTGGCCCCGCACGGCGCAGGCCAGGGGCTCGATCGCGGTCGCCGCGGCGTCGCTGATGCCGTCGGGCACCGGGAGGACGTCGAGTGCCACGTTCCTCGCCGGCACGAGGATGTACTCGGAGAAGCCGCCAGGGTGGAGGCGGGTCTCCTTGAACGTCTCGCAGAGGGTCTCGTGGCCACGCCGGCAGCGCTCGCAGCGCTGACACGGCACGTGATGGTGGGCGAACACGCGGGTACCGACCTCGGGCAACGGGCCGTCGATCGGCGCCCCGCTCTCAACCACCACGCCAACCGGCTCGTGTCCGAGCACGACCGGGGCGCGACGCTCGATGTACCAATCGAGCAGATCGCTTCCGCAGATGCCGCACGCCCGCATCTCGACGAGCACCTCGCCCGGCCCCGGCTCGGGGCGCTCGAGCTCCTCGATCCGGACGTCGCCCGGCGCGTGGTATACGGCGGCCCTCATCGCGCGCCTCTCACGTTAGCCGTGGCCAATGTCGCAGTCTTGTGACAGTGCGGGAGTCAGCGGTCGCCCCGCCGGGCGTACGGTGGCATGGTGGGAGACGAGCGCGGCCAGGCGACTGTCGAGTGGACCGGGATTCTGCTGACCGTGTCGCTCGCGCTCGCTGCTTTCGCGGCGGTTGCGCAGGTGGTGGACGGGCGCTCCTACGGAGGCTTTCTCGCCCACCGCCTGTTCTGTGCGATCCGGGGCGGCTGCGACGACGGCGACGCTGCGCTGGCGGCCGCCTACGGCGAGCCGGATGCCGCTCTCGTCCGGGCGCATGCCCCGAACCTCGTCTACGAGCCCGGCGAGCGCCGGCTCCCGGTCGACTACCGGAGCTGCCGGCGACCCGACTGTGCGGACGCGCCCGATGACCGCGACCTCGACGCCCATCGCACGGATCGCGGCGAACGAGCGACCGTCTTCACGCGCGTTATACGGCGGGAGGGCCGCACCTACATCCAGTACTGGCTCTACTACCCCGACTCGAAGACAGTGGTGCTGGGCTCGGACAAGGCGTGGGAGGCGGCCTGGCTGCTTCCCCGCCTGGCCGGGATCGTGAAGCGCGCGCCCACCTATCCGGGCCTGCATCTGGACGACTGGGAGTCCTTCCAGGTGCGCCTCGATCCCGACGGCAACGTGTGGGTGCGCAGCAGCTCGCACGGCCGCTACCAGGGCTGCAAATGGTCGGACTGCCGGAACCGCTGGTTCCCCGACAGCGGCTGGACTCGTGTCTCCCGCGGCAGCCACGCGGGCCACATCCCGGCCGAGCGTCTCGGACGCGGCGCGCCCACTGCGCGCCTGCCCCGCGGGTCCCCGCGTGGCGCGCCAGCCGTCCGCCACCGGCCGCTGCTTCCGGGTCACGACCTCCACGAGCGCACCACGACCGGCGAGGGACTGCGCCTGATCCCGCTCGAGACTCGCGACAAACGCGGCTACCGCCCACTCGACGACGGCATCAAGCCGCCATGGGACAAGCACGTCTACGACCACCCGGAGAGCGACGAGTCGTGACCCAACCGGGGCCTACCGGCCACCACGTCATCACACGTACGGGCAAGCTCGGCGCAGGACGTGGCCCGCTTCCGGCGAATCAGGTTTCACCTGTGCGCCGCCACGTCGGCGCCCGGAGGCGCGATGTCCACCGAGCACGATGCAAGCGAAAGTGGCGCCGGCGTCGGCCCCCAAACGCCGGCGGCCAGGCGGCGTGCCCAACTGCCGGCTCCGCAGGACCCCGGCCCCGAGCTGGCGGCGCTGGAGGAGTCGGCCGCACAGGATCTGGAACTACGCTCGGGCCCGGCTTCGGCCCCGGCCTCCGAACCCGCCGCGGCTCCCGAGCCGGCCGCGGCACCCGCGCCCGGGCCGGCCCCGCCACCGGCCCCCGAGCCCGACCCCGCAGCGGCGCCCGGATTCCGGCAGGCGCCGACACCACGGCCCGCTCCAACCCGGAGAGCGGCCCCCGCCTCGACGAGGGAGCGCGCCGCGGCGCTCCTGGCGCTCGGCTCGGCGACGGGTGTCCTGCTGTTCCTCCTGCTGTCGCTCGGGTCGTCCCGCTCCCCGGTGGCCGGAGTGGGCGACTTCGGCGCGGAGCCCTCGCTCCGGGCCGTGGCGCCCGGCGGGTGGATCGCGCTCACCGGCTCGGATGCACCCGAGCGCACCAGCCTTCTGCTCGAGACGCGTGCGCGGGGCGGTGGCTGGCGCACCGCGGGGCGGTCCACCAGCGACGACGAGGGCCACTTCCGCCTCGAGGGCCGGGTCCTGGCGCGCCCGGGGCCACTGACACTGCGCGCGCGTGCGCCGGGCGTCGGCACGTCGGCGCCCGTCACCGTCACCGTGAGGCCGCTCCGCCTCGCATCGGTTGGCGACATCAATTTGGGCGACGCGCCCGGCGCGGCCATCGCCGCGAGCGGGCCCCGGTACCCCTGGACGAGCGTGGGGAAGGCCCTGCGGCGAGCGGACATCGCCTTCGGGAACCTCGAGTGCGCGGTCTCGGAGCGCGGCGAGCCGTTTCCGAAGCAGTTCAACTTCCGCGGCAGCCCGTCGGCGCTGAAGGGCCTGCGGCGCAACTCCGGGATCGACGTGCTGAACCTCGCCAACAACCACGTCGGCGACTTCGGCCGCGAAGCCACCGTCGACACGGTGCGGGGCGTGGAGCGACTCGGGATGCGGGCGGTCGGCGCCGGACCCGACCTGCGCCGAGCGCTCGCTCCGCAGATCGTGGAGCGGCTGGGGTTGCGCGTGGCGTTCGTCGGCTTCTCGAGCATCGCGCCACTCGAGTTTGCGGCCGGGGATGACAGCCCCGGAACCGCCTGGGCTTCAGCCGAGTCGGTCGCGGCGGCGGTGCACTCCGCCCGAAGGCGGGCCGACGTGGTGGTCGCGACCTTTCACTGGGGCATCGAAAAGGCGACATTCGAGAGCGCGGAGCAGCGCGTGCTCGCCCAAACGGCCGCGGCCGCCGGCGCGCAGCTCGTGATCGGGGCGCACCCGCACGTGCTCCAGCCGCTTCGGCGTGAAGGCGCCGCGCTCGTGGCCTATTCGCTCGGCAATTTCGTCTTCGGCGCCGACTCCCCCGACACGACGTCGACGGGGATCCTCGTGACCGACCTGACCGCCGACGGAGTCGGGGCTGCTCGCTGGCGCGCCGGCCGGATCGTGTCCGCTCGCCCCGTGCTCGCCTCCAGGCGCCCGAGGCGCCTCCCGCTCCGCGCCGAGGAGGCGATGGCCACCGGGGTGAGCCTGTAGGCGGTCTGCCGGGTCTCTGGGTCAGTCTCCCTCCGGGCTTGCGCCGGCCAGCGCGGCGCCGGCTACCACGCCGGCGTCGTGGAGGCGCCCGATCTCGGCGGGGCTGAGGCCGAGCATGTCGGCGAGGATCTCCTCCGTATGCTCGCCGAGGAGCGGGGCGCGGCCGACGGGCTGGCGCTCGACGGCGTTGAACCAGAGCGGCGAGCCCGGCATCAGGTAATGGCCGACCCCGGGATGGTCGACGTCCTCGAACAGCGGGTTGGCGATGGAGCAGCGCGGATCCTCGTCGACGAGCTGGCTGAAGGTCTGGTACGGCCCCCAGGAGACGCCCGTGCCGGCGAACAGCTCGCGGATCGTGGAGAGGTCACGCGCCGCGAACCAGGGTCGCAGCAGCGCCGCGATCAGCTCGCGGGCCTCGAACCGCCCCGCCTCGGTGTTGAGGTCGTAGCCGGTGGCCTCCTCGATCTTGGCGCAGGCCTCGTGGATCCCTGTGACGTCCTGCAGCGCGTGCCACTGGCGAGCGGTGAGCGCCACGACCATGAGGCGCCTGGCGTCGCGGGTCTCGAAGTCGTGCCCGAACGCGCCGTAGAGGTAGTTCCCGTCCTTGGGCTGGTCGCGACCACCCAGCTGAGCCTCGGCGATCCGGCCGAGGTTGCCGACCATCGCGAAGGCCACGTCGGAGAGCGCCAGGCGGATCAACTGACCCTCGCCGGTACGCGCGCGGTGGCGCTCGGCCGCCAGCAGCCCGAAGGCCGCGAGCGTTCCCATGGCGACGTCCCAGGCCGGCAACACGCTGTTCAGCGGCTCGGAGAGGTTGCGCGGCCCCGTGGCCCAGGGGAAGCCGGTCGCCGGGTTGACCGTGTAGTCGACCTCGCTCGTGCCATCCGGGTTGCCGGTCAGCGCCACCATGATGAGATCGCCGCGCCGCTCGGCAAGCACGTCGTAGGCGAGCCATCCCCGCGCCGGGAAGTTCGTGAGGAACAAGCCCGCCTCGCCGATCAGCGCGCTCGCGAGATCGCGACCCTGCTCCGAGCGCAGGTCGAGCGCGATCGAGCGCTTGGCCTTGTTCAGGCCCGCCCAGAAGAGGCTCTGGCCGCCGGGCGCGAGCGGCCAGCGCGCGTAGTCGAGTCCGCCACCGATCTGGTCGAAGCGGATCACGTCCGCGCCGTTCTGGGCGAGCGTCATGCCACCCAGGGGCGCCGCGACGAAAGCGGAGCCCTCGACGACCCGCATGCCGCTCAAGACCGGGCTGGTCAGGCCATCACCCCCACGAACCGCCAGTCGAGCACATCCGTCGACTCACCCTCGCGCATCGCGCGGACGCGCGAGCGCAGGTGGACCAGCCCGCCGCCGTCCGCGAGCGGCTCGGTCTCCTCGAGCTCGAGCTCGCTGTGAAGCGTGTCGCCCTCGTAGACCGGGGCCAGGTGGTCGCAGCCGTGCCAGCCCGCCACGGTGACGAGGTTAGGGAGCGCGCGCGTGGCCTGGGCTGCGGCCAGGCCGATGCTGTGACCGCCGTAGACCAGTCGCCTGCCGCCGGCAGCCGCGGCGTCGTGGTGCGCCATGGCGACGTTGAGGCCCAGGCGAGCCAGCTCGGGCGCGGCGCTCACGACGTCGCCGCCCTCGACGCCCCAGCGGACGCCGGCGTCGAGATCCGCGAAGTGCGGGCCGGGGACGGCCGAGCGAAAGGCGTCCAGGCGCCACCCCGCCGTCGCCGTCCGAAGGCCGTCGCGATTCAGCTCGGCGGGGATCGCTTCGAGGTCGTCCGCGTGGCCGGTCACGAGCTCCTGGTCGCGCAGTGGAACCATCGCGCAGCGCCAGAAGTCCAGTACCCGCCGGTCCGTCTGGTCGACAGTGCGGACGCGCAGCACGGCCAGTCCGGTGGCCGGGCGCCCCGGGCGGCGCGAGTTCTGTCGCAGCGCGGCGACCTCCGTCGTGGTGTGGAGCGTGTCGCCGATCACGGGCGCGCGGCGCAGCAGGAGTCCGCGGTAGAAGAGGTTTGCGATCACCCGCTGCGTCAGGAGGGTGGACTGACCGATTGCGACGTCGCACACCAGCGCCGGATGCGCGAGCGGCGCCTCGGCGCCGAGCACGGCGGCCGCCAGCCGCGCGTCGAGGGCCAGTCGAAGCCGGTCGCCCACAATGGCCTGGTGAAGCGCGGCGTGACCGTCCGTCAGCGTCAGGGCCGGCGCCGTCTCGACGACCTGCCCGACCGAGAGGTCCTCGAAGAACGGGCCCGACACCTCGTTCACGAGGCGTCCGCGCGCGCGAGCACCCGCAGCGCCGCGGCCCGCACGGCCTCGTCCAGCATCTGGCCGTCCAGTGACACCGCCCCGTGCTCGGCCGCCTCGAGCGCCTCCACGACCGCGCGCGCCCGCTCGACCTCCGCGTCGGTCGGTCGGAAGAGGTCGTTCAACGCCTCGACCTGCGAGGGATGAATGGCCCACTTGCCGTCGAAGCCGAGGTCGCGCGCCCGCGCCGCCGCGGCCCGGAACCCCTCGTCGGGCTCGACCCGCAGGTAGGGACCGTCGATCGCCTGCAGTCCGTTGGAACGGGCGGCCGTGAGGACGGCTTCCTGCGCGGGCAGCCACGCGTCGAGGTCACGGGTTCCGCCCAGCGACGCCGCGAGGTCCGCGTAGCCGAGGATCAGCGACTCGAGCCGGGGCGACGACCCGGCGATCTCCTGCACGCCGCCCAGCCCGGCCGCTGTCTCGATGAGCGCCTGGACGCGGAGCGCCCGGCTTCGGCCGCCGGCTGCCTCCACGCCGTCCAGCAGGCGGTCGACGAAGGCAAGGTCGCCCGCGCTCTCGACTTTCGGCAGGACGATCGAGGCCGGCCGGTCGTCGGGCGCCCCCAGCGCGGCCAGGTCGAGATGGCACCACGGAGTACGAGGCGCGTTCACGCGTACCGCAACGCCGGGGCCGCGCCACTGGGCAAGCACCTCGGTAGCGGCCGCGCGCGCCTCGTCCTTCGCCGCCACCGCGACCGCGTCCTCGAGGTCGATGATGATCTCGTCCGCGGGGATCCCCTGGGCCTTGGCGAGCATGCGCGGCGAGGACCCCGGAACGGATAGGCAGGACCGGCGCGGGAGCGGCTGCCCGAGAGTGCCCGATGTCGGGGTGGCGTTCATGCCTGCGCCGGGACCGTACCGCGCGCGGCCACGCGGCAAGCGGCCCGCCGCGCGGCGCCGCCAAGCGCGTTTAGGCTGCAAAGGCGATGGATCTGTTTCGGGGACCGGCCAGAAGGCCAAGCGAAACGTCGATGAGGGTCGGGCTCGTGCTCGGGGCGGGGGGCGTGCTCGGCGGGGCGTGGCTCACGGGCGGGCTCCAAGCGATCGCGCGCGAGACCGAGTGGGACCCGGGCAGCGCCGAGTACATCGTGGGCACCTCGGCAGGCGCAATGGTCGGCGTGCTCGTGGCGGCGGGCGTTCCGCCGTGGTTCATGGTCGCCCACTCGGCCGGTCAGGTATTCGACGGGCTGAACGGGGCCGACGGCCGCCCCGCCGCCGAGGCCGACCGCTCGGCCGGCGCCGTGTTCAGACTCCACCGTGGGCTACCCCAGATCGGCCCGGGCTCGCTCCGGATGGCCGCCACCGCCCTGGCGAACCCGCTTCGCCACACGCCGCTTCAGCTGCTCGCCGGCTGGCTCCCGGCGGGGCTGATCTCGACCGACTCCCTGGCGGACACCGTCCGCCGCGCGGTGCGCGATCGCTGGGTGGAGCATCCGAACTACTGGGCGGTTGCGTGCGACTACCAGTCCGGCCGCCGGACCCCGTTCGGTCGCATCGACATGCCGCAGGTCGATGTGGCCGCCGCGGTCGCGGCCTCCTGCGCCATCCCCGGCTTCTACCGGCCGGTGCGAATCGACCGCCGCCGGTACGTGGACGGCGGCGTCTGCTCGGCTTCGAACCTCGATCTCGTCGCAGGTCGCGGGCTCGATCTCGTGATCTGCATGAATCCGCTCTCCGGTAACGCCCGACCCGCCGCGCTCGATCCGCTCGCGTGGCTGCCGTCGCTCAGCCGGCGCGCCAACCGCCGCCGCCTCGAGCACGAGCAGCGCAAGGTGCGCCGTTTCGGCACGAGGGTGGTGATCATCGAGCCGACCCGCGAGGATCACGACGCGATGGGCCTCAACTGGATGAGCGCGGATCGCCGGGGACGGGTGATCGAGACGGCCGAGCGGACGGTCGCCGAACAGCTCCGCGCCCCGGAGCTCCGCGCCGCCCTCGCCGGCCTCCCGCGCGGGGCCCCGCACATGATCCACAGACCAACGGGTCCCGCAGCTAGCTGGCCCGCGCCGCCGGCACGGGGAGTGGCGTGACCGACGGGCTCGGCGCCATGGCGGGCCGCGTCACGGCCGCCGTGGCCGACAGGGTGCAGCGCCGAGTACCCACGCCCGACCTCGACGAACGCGATCCCGACTACATCCGCGAGAGCCTTCCCGGGCTCTGGATGCTGGCGAGCCTGTACTTCCGCGCTGAGGTGCGGGGACTCCGGTACATCCCGGAGGACGGGCCGGTGCTGCTCGTGGGGAACCATTCGGGCGGCAACGTCACTCCCGATACTCACGTCTTCACGCTGGCGTTCACCACTTACTTCGGAGTAGAGCGGCGCTTCCACCAGCTCGCCCACAACCTCGTACTCTCGCTGCCCGGACTCGGCATCCTGAGGAAGTACGGCACGGTGGCCGCCAACCCCGCCAACGCCGAACGCGCCCTGCGGGAGGGCGCGGCGCTGCTCGTCTACCCGGGAGGGGATTACGAGGTGCACCGGCCGAGCTGGGAGTCGGCCAGGGTCGACTTCGGCGGCCGCCGCGGCTTCATCCGGCTCGCCAAGGAGCACGAGGTGCCGCTGGTGCCGGTGGTCTCGATCGGAGGTCAGGAGACAGCGCTCTTCGTGAGCCGCGGCGAGCGGCTCGCACGCGCCCTCGGACTCGATCGCATGTTCCGGCTCAAGGTTCTGCCGATCTCGATCGCCCTCCCGTGGGGGCTTAACGTGGGCGACATGCTCGGCCATCTGCCGCTCCCGGCGAAGATCACGATTCAGGTGTTGCCGCCGCTGGACGTGGTTGAGCTGGACGTCGACGAGGCATACGAGCTTGTGGTCGGACGCATGCAGGACGCGCTCGCGGCGCTGCAGGCGGAGCGCCGCGTTCCGGTGGTCGGCTGATGCGGATCGAGCGTGAGACGACCGTCGACGCTCCTCGCGCGCGTGTGTGGGAGCTCGTCTCCAAGCCCGCCGCTTACCCGGGTTTCTTCCACGGGATTACGCGCTTCGAGCTGCAGGGTGATGCTGAGAGCGGCCTTGGCGCGCGCTTCTCGATGCGCATGCGCGTGGGCTCCGCCGACGTCGGCGGCCTCGTCGAGATCGTCGAGTTCGACGAGCCGGCGGACATGGCCTGGACCTCGATCACCGGTATCGACCAGCGCGGCCGCTGGCGGCTCCGCGAGACCGCGGACGGTCGCACCCGGGTGCTCCTGCGCCTCTCCTACGGCTCCCCTGGCGGCCTCCTCGGCGCGATCTCCGATCAGGTGTCGAGGCCGATGGTGGCGCGGAATCTCGAGCGAACTCTGCACAATCTGAGCCTGGAGCTCGGAGACGAAAGAAGGGCATACGAGGTGAGCGAGGACGGGATGAGCCTGCCAGGACGGGCGGCGTACCTGCTCGGCAGCGTGAAGGTGCTGGTCGACGCGGGCGTGGTGCGGCCCATGCGTCCGGACCGGGCGTGGGGAGTGCTCCGCGCGATCCAGAAGTGGGGGCGCAGTCCGGCCGCGGGCTCGATCTCGCTCGCCGCGCGCTTCCCGGACGAGCCAATGATCGTCGACGAGCTCGGAACGCTGACCTACACCGAGGTGCACACCCGCACGAACGCGCTCGCCCACGCCCTCTCGGACGCCGGCATCGTCGAGGGCGACGGTGTGGGGATCATGTGCCGCAACCACCGCGGCTTCGTCGAGGCCACCGTCGCGGTCTCGAAGCTCGGCGCGAACTCCCTCCTCCTCAACACGGCCTTCGCCGGGCCCCAGCTCACCGACGTGGTCAGGCGCGAAAAGCCCAAGGCGCTGATCTACGACGAGGAGTTCACCGGACTGCTTTCGGACGCGGGGCGGAGACGCAAGCGCTTCGTCGCTTGGCACGACTCCGAGCGCTGCGACGACCCCACGCTCGACGAGCTGATCGCCGAAGGCGATCCCGAGGACGTGGTGCCGCCCGACCGCGAAGGCCGCGCGGTCATCCTCACGTCGGGAACGACCGGGGCGCCAAAGGGCGCCGCCCGCAGCAACCCGCAGTCGCTCGACCCGGCCGTCTCGCTGCTGTCGAAGATTCCTTTGAAGGCGCGCCAGGTCTCCCACATCGCCGCCCCGCTCTTCCACTCGTGGGGCTTCGCTCACTACACGATCGGCCTCATCCTCGGCACGACCTACGTGCTGCGGCGAAAGTTCCAGCCCGAGGCCTGCCTTGACGCGGTGGCGCGCTGTCGCTGCGACTCGCTGATCGTGGTGCCGGTGATGATGCAGCGGATCCTGGATCTGCCCGAGGAGACGCGCGCCAAGTACGACGTCTCGTCGCTCAAGGTCGTCGCGGCGAGCGGTTCGGCGCTGCCGGGCGACCTGGCCATCGAGTGGATGGACGCGTTCGGCGACACGCTCTACAACCTGTACGGCTCGACCGAGGTCGCCTGGGCGACGATCGCCACACCCACCGACATGCGCGCCGCTCCCGGCACGGCCGGCAAGCCGCCGCGCGGCACCGTGGTGCGCCTCTTCGACGAGAGCGGGGTCGAGGTTCCCCCAGGCCAGACGGGGCGGATCTTCGTCGGCAATGAGCTGCTCTTCGAGGGCTATACGGGCGGCGGCTCGAAGGACTTCATCGGGTCGCTCATGGCGACTGGCGACGTGGGCCGCTTCGACGAGGGCGGCCGCCTGTTCGTCGAGGGCCGCGACGACGAGATGATCGTCTCGGGCGGCGAGAACGTCTTTCCCCAGGAGGTGGAGGACCTGCTCGCCCGCCACGAGGCGGTGTCCGAGGTCGCCGCCATCGGGGTGGAGGACCCGGACTTCGGCCAGCGCCTGCGCGCGTTCGTCGTGCCCGAGAAGGGCAAGCAGGTCGGCGAGGACGAGCTCAAGTCTTACGTGAAGGCCAACCTGGCGCGCTACAAGGTGCCGCGCGAGATCGTCTTCCTCGACGAGCTGCCTCGGAACGCCACCGGCAAGGTGTTGAAGCGCGAGCTGAAGCGGCTGGAGCCGGACGCGGCGGCCAACTAGGGATATCCGGCGCGCGTTCGGGTAGCCACTGCAGTAGACCCGAAGTGGGAGTACGGCATGAGCACCGGAGTCGTCATTGTCATAGTCGTCGCCGCGCTGATCCTGCTGGCGCTGCTCGCGTGGCTCGGCACGCGCGCCCGGCACCAGCGGCTTGACCGCCGGCGCCACGAGGCGCGCGAGATCAGGCGTGAGGCGGAGGTTCACGACGCCCAGGCGGATCGCGTGTCCGCCGAGGCCGAGGAACGGGCGGCGCGAGCGCGGCAGGAGGAGGCCCAGGCGCGCGAGCAGGCGGCCCGTGCGGCCGAGCATCGGCGCGAGGCCGAGACCCGTCACGAGCGCGCGGACGACGTCGACCCCGACGCGCCGCGGGAGCCGGAGGAGCGCTCGCGGGCGGAGCGGTGACGTGCTAAGGGGCCCGCCCGGCCGCAGGCCGGGCGGGCCCCTT
>DATDLN010000206.1:0-5540 GCA_036519295.1 Thermoleophilaceae bacterium
AGGTGTCTGCGGACTCGCCGCTCCGCAGTCGCAGGAACTGTCGCTGGACGAGGGCGTGGGCGCCCGCGCGCTCATCACGCGCCGCCTCCGCCGAAACGGTCGCATCTGTCAACACATCGTCCGCGTCTGCCAGCCTGCCGAGCTCGATCAGGGCGGCCCCAAGATCGGGTAGCAGCCTCCGGCGACGGGCGTGCTCGTTTGGAAAGAGCGCAGCCGCGCGCTCAAGCAGGCTGACCGCTCCCGGGTAGTCGCTACGGGCGAGGGCTCTCTGCCCGGCGGACTCGAGCCGCTCCGCCCCGCGCACGGCAAGTTCCTCGGCGTCCGCTTCCAGGGTCCCCAGCTCCATGAGGAGGCGGTAGGCCCGCTCGAGGTGATACCCAACGATCTCCTCGAACTCGCCAAGCCGCGACCCGGCGGTTCGGACAAGCCACGCTGCGAATCGCTCGTGCAGGTGGGCTCGGACCTCCTTCGAGAGCGAGCGATAGGCGGCGTCGCGGATCAGCATGTGCCGGAAGCGGAAGGCTTCGTCCTCGCCAAGACCCGCGCGATCGGGGCGGATCACGTCCCTTCGGACCAGCGACGTCAGGCTCCGCTCGACGCTGCCCTCGAGGGATGCAGGCGCGAGCTCGTCAAGCGCGTCGCGATGGAACAGCGTTCCTTCCACCGACGCGTGCGCAAGCAGCGCCCGCTCGTCGTCGGGCAGCGCCTCGAGGCGCGCCGCAAGGAGAGCGTGGATAGTGGGCGGGACCGGCAGCTCCGCCAGCTCCTCGGACGCTGTCCAATGGCCGTCCGCGCGGCGGAGCAGCCCTTCGTCGATCAGCATCGCCAGCAGCTCTTCGGCGAAGAGAGGATTGCCCTCGGTGGCCTCGGCGATGCGCGCCCCCGCCGGGCGGGGGAGGGTCTCCCGGCTGAGGAGGTTTGCTATCAGCTCCCGCGTCTCGTCCTCGGTAAGGGGCTCGAGGAGGATCGACGTCGCGTTCAGCTTGCCGCCGCCCCACCCTGGACGGGTGTCGAGCAGCTCGGGCCGCGCCATGCACAGCACCACGATCGGAGCGTCACGCGAGAGATCGGCGACGTGCTCGACGAGATCCAGGAAGGTTGGCTCCCCCCACTGAAGGTCGTCGAAGACGACCACCAGCGGTTGGCGACGAGCAACGGCCTCGAACAGCCTGCGCACGGACCAGAAGATCTTCTCGCTCGGGCCGCCCTTAGAGCCGCTGATTCCGAGCGCCTCGGCCACCCCGGCGACGATCAGATCGGCCTTCGGCTCCTCGGCGAGTTCCTCGGCGATGGCGGGTAGCGACTGCTCGGCGGGGCCGTGCCCGCCGGCGCCCGTCATGTCACTCACGACCTCCGCCAGGGGCCAGTAGGTGATGCCCTCGCCGTATGGCAGGCAGCGCCCTCGCAGCACGCTCCCCTCGTCGCCGAGCCCGTCGATGAACTCCTGGATGAGCCTCGACTTGCCCACCCCCGCCGCGCCGAGCACCGTCACCAGGTGACACGCCCGGTCGCTGACCGCGGCGGTGAACGAGCTGGTCAGCGCCGCGAGCTGCCGCTCGCGGTCTACCAGCGGGGACTCGAGGCGGGACGCGCGCCCTGGAGCGTCCGGACGCACCTCGACCAGTCGAAGGGCGGCAAGCGACTCTCCGCTCCGCGTCGTCTGGTCTCCGGCGGGCTCCGCCCGAACGCAGCCCCGGACAAGTCGATGCGTCTTCTCGTCGATCAGGATCTCGCCCGCCCCGGCCAACTCCTCCAAACGCTTTGCGAACGTGACCGCCTCTCCCGTCGCCAGTGGCTGGTCCGCGTCCGGATGGGTGGCAATCACCTCCCCCGTTCCCACGCCGACCCGGGCGATGGGCCGGACACCGAACGCTCGTTCCAGCTCGTCGCCGAGCATCGGCAGCGCATCGCGCATCTCGCTCGCGGCCCGCACTGCTCGCAGGGCGTCGTCCTCGTGCAGCGACGGAACGCCGAAGACGGCCATCACCGCATCACCTGGATACGTCTCGACCGTGCCCCCGTGCCGTTCCAGCACGGCGCGCACATCCCCGAAGTAGCGCAACATGACGCGCCGGCGCGCCTCGGGGTCGAGCGTCCGGCCCTGCGGAGTCGAGGCGCCGACGCTCGAGAACAGCACGGTCACCGTCTTACGCATCTCCTGCGGCGCCATCGGTGCGGCAACCGGCCGCAGCTCGAACACTCTCTCCGGGCGCGACAGGCCGCGGAGCTGCTGGGGACCCAGGTCGACCAGCTCCACCTCGCGAGGCAGGCGGTCGTGAACTATCTCCGCGGTTGCCTGTGACATCACCGTCGCCCCGCCCCGCGTCAGGGCTCTCAGCCGGGCGGCGCGGTTGAGCGCGGGGCCGAAGTAGTCCCCCTCGCGCTCGTGCGCCTCGCCGGTGTGGAGCGCGATCCGCACGCGCAGGTCGAGCCCACCGGGCCAGGAGGCGTCGGCCAACGCCCTTTGAAGCTCCACGGCAGTCGCAACGGCATCGGATGCGCGTCGGAATACGGTCACCGTCGCGTCGCCCTCGCCCTTTGTCTTAAGCAGCCGCCCGGCGTGTTCCGCGGCGGCGCTTGCGATCAGCTCGTCGTGGAGCTCGAGCGCCGACGCCATCGCCTTGGGATCGACCTCCCACAAGCCCGACGAGCCCTCGATGTCCGTCAACGCGAAGGTGACCACACCGGTGGGCAGCTCCTCGGGCGGGGCAAATGGGGGCGCGGCCTCAGCGCCGGAAGGAGCATCCAGCCCCCGGTCGTGCGCCAGCACCGCCCGCTCGAGCTCGCGCAAACGCTCGCCCGGCTCGATCCCGAGCTCCTCGACCAGTTGCCTGCGCGCGTCCTGGTAGGCCTGCAACGCATCCGCCTGCCTCTCACACCGGTAGTAGGCCAGCATCAGCTGCGCGCGCAGGCGCTCCCGGTAGGGGTGCTCGGCGATCAGCGTCTCGAGCTGGCCGATTACCTCGGCGTGCCGGCCGAGCGCAAGTTTCGCCTCCACCAGCTGCTCGAGCGCGCCCACGCGCAGATCCTCGAGGCGGGCGATCTCGCCTTGAGCGAAGGGCTCGTAGGCGAGGTCGGCAAGCGGCGCGTCGCGCCACAAGGAGAGTGCACGCTCGAGCGTTTGCACAGCCCGCTCCGGGCGGCCCGCCGCCAGCTCGCTCGTGCCCTCGGCGATGAGCCGTTCGAAGCGGTGGGAATCGAGCTGTTCGGGATCGAGCCGCAGCTCGTAGCCGCGCTCGCGCGTCATGACGAGGTCGCCCGCGGCGCCGGCTGCGAGCGCCTTGCGCAGCCTCGAGACCTGCATTTGGACCGTCTTGGCGGCGTTCGCCGGTGGGCGCTCGCCCCAGAGCTCGTCGATCAGCCGGTCGGTCGCGAGCGTCTCGTTGGCGTGCACCAGAAACAGAGCCAGCAGAGCCCGCTGCTTGGTGCCGCCGAGCGTGACCGCGCGGCCCTCGTCGAGGACCTCGAGTGGGCCGAGGATGCGGAAGTCCATGTCCGTTCGTTGCGAGCCGGTAAGAGCCAACCTAGACCAGCCCCGGGCGCTCGGCAACCCTTGCCTCTCTCCGTTGCCTGCCCGTTACCACCCTGTGGCCGAGCAGCAACCGGTGCCGCGGATGATCGCCACCTATGTCAGTCGGCGCAAACACAAACGGACGAGCGGCCGCGGCCGCCCCAATCGTGCGGATCAAATGCCCACACTGTGGTCGGGCCGCCACCGCGGAGGACAGATTCTTCCTCCAGAGCCCGGACGGTCCGGTTCAGCGGGTGAAGATCGAGTGCCCCGCCGGGCACTGGCTGATCCCCAACTCCGAGCCCGGCGAATCGCGGTGGACCGGCGCCTAGCCGGTCCGCCGTTGCCGGCCCGTTACCGCGCTGTGGTCGGCCCGCAACCGGTCCGCCGCATGATCGCCACCGATGTCGTTCCCCGCAAACACCACCGGGCTCGCCGCCGAGGCGGCGGCCCCCAGACAGGAGGCAGTCATGGGCGAAGCAATCCCGAGACAGCACCCCGCAGTCGTTCTCCGCTCCCAGTTCAACCAGCTGCGCGCGCTGCTCGCCGTTGCGCTGATCGCAGTCGCCGGCCTGACCGTCGCGGTCGTGATCCTCGCAAACGACAGCGACGAGATCGGCAGCACGAGCTCTGCCGCCAAGCCGGCCGAGTCCATCCGCTACGGCGGGTTCAACCCAGCAACCGGCCGGCCGGAGTCGGCGCCGATCCCGCGGCTTGCGCAGCCGCTGCAGGGCGGGGACACCCGCTACGACGGCGGCCCCGAGGAGGGCACCCGCGGCGTCATCCCCGCCCCGCAGGCAGGCTCGAGCTCCGCGACCACGGCCAAGCACGAGGCGGCGACCGCCGCGGCCATCGGTCAGTCGAGCGGCGGCAGCGAGCTCCGCGGCAGCAAGGCGTCCGAGTACGGCACGTCGCAGTACCGCCTCCCACCGTCAGAGCCCGGTAACTAGCTCCCGCAAGCGGTTCCCGCGACCGGGGGCACCGCAGCCCCCGCCCCCGGGTCCCTCCCCGAAGCGCCCCCTCAGCGAGGGGGCGCTTCGCGTTGAGCCGCCCCCCGTTGCCGGCCCGTTACCGCCATGTGGCCGAGCCGAAACCGCTCCGCCGCATGATCGCCATCGATGTCGTTCCCCGCAAACACCATCGGGCAAGCGGTCCAGGCGGCCGCCCCCAGACAGGAGTCAGTCATGGGCGAGGCAATCCCCAGACAGCACCCCGCAGTCGTACTTCGTTCCAGCTTCAACCAGCTCCGCGCGCTGCTCGCGGTCGCGCTGATCGCCGTGGCCGGCCTGACCGTCGCGGTCGTGATCCTCGCGACCGATGACGACGCCGGCACCGTCTCCGGGACCACCACGCTGAGTGCGCCCGGCGCGACCGGAAGCACCCGCTACGACGGCGGCCCCGAGGAAGGCACCCGCGGCGTCGTCCCCGCCCGGCAGCCGAACGTCGATGCGAGCCCCGGCGCCCGCTACGACGGCGGCCCCGAGGAGGGAGCTGCCGATGTGACCCCGGCGCAGCCGAAGGTCACCCAGCAGCAGGCGTTCCCCGGACTGGCCGGCCAGGCCAGCGGCGCGCAGTCCTCGGCCCCCGCCTCGAAGTCCGCTACGAAGGACTACGGCATGAACGGGGCGACCGGCGACTACTCGACCAACCCCGCCCCGGAGTCGGGCAGCAGCGCGAACGGCGCCTCCGACAAGAGCTTGCAGCTCCGCGCTCGGGCCGGGAACTAAGGGTCCCGAGCCGGTCGGCTCGCAACATAAGGCATCGATCCGAGAGGGAGGCAGCCGCCTCCCTCTCGGCTATGTAGGCCTCACTGATTGCCCAGCGCCTACGAACTCCGCTCCCGCAGGCCTGCGAGGTACTCGTAGCTGCGCTCCGCGGTGCTGAACGATCCCGCGGGATTGTCGGGGGCGGTGTCGCGCTCGACCAGGAAATGGTGGTCGTGGACGTCGAGGCCGCAGAAGAACGGCTCGAACGCGATATCCCCGTCGCCTACGTCCGTCATAGTCCAGCCGAACGACGGGCCGCCGTC
>DATDLN010000207.1:0-36138 GCA_036519295.1 Thermoleophilaceae bacterium
GTGCGCGAAGCCGCGGGCTCGGCCCGCGGCGCCGCGATGCTTTCCTTCTCCTCGAGCAGCTCCTGCTCGTTGGACGCCTCCTCGTCGCCGGAGGGCTCGCCCGCCTCGTCGCGCGCGGTGGCGAGCCGGTCCGGGTCCCGCTCGTGCTCCCACATGGCGCTAGCTCTTCTCGTCGCCGTCGACGACCTCGGCGTCCACGACCTCCTCGTCCTCCGCCGAGGTATCCGCCGACGCGCCGTCGGACGAGCCGTCGGGGCCCGCCTGCTGCTGCGCGGCAGCCGCGTACATCTGCTCGGACACCTTGTGGAATGCGGCCTGCAGCGCCTCGGTCTTCTGCCGCAGCAGGTTCACGTCGTCGGACTCGAGGTTGTCGCGCACGTCCTTGATGGCGGCCTCGATCTCCTCCTTGGCGGACGAGTCGAGCGAGTCTCCCATCTCGCCCACCTGGCGCTCTGCCTGGTAGGCGGCGTTCTCGGCGGCATTCCGCGTCTCCACCAGCTCGCGCTGGCGGCGGTCCTCCTCGGCGTGCGTCTCCGCGTCCTTGACCATGCGCTCGACCTCTTCCTCGGCGAGGCCGGAGCCGGCCTTGATCTCGATCTTCTGCTCCTTGCCCGTGCCGAGATCCTTCGCGCCCACGTTGAGAATGCCGTTGGCGTCAATGTCGAAGGTCACCTCGATCTGCGGGATACCCCGCGGCGCCGGCGGGATGCCGGTGAGCTGGAACTTCCCAAGCGACTTGTTGTAGGCGGCCATCTCGCGCTCGCCCTGGAGCACGTGCACCTCCACGCTCGGCTGGTTGTCCTCGGCCGTGGAGAAGATCTCCGACTTCCGCGTCGGGATCGTGGTGTTGCGCTCGATGAGCTTGGTCATCACGCCGCCCTTGGTCTCGATGCCGAGGGTCAGGGGGGTCACGTCGAGCAGGAGCACGTCCTTCACGTCGCCCGCCAGCACGCCCGCCTGGATCGCGGCGCCCACGGCCACGACCTCGTCCGGGTTCACGCCCCGGTGCGGGTCCTTGCCGGTCAGCTCCTTGACCTTCTCCTGCACGGCGGGCATGCGGGTCATGCCGCCGACCAACACCACGTGGTCGATGCCGGCGCCGCCCTCGAGGCCGGCGTCGGACAGCGCCTGCTTCGTCGGCGCCACGACGCGGTCGAGCAGGTCGGCGGTCAGCTCGTTCAGCTTTGAACGCGTGAGGCGCTGGTTCAGGTGCTTGGGCACCGAGTCGACCGCCGTGATGAACGGCAGGTTGATCTGCGTCTCCTGCGCCGAGCTCAGCTCGGTCTTGGCCTTCTCGGCCTCCTGGTAGAGACGCTGAAGCGCCATCTTGTCCTGCGAGAGGTCGACGCCCTCCGCCTTCTTGAACTCGCTCACGAGCCAGTCGACGACGGCCTTGTCGAAGTTGTCGCCGCCGAGGTGGTTGTCACCGGAGGTGGCCTTTACCTCGAAGACGCCGTCGCCGATCTCGAGTACGGACACGTCGAACGTGCCGCCACCGAGGTCGAAGACGAGGATCGTCTGGTCGGACTCCTTGTCGAGTCCGTAGGCCAGCGACGCCGCCGTCGGCTCGTTGATGATCCGCTTAACGTCGAGGCCGGCGACCTTGCCGGCGTCCTTGGTGGCCTGACGCTGGTCGTCGTTGAAGTACGCGGGAACGGTGATCACCGCGCTGTCGACGGTGTCGCCCAGGTAGGCCTCGGCGTCGGCCTTCAGCTTCTGGAGGATCATCGCGCTGATCTCGGGCGGCGCGAACTCCTTGCCGCCGGCCTTGACGCGTGCGTCGCCGTTCGGGCCCGGTACGACCTCGAACGGGACGATCTTCTCCTCTTCCTTTACCTCGGCCTCCTTGCGCCCCATGAAGCGCTTGATCGAGAAGACCGTGTTCTCCGGGTTGGTCACCGCCTGGCGCTTGGCCGGGGCGCCCACGAGGCGCTCGCCGCCCTCCGTGAAAGCCACCACCGAGGGGGTCGTCCGCGCGCCCTCGGCGTTCTCGATCACGGTGGGCTCGCCGCCCTCGAGGACGGCCATACACGAGTTGGTCGTGCCAAGATCGATTCCGATCGTCTTGCCCATCCGTTGCTGCTCCTTTACCGCTTACTGGTCTGAGTAGAAAAAATCTAAGCGCCAGTATGGCAGATCTTCCGCGTCGTGCCAACGCTTTCGCGGTCCAATAGGCTTCCGCCGCCATGCCGCCCCGCCCGCTCCGCCTCCTGACCCTCTTGGCGGTGGCGGCGGGTCTCCTCGGCGCCGGCTGCGGCAGCGACGACGACTCGGACGGCGCGGGGCCGGACGAGCCGGGCGAGGCCGCGGCCGAAGCCCGCGCGACGCTCGAGGACACGAGCGTGAAGCCCATCATCGAGAAACCGAGCGGGTCGCCGCCGCGCAGGCTCGTGAAGGAGAACATCGTCAAGGGCCAGGGCAGGGCGGCCGAGGCGGGCGACCGCGTCACGGTCCAATACGTCGGCGTCTCGTTCTCGACGGGGGAGGAGTTCGACGCCTCGTGGAACAGCGGCCGGCCGTTCAGCTTCCGACTCGGCGCCGGCGACGTGATCCCGGGGTGGGACAAGGGGATCGTCGGGATGAAGCAGGGCGGCCGAAGGAAGCTCACGATCCCGCCCGAGCTGGCGTACGGCGCCGAGGGCGCCCCACCGGACATAGCGCCGAACGAGACGCTCGTGTTCGTGGTCGACCTGGTGAAGATCAACCCGCGAAGCTGATCGCGTAGGCGACGAAGCCGGCGCACAGCAGCGCGATGCCGGCGTAGTCCCAGCGCCCGCGCAGGTCGGGCGGGCGGGCGAGCAGGGCGATCGCCAACAGCGCGAACGGGTCGAAGTACTTCTGGTAGACGAGCCGCACGGGGAGGGCCGCGATGAGAAACGCGGCGAGGTAGACGGCGGGGAGCGATTCCGGCCCCGCCCGCCGGACGAGCAGGATGACCGCGAGGCAGCCGAGCGGGACCAGAAGCCAGAAGACGAGCGACGAGCCGAGCACGACCGGCAGCCGGTCGGAGATCTTCCAGAGGTAGCCGGCGTCGCCCGCCTGGCCGGGCACGATCGGCTCGTACGCGAGCGGCGAAATCGCCAGCAGCAGGAGCCCGGCGGCCACGGCCACCGCGATCGGCCCGCGCGGGACGGCCTTCAGGAGGCGATCCCGGCGCAGGAGCCCGGGACCGAAGATGAACGCCGCATACGCGCCGAGCAGCGCCGCCGTGAAGCCCACGGTGCGCAGGGTCAGCGCGTCGCGGCCGACCCCCGGACGGTCCGTGCAGAGGCCGCACGAGGCCGGGTCGGCCGTCGGCGGCACGAGGCCGCCCCAGTCGACCACGAGCGCGGCGAGCGGCGCCAGCGCCAGCGCGAGCAGCGCCGCCCCCGCAACCCGGCGCCCGGCGGGCGCCGCGCTGCGCAGCAGGAACCAGGCCGCCAGAGGTACGAGCCAGAGGAACGACTGGCGCGTCAGCACCGCGCCCGCGATGCAGAGACAGGCCACGCCGAAGGTGGCGAGCGACGCGTCCGAGCGGAAGCGGTCCACGCGCTCCAGCGCGAGGAGCGCGAAGAGGATCGCCAGGTTGTCCGTCAGCAGCGTGAAGGAAGCGCCGAAGAAATAGGGCGAGAGCGTGAAGAGCAGCGTGAGCGCGAACGCCTGCCACGGCTCGAGCGGCGTCGCCCGCCGCAGCAACCGAAGCAGCGCGAGCGCGGCCCCGTAGGAGAAGGCCACGTTCAGCAGTCGCAGCTTCCACAGGTCGAAGCCCACGATTTCGCCCCAGCCGGCCGTGAGCAGGTGATAGAGGGGGGTCTGCGCGGACGGGTAGTTGGAGAAGTCGAGCCGATCGGAGAACTGGAGGATCGTCGGCAGCTGGTAGACGCGCGCGTCGCTGCCGTGGAAGGTGTCGATCTCGACCGTCAGGCCCTTCAGCACCGCGATCCCGATCAGGAACGGCAGCGCCAACAGCGCGGGGAAGAGCCACCGCGGCGCGATGTCGGGGACGGCGCGCGAGCGCGCGGTCACCGGGACTCGCGCGGCGCCGGTCATCCCTCCGGCAGCGGACGCGGCGGCCGGAAGCGCGGCACCACCTCGACCGCCAGGATCGCGGACATGATCAGACCGGCGCCGAGCCAGCCGGTGGCGCTCAGGCGCTCATCGTTCAGGAGCCAGCCGAACAGCCCGGCGAAGGCGGGCTCCGACGCGAGGATCAGCGCCGTGCGCGCCGGCGGAGCATGCTTCTGGGCAAACGACTGGACGAAGAAGCCGAGCGCGCTCGCCACGAGCGACGTCACGAGCAGGGCGGACCAGACGGTCGCGCCCTCCGGCGGCTCCAGCTGACCGGCGGCCGCCGCGATCGCGAGGCAGGTCAAACCCACGACTCCCAGCTGCACCGCGAGCAGCGCCCCGACGTCGAAACGCTCGACCGCGGCCGCCGTCGCGAGGATGTGAGCGGCGAGCGAGAAGGCGCAGAGAAGGACCAGCCCGTCGCCGCGCAGGTTGAAGTCGCCGCCCGCACCGGAGAGCAGCCAGAGCCCGAACATCGACACCCCGGCCGCGGCCCACGCGAGGATGGGGATTCGCTGGCGAAGGAAGACGGCTCCGAGCACCGGCGTGAGCACGACGAACAGGCCGGTGATGAAGCCGGTGTTCGACGCGCTCGTCACCTCGAGGCCGAGCGTCTGGAAGATGTAGCCGCCCGTCAGGAAGACCCCCATCACGAGGCCCGCGCGCCACCCGTCTCGGGGGAGCGCGCGCAGTTGCCGGTGGAAGATAACCGCGACGATCAGCGCCGCGGGGATGAAGCGGTAGGCGAGGAAGGCCATCGTGGGAAGCAGCGCGATCGCGTCCTGGACCATCACGAAGGTGAGCCCCCACACGGAGGCGATGCCGACGAGCGCGAGCTCGGCGGCCTGGCGGAGCCTGCGCTCGCTCATCGCCGCCGGAGCCGCCTGCGACCCTCGGGGCACATCCGCCGCAGCGCGCACTCCGCGCAGCGCGGCTCCCGCGCGATGCACGTGCGCCGCCCGTGTCGGATCAGGAGCACGTGGATCTCGTAGGCGTCCTCGGGGGCAACCAGTCGCAGCATCTCGTCGTGCGCCTCGTCGAACGAGGCGCCGGGGCGGATGAGCCCAAGCCGCGAGGCCACGCGGTACACGTGGGTGTCCACGGGCACCTCGGGGCGCCCGAACGAGAAGAGCAGCACGCAGGCGGCCGTCTTGCGTCCAACCCCCGGGAGATCGCACAGGTAGTCGCGCGCCTCCTCGAGCGGCGCGTCCTCGAGCCAGCAGAGGTCGTCCTCGCCCAGGGCCTCGAGGATCCGCTTGATGCGCACGGCCTTCGTCGGCGCGAGGCCACCGGGCCGGATCGCGTCCTCGATCTCGGCGACCGGCGCCTCCCGCACGGCGTCCCAGGTGGGGAAACGCTCCCGCAGGCGAGCCCAGGCAACGTCCCGGTTGCGGTCGTTCGTGTTCTGGGAGAGCACCGTCAGGATCAGCTCGTCGATCGGCGCGCGATGCGCCCGGAGCACGGGGCGCCCGTACTCCCTGCGGAGGCGGTCGCGGATCGTGCGCAGCCTGCGGCGGTCGGCCATGCGCGGGCCATGGTATGAAGCGCGCCCGTGGAGATCGCCGAGAGGCAGGCCGAGGTGGCCGGGATCGACGCCCGCTGGCTCGACGCCGGCGGCGCGCGGATCCTGTATCTGCACGGCGTCCCGAGCGCGTCCTTCGACTGGCTGCCGCTGCTCGAGCGCACCGGCGGGGTGGCGCCCGACCTGCCGGGCTTCGGCCACTCCGCCAAGCCGGCCGAGTTCGACTACTCGATCGGAGGCTACGACCGCTGGCTCGAGGCTTTCGCGGCTCAGGCGGAACTCGAGCGCTTCTCGCTCGTCGTACACGACTGGGGCGGAGTAGGGCTCGCCCTGGCCCAGCGCTTCCCCGAGAGGATCGAGAGGCTGCTGATCTTCAGCGCGCTTCCGCTGCTGCCCGGCTACCGCTGGCACCGCGTCGCGCGCGCCTGGCGCACGCCGCTCGCCGGCGAGCTCCTGATGGGCTTCACGACCCGCCGGGGGTTCCGGCGCACGTTGCCGCCCGCCATCGCCGACACCGCCTATGACTGCTTCGACCACGGAACGCAGCGCGCGATCCTGAAGCTCTATCGCGCCTCGCCCTCCGCGGCGCTGGCACGCGCCGGGGCCCGCCTCGGCGAGCTTCGCTGTCCCGCGCTCATCCTGTGGCCGACACGCGACCCGTACATCGGCGAGGAATTCGGCCGGGGCTACGCCGACGCGCTCGGGGGCGAAGCGCGGCTGGAGATGGTCGACACCGGCCACTGGAGCTGGCACGACCTGCCGGAGCTCGTGGAGCGCGCCGCGCGGTTTCTGCGCTGACAGCGGACCCTCCGCGCCGAGCGGCTGGCGGCCGCGCTAGCCTCCTGTTTCGTGCTGCGAGCCGTGCTCTCCTCCGTCACGGCTCCGCCCCGCGCCCCCGGCCCGGCGCCGGCGGAGCGGACCCCAACGCGGCGGCCAGGGCGCGGCGCGGCGCGACCCGCGCCGACGCTCTCGTGGTGGCGCCGCATCGACTGGTGGAAGGCGGCGCCGGTCCTCCTGGCCCTTGCCGGCGCGGTCGTCTACCTGATCTGGCAGCCGCGCACCGTCGACCTCGCGGCGCACACCTTCCGCGCCGAGCTCTTCGGCGAGGAGGGCTTCACGATCTGGAACGGGCAGTGGTATGGCGGCCACCACACGCCCGCCTACAGCATCATCTCGCCGCCGCTTGCCTGGTTCCTCAGCCCCCCGGTGGCGCTGGCCATCGCCTCGGTGGCTTCCGCGTCGCTGTTTCCTCCTCTCATGCGCGGCGCGTTCGGCGACGAGCGCGCGCGCTGGGGCTCGATCTGGTTCGGCATCGGCACCGCCACCCTCCTGTTCACGAGCCGCCTGCCGTTCGCCATCGGAGTGGCGTTCGGCCTGGCGGCGCTGCTCGCGCTCCAACGTCGCCGCCACGTGCTGGCGATCGTGTTCGCCGTGCTCTGTCCGCTGGGGAGCCCCGTGGCGGGGCTCTTCCTGGCGATGGCGGGCGTGGCCTACGCAATCGCCCAGCGCCGCGACCGGTCGAAGCGTCTCGAGGGGCTCGCGATCGCCGCCGCCGCGTTCTTCCCGCCGGTCTTCCTCGCCTGGGCCTTCCCCGAGGGCGGCTGGGCGCCGTTCCCCGAGTCCGCCTACGTACCGATCCCGCTCTTTGCACTCGTTTGTCTGATCCTGCTGCCGCGCGAGGAGAGCGCGCTGCGCTGGGGTGCCGCCCTCTATGGCCTGGGGGCGACGCTCGCGCTCGTTATCGAGACCCCCATGGGTGGCAACGCGGTGCGCCTCGGAGCGCTCTTCGGCGGCCCGGTGCTGCTGTGCGCCATCTGGGGCCGGCCCTGGACCCGGCGGCCCTGGGCCCTGCCGCTCCTGGCGGGGGGCATCGCCACGCTCACCTTCTGGCAGTGGTCGCCCGCGGTTCGCGACGTGATCAAGTACCTGGAGGACCCGGCGGCGAAGTCCGACTACTTCGAGCCCCTCCGTCAGTTCCTCTACACGCTGCCTGACCAGCGCCGCATCGAGATCCCCTTCACGCGCAGCCACTGGGAGGGCGCCGAGGTTGCGCTCGAGGCCCCGCTCGCTCGCGGCTGGCTGCGGCAGCTCGACACCGGGCTCAACCCGATCTTCTATCGCGAGGGGCTGAACCGGGTCACCTACGCCGCCTGGCTGTCGGACAACGCGGTGCGCTACGTGGCGCTGCCGTCGGCCAAGCCGGACAAGAGCTCCTACGGGGAGCGCGCTCTGATCGAGAAGGGTCTCCCCTACCTGCGGCTGCGCTGGAAGTCGGACGACTGGCGCGTCTACGAGGTGCTGCTCCCGGCCCCGCTCGTGATCCCGCAGAAGGACGCGAACATCGTCCTCGAGCAGTTGCAGTCGGACGAGCTCCTGCTCGACGTCAAGCGGCCCGGCGAGGCGATCGTGAAGGTGCGCTGGACCCCGTACTGGTTCGCCTCGAACGCCTGCGTCGAGCCGGACGGCGACTGGACTCGGGTGATCGCGGACAAGAAGGGCTTCGTGCGGCTCTCCACACGCTTCTCCCCGGAGCGTCTGTTCTCGCGCGGCCGTCGCTGCGACAGCTGACGATCCACAAGCCTCGCTAGGCTAATCGGCCGTGCCCCGCTCTCATCCGCTGTACGTCCAGCTGGTTCGCGTGTGGCGCCTGAGCGGGCGCTGGTTGCCCAACGGCTGGCTCGACGCCCTCCGCCAGCTAGCGCTGTTCGCGGGCGCGTACTACCTGTATCGCCTCGTGCGCGGCTTCGTCGACGGCCAGGCGGGACTGGCGTTCGAGAACGCACGGACGCTCGTGGACGTCGAGCGTTCGCTCGGGCTCTTCTTCGAGCCCGGTCTCCAGGCCTGGGCGAGGGGCGAGGAGTGGCTGCTCATCTTCGCCAACTGGATGTACGTGAACTCGCACTTCGTCGTCACCACCACGTTCCTGATCTGGCTCTACCTCGCCCGCAACCACGCCTTCTACTTCGTGCGCAACATGTTCCTGGTGGCGATGCTCCTGGCGCTGGTCGGCTACCTGGCCTACCCGACCGCTCCGCCGCGCTTCCTGCCCGAGTGGGGCTTCACCGATACGGTCGCGAACTTCGTCGGCGACTCGGCGGAGAACAGCGCGGACGTTCTCTACAACCCGTTCGCGGCGGTGCCGAGCATGCACGTGGCCTTCGCGCTCATGATCGCGGTCCCCGCCTTCGTCCTCGTCCGAAGGCGTGTGTTCAAGGCGCTCTGGGCGGTGTACCCGCTCGTCGTCACCTTCGTGGTCGTGGTCACGGCCAACCACTACTGGCTTGACGCCGCCCTCGGTGCGGCCGTGGCAGCCGTGTCCGCCTGGGCGGCGACCGCCGCCTTCGCCCGTGCCCGGCCGGACGCCTGGGCGTGGCGCGGGGCAGCGGCCAAGGCATGAGCGACGAGATTGGCGAGCGTCCGCGGCGGGCGCGAGCGCCGCGCAACGGCCGCGGCGGAGGCACGACGGCGGCCGAGATGAGGGCGCTGGCGCGCGACCGGCTGATCGAGTCCCGCCTCACGCCGAACGCGATCTCCCTGACCGGCCTGCTCGGGAACCTTGTGGCCGCCGTCCTGATCCTGGAACACCTCTTCGTGCTCGCCGGAGTCGCCTTCATCCTCGGTTCGCTCTGCGACATGATGGACGGGCGCTACTCGCGCATGTCCGGCAAGGGCACGCCCTTCGGCGCCTTCCTCGACTCGACGCTCGACCGCATCGAGGAGGGCGTGGTGCTGGCGGCCATCGCGGCCTGGTTCGCGGAGTCGGGCGACGAGCTGGCGGCCGGCGTCACCGTCCTGGCAGTGGTCGGGTCGTACATGGTCAGCTACACGCGCGCTCGCGCGGAGGCGCTCGGGGTGGAGTGCAAGGTCGGAGTCGCCTCCCGCGCGGTTCGGGTGGTGATCCTGTCCGCGGGCCTCGTGTTCGCCGACGGCGAGCTGATCCCGGACTTCGACCTGCTCGAGCCGGCCATCTACGCGATGGCGGCGCTCACGATCTTCACTACCTTTCAGCGGGTATTCCACGTACGAGGGCAGCTCCGGCGAGCCGCGGTGTAACCGAAGGCGCCAGGCGGAGTTGATTGGGACGCGGCCCCCGCGCGGGGGCCATTTTCATGGGAACGGCTGGAGGGCTCTGTGACTGAATCTGCGCTTGCGACCAACGGCGGCTCGCGCTACCAGACCGAGAAGGTGCGTGTGGCCATCGTGGGCGTGGGGAACTGCGCCTCGGCCTTCGTGCAGGGGGTCGAGTACTACAAGGACGCCAACCCGGCGGAGTCCGTGCCGGGACTTATGCACGTGGACCTCGGCGGGTACCACGTCCGCGACATCGAGTTCACCGCGGCGTTCGACATCGATGTCGAGAAGGTCGGCAAGGACCTCTCCGAGGCGATCTGGTCCGGCCAGAACAACACGATCAAGTTCGCCGAGGTGCCCAGGCTGAACGTGCCCGTCTATCGCGGCATGACCCACGACGGGCTCGGCAAGTACCTCAAGGAGAAGATCACGAAGGCGCCCGGGGAGACCGACGACATCGTCCAGATCCTCAAGGACACCAGGACCGACGTGGTGGTCTCCTACCTCCCGGTCGGCTCCGAGCAGGCCACCAAGTGGTACGTGGAGCAGGTGCTCGAGGCCGGCTGCGGCTTCGTCAATTGCATCCCCGTGTTCATCGCCAAGGAGAACTACTGGGGGAAGCGCTTCAAGAAGGCCGGCCTGCCGATCATTGGCGACGACATCAAGTCCCAGGTCGGCGCCACCATCACGCACCGCATGCTCGCGCGTCTGTTCCACGAGCGCGGCGTGCAGCTCAAGCGCACGTCGCAGCTCAACGTGGGCGGCAACATGGACTTCTACAACATGCTCGAGCGCGAGCGGCTCGAGTCGAAGAAGATCTCGAAGACGAACGCCGTCACGTCGATCATGGGGCACGTCCTGCCCGAGGACGACGTCTACATCGGTCCCTCGGACTACGTGCCGTGGCTGACCGACCGCAAGTGGGCGCACATCAGGCTCGAGGGCGAGGCCTTCGGCGACGTGCCGCTCACGTTCGAGGCCAAGCTCGAGGTGTGGGACTCGCCCAACTCGGCGGGGATCGTCACGGACGCCGTGCGCTGCTGCAAGCTGGCGCTGAACCACGGCGTGGGCGGCCCGCTCGTGGGCCCGAGCGCCTACCTGATGAAGTCGCCGCCGGAGCAGCACCCCGACCCGGTGGCGCGTGAGCTCACCGAGAAGTTCATCGCCGAGTACGGCGGCGCTCCCAAGCTGCCGGACCAGGCGAAGGTGCGCGCGGCGACGATCGACGACTGACCGGGTTTATCCCCAGGCCGCCCGCGCCACGTTGGCGACGAGGCGCAGCTTGTCCTCCTCGATCTCCTCGCTGATCGGGTTGCCGTCCGCTACGGAGGCGAACCCGCACTGCGTGGAGAGCGCCAGCTGCTCGCGCGGGACCAGCCGCGCGGCCTCCTCGATGCGCGCGATCAGCTCCTCCGGCGTCTCGACCTCGGCCTTCTTCGTCGAGACGAGCCCGAGTACGACCTGCTTGTCGTCGGGGACCTGCGAGAGCGGCTCGAATGAGCCCGAGCGCGCATCGTCGTACTCGAGGAAGAAGGCGTCGAACGCGGTGGCCCGTTCGAACAGCGCCTGCGCGATGAAGTCGTAGCCGCCGCTGGCCATCCACATCCCGACGTTGTTGCCCCGGCACAGGTGGATGCCGAGGCGAACGCCGGATACGCCCTCCACCATGCCGTTGATGAGGTCGATGCCCTCGGTGAGCATGCGCTCGGCGGGGAAGCCGAGCGACTCGGCCCAGTCGCGCACGCGGGGGTCGACGAGGGTGGCCACCTCGGGCGCGTCGATCTGGATGTACTCACAGCCGATCGCGACGAGCTCCTGTATCTCCGATCGCCCGACGTCGGCCGCGTCGGCGAACATCTCGAACGCGTCGGAGTAGGCGCCCGTCGAGTACTTCGGGTTCCACAGACCGAAGATGACCAGCGGGCTCGGCACGGTGACCTTCAGCGGCAGGCGGGCGCGGGCCCGGGCGTAGCTGTACTCCTCGGTGACCAGCGAGCGACGCTTGCGGAGCTTGGAGGTCACCGCGAACGGAGGCGCCCATTCGAGCTCACGCTCCGCCGTCGCCCAGAGCATCGGCGTGCCCTCCTCCACTGGCTCGATGCCCTCCACGGTCTCCGTGATCGGGCCCATGAACAGGTAGCGGCGCATCTCGCCGTCCGTGACGACCTCGACGCCGGTCCCCTCCTGCATCGCGATCACCTGGTCGACGGCGCGGTCCTCCACGCGCTTGAAATCGTGAGCGGAGAGCCTGCCCTGCTGGAAGGCGGCGCGCGCCTCCTTCAGGTAGGACGGACGGAGCATCGACCCAGTCACCTCGGCCCGGAACACGATGCGTCTCCTCCTCTCGTGTGGGGTGGGGAAGCTACACCTCGTCGGGCGCCCTCAGCACCTCGGCGCGGCTGTAGTGGCCGACCGCGTCAAACCAGCGCTTGGCGTGGAGCCCTTCCCGCAGATCGCAATCGGCGACGACCATCCCCTCCTCGCCGTAGAGCGGCCCGGCGATCACGTCGCCGTTTGGCTCCACGATCGCCGCCCCGCCCCTGCCGAAGACCTCCCTGTCGGGAAGCTCGAGCGGAAAGTCGTCCGGGAAGGCGGAGCGGGGGATGTACTGGGGTGCGGAGACGACGTAAGCGCCCGACTCGATCGCAATGTGCCGCATGCTCGCGAGCCAGGCGTCGGAGTCGTCCGCGGTCGGCGCAACCCAGATCTGGGGTCCGCCCTGATAGACGGCCCAGCGCGCGAGCGGCATTCGGTTCTCCCAGCAGATGAGCCCGCCGATGCGGCCCACCGGCGTATCGGCCACGTCCAGGTCGTCACCCGCCCCGATCCCGTGGAAGAGCCGCTCATGGTGCGTTGGCATCAGCTTGCGGTGCCTCGAGATGAGGCCGTCCGGGCCGATCAGGAGCAGCGAGTTGTAGAGCGAGCCCGGCCGTTCGGACTCGCGCTCGTTGACTCCGATCGCGCAGTGCACGCCGTGCTCGGCGCAGGCCCCGGCCAGCCGTTCGACGAGCGGGCCGGGCACGTCGACCGAGCTCGCCCACATGCGTTCCCACAGCTCGTCGAAGCCGTTGAAGCCGGAAGCCTGGCGGGCCCACACGTTCGACGGGTAGAGCGAGACGAATGTCTCGGGCAGGACGGCCAGCCGGACGCCGCCGGCGGCGGCCTCGCCGAGCAGGCGCACGGCCTTGTCGACCGTCGCCTCCGCGTCGAGGATGACGGGCGTGGCCTGCACGGCCGCCACGCGAACGGTTGGGAACCCCGTCATACCGGAGCGATCGTATCCTGCAATGGGTGGCACCTCCGACAATCTCGTTCACGTCCTGCCGCGCGAGAAGCGAGCCTGGCCAGGACGCAGGGCTGAGTCGATGTAGCGCAGCCGGCAGACGGGGACGAAATTGGAGGAGTTGCCACTAGTGGCGTTCTCGATCGCGCAGGTGACGCCGTGGCCCTGGGAGCAGCACGCCGAGGTCAACCGCTTCGTCGAGCGCCTGTCCGACGAGCTCTGCGGGCGCGGCCACCGTGTCCTCGTCGTTGCTCCCTCTGACTCGCGCGACCTGGTCCGTGAGGGGCGCGGGAAGGTCAAGGCGCTGCGCTCCGACCCCGAGGCGGTGTTCGCCGAGCCGGGCTGTGCGTCGCTGATTGCCGTGGGCCAGAGCCTGCCGTTCCGGCGCGGCGGGTCCGTCTCGTTGCCGCTTGACGTGTCCCGCACGCTCGAGGAGCTCCTCGGGCGCACCGAGCTCGACTTCGTCCACGTGCACGAGCCCTTCGCTCCCTCGGCCTCGTCCGCCGCGCTTCGCCACTCGCGCGCGTTGAACGTCGGCACCTTCCATTCCACGACCGAGCGCTTCGTCTCCACCCAGGTGGCGCGCAGGATGGTCGAGCTGCTGTTCGGCCGGCTCGACGGCCGCACGGCGAGCTTCGCCGCCACGCGCGATCTCCTCGAGCGCTACTTCCTGGGCGACTACCAGGTGATCCGGCCGGGGGCGGACCTGCTTCACCGGCCCGCAGGAAACCGCGGCCCGCCGGAGATCGTCTTCTCCGCCGAGGAGGAGCGCGGCGCGATGCGGCTCTTCCTGCGGGCGCTCCGCCGGCTCCCGACCGCACTCGACTGGCGCGCCACGATCTGGCTCCGCGACCCGGCCTCGGCGCCCACGTTCACGCTGCCGCGGCGGCTCCGCGACCGCGTCACCCTCGCCGGGCCGGCCGACGGCTCCGAGGCGCAGCACCTGGCGCGTGCCCGGATCGCGGTGGCCGCATCGGCCGGAGCGGCGCCCGCGCCGCAGCTCGTGCTGCGGGCCCTCGCGGGCGGGGCCGTGCCAGTGGTCTCTCGGCTGCCCCAGTACGAGGAGGCCGTGCGCGACGGGGAGCTCGGACCGCTGTTCGAGCCGCGGGACGCGCTCACCCTCGCCGCCCAGCTCGAGCGCCTGCTCGCCGACCCTTCGGTGGCAGAGGAGTACAAGCGCCGGATCGAGCTGGCGCTCCCGGACATCCAGTGGTCGCGCGTCGCGGACGAGTTCGAGGCGCTGTACGAGCGCATCGCCGCGCGCAGGCACGCCACGAACGGACCGGCCCACCTGCGCCGGCGGCTTCTCGAGCGCGACTTCATACACGTCGACCTGCACATGCACACCGACCACTCTCCCGACTGCGCCACCCCGGTGGCCACCCTGCTCGACGCCGCCAAGCGCGTCGGACTCGGCGCCATCGCTGTCACCGACCACAACGAGATCTCCGGCGCGCTCGAGGCTCGGCGGCGGTCCGACGGGATCAAGGTGATCGTCGCGGAGGAGGTGAAGACCGCGGATCAGGGCGAGGTCATCGGGCTCTTCATCGAGGAGAAGATCCCGCGCGGCTTGACGCTTCAGGAGACGATCGCCGAGATCAGGCGTCAGGGCGGGCTCGTGTACGTGCCGCATCCCTTCGACCGCATGCACGCGGTGCCCGACTACGAGCACCTGCTCGACGTCGTGGAGGACATCGACGCGATAGAGGTCTTCAACCCACGCGTGGCCTTCTCCGCCTTCAACGAGGAGGCGGCGCGCTTCGCGGCGAAGTACCGGATCGTGGCGGGAGCGGGCTCGGACAGCCACGTGGCACAGGGCCTCGGCTCGGTGAAGATCCGGATGCGCGACTTCGATGGGCCGGAGGAGTTTCTCGAGTCGCTGCGAGATGCGGACATCGTTCGCAAGCGGCAGTCGCTGCTCTATGTGCAGGCGCTCAAGTTCATCCAGACGCGCGGCCCCGCGAAGCGCCGCGCGAGCAAGAGCTGATGCAGCCGAGAGGAGCGGGCGGGAGTCCGTCCAATAGTTCTGGCCAGGTGCCCGCCACCGACGACGAGATCAAGGAGAAGTACCTCGAGCGCGCGATCCGCGAGCTGAACCAGCTCACGCGCGCGGTCCAGGAATGCGAGCTCTGTCCCCGCGGCAACCTGATGCCGGTGCTGGGCTCGGGCCACCCGCAGGCGGACATCTTCCTCTTGAAGTTCGCCCCGGTACCGGCCGAGATCGAGGAGGGCGTGGCCTTCTACGGCCGGGCGGGCAGCGCGCTCATGAAGAGCTTCAAGCGACTGGGCGTGGATCCGCTCGCCGTGTACGGCACGGTGTTCGTGAAGTGCCCCGTCGCGGACACCGACCTCGCCGCGCCCGAATGCCGCGCGCGGGTGCTCGACGAGCTGGCGATCGTCCAGCCCCGGATCGTCGTCGTGATGGGCGAAGAGGCGCTCGAGGAGCTGAACGGGCTTGGGGTGCCCCTCGGCCGCGAGCTCGACCCCCGGACGGGCGAGGTGCAGCGCCTCACCCCGTCGTGCGAGGCGCTCTACGTGCCGGACGTCGATCGCTCTCTCGACGACGAGCAGGCCAAGCGCGAGTTCTGGCGGGCGTTCCGCTCGCTGGGCGAGTGGTACGAGGACTTCCCGCCGTACTGAAAGGCGTAATCGCCGCCCCGCAAGCCACGCTTGCGCGGCGGCGCTACGCTTGCCTTCCAATGGCGCATAAGGCGAGGGTCCTGGTGGTGGCCAACCGCACCGCCGAGTCGCCCGAGTTGCTCGACGCTCTCAGGGCGCGTGCGGTACAGGGCCCCTGCGAGTTCACGCTGCTCGTGCCCGCGACCCCTCAGGGGATCGCCTGGGCCGCAGACATGCACGCCGGGAGCGAGGAGGCGGAGGAGCACCGGCAGGCCTTCGTCGACGAGCTGCGTGCGGAGGGGCTCGACTTCGGCGACGCGAAGGTCGGCGATCCCGACGCCCTCGCGGCCGTGAGCGACGAGTGCAACTTCCACGAGTACGACGAGATCATCGTCTCCACCCTCCCGCTCAAGATCTCGAAGTGGCTTCGCGTCGACCTACCCCGTAAGGTGAAGGCGGCCACCGGCCTCCCGGTGACGCACGTGATCGGAAGCGAAGAGAAGGCCCGCACACGATGGACCTAGAAGAGCACGAGGCAGTAGATCCGGTGATCCAGCGCCGCTGCGCCGAATGCGGCACTCCACTGACGAAGCGAGAGATCGAGGCCTCGCTCGAAACCGACGGGCCTTTCCTGTGCACCGTCCACGCGAACGAAGAGGTCGCGATCGACGAGGACGCGGACCCGGGCGGTTAGCTCGCGCGCTCCAGCAGCGCCGCGCACTCGATGTGCGGCGTCTGGGGGAACATGTCGACCGGCCGCACGGTCCGGAGCTCGTAGCCGGCGTCGACGAACTGGCGCGCATTCGGGGCGAGCGTCGTCGGATTGCACGACACGTAGACGATTCGCTTCGCCTCCGCTTCGAGCACTCGCCTGACGACCTTGTTCGACAGACCCGCGCGCGGGGGGTCGACGACCACGACGTCGGGCCGGCCGGCCCGCTCGAGCAGCGGGCGCATCGCCAGGCGCACGTCGCCGGCGAAGAAGCGGGCGTTGTCCACGCCGTTCAGGCGGGCGTTCTCGATCGCGTCGGCCACCGCCTGCTCGACGAGCTCGACGCCCCAGACCTCGCGGGCGTCGAGGGCGAGCACCAGGGCGATCGTGCCGATCCCGCAGAACAGGTCGAGCACGCGCTCGCGGCCACTCAGGCCGGCCAGCTCGACGGCCGCGCCGTAGAGGCGCTCGGCCATCTCGGTGTTGGTTTGGAAGAACGCGTCGGGCGAGATGCGGAAGGTGAGGCCGCAGAGCTCCTCTTCGACCTTCTCCTGCCCCTTGATGCGCTCGGTCGCGCCGTCGCGGGTGGTCTCCGCCACGCTCGCAGCCTTGGTCCACAAAACGGAATCCGCCGGCGCCGCGGCCGCCAGCGCCGCCGCGCGGAACTGGGCCCCCGGACTCGTGACCACGCGGGCCTGGAGCTGGCCCGTGCGGCGCCCCTCGCGCACGACCAGGTTGCGGAGCAGCCCGGTCTGCGCGCGCCGGTCCCACGCGGAAAGGCCCTCCTCGCGGCACCATTCCTTCACGGCCTCGCGCAGCCCGTCGACGCGCTCCGATGCGAGAATGTCAAGCGAGACGTCGTCGATCAGGTCGAAGCGGCCACGGCGATGGAAGCCCAGCACGAGCTCGCCCTCCTCGTCCGCTCCGAACGAGTACTCGACCTTGTTCCGGTAGCGCAGCGGCTGCACGGCCGGCACGATCGGCTCCACGGGCGGCCGCTCGAAGCCACCGAGCCGCTCGAGCGCGTCCCGCACCTGGGCCTCCTTCTCCTCCAGCTGGCGCTCGTAGGGGAGCACCTGCCAGGGCGCCCCGGGGTGAGGCGCGACGGGCTCGACGCGGTCGGGACTCGGGTCGAGCAGCTCTACCGCGTCGGCCTCGGCAAATGAGCGCTTCGACTTGGAAATCCGCGCGCGCACGACGTCGCCCGGCACGGCGTCGCGGACGAACACGACGTAGCCGTTCGCGCGCGCCACACCGGCCCCGCCGTAGGCGAGGCGGTCGATCCGCAGTTCGAGCTCGTCGCCGCGGTGGGGACGTGTTGTCTGGACGCTCTCCACGGCGTCCTATGGTGTCAGGGCCGCTACTTCAGCTTGGCTTCGATCGCGTTCAGGACCGTCTTGCGGTTCCCGTGGCGACGCTCGTAGTCGCGCACCTTCCGCAGCTCGGGAGGAGTCAGATCGCCGAGACGGCGCTGGATCTCGGTCGCGGTCAGATCCTCGTAGCCGGTGATCGGGAAGTTGGGGCCCACGCCCGCGGCGCGGCGCGCCCGATCCGCCGTGGCGAGCGCCGGCGAAGCGGCCCGTACCGCGCGGCGGCGCGCGCCGGAGGCCTGCTTTCGCACGTCCTTGGCGGCCTCCTTGGCGCGCCGGCGGACGCCGGTGCCAAGCAAGCCCTCCAGGTCCTTCAGCACGTCGTTCGTCTCCTTGCGTCCCCGCTTCAGGAGGTTGGAGCCGATGCCCTGCGCGTCCTTCGTCGTGACCGCGCCGCGCTCGACCGCCTCGCCGAGCACCTCCTCGATGCGCTCGCGGGTGAGCATCACCATGTCCATCGGGCGAATCAGGTTCTTGCGGAGCGCCTCGCGGAACTCGGCGACGGTCTTGGCCTCGACTCCGGCCCCGCGGGCGGGCTTGGCCGCCGCCTTGGCGGTGCCGCTCGCGGCCTTTCGCGCTTGTTGCCGGCGGCCTCGGGCCTGGCCGCCCTTCGCGGCGGCGCTCCGCTTGGTGGAGCTCGTCTTGCCGCGGGGCGTGCTCGCTCCACTCGCGCTTCTGGTGGTACCCCGCGTTGCCATCGCTGTTCCTCCTCTGCAGCGAACCGTTGCTTGAATCGTCCCCGGGCTCGACAGATCTCACTCCCCGGGCCGCGACGTCTCGCGCACGACGAAGGCGCCGACCACGGGCGCGTGGTCGGACAGCCGCAGCCTACGTCCGTCGGGCTCGGTGACCTCACGCGACTCGGGCGGCAGCCGGCGCGGCCGCTCGACCACGTCCAAGCCGCGCACGAGCAGATGGTCGATCGCATCGCGGTCCGTGGGGTCGCCCAGGTCGAATCGCTCGCGCAGCCGTACGAAGGGCTCGGAGTCGCGGCGGGGGCGGAGATTGAGGTCGCCTCCGAACACGAGCGGGTCGCCGTCCGCCCACCTCACCGCGCGCTCGGCGGCCCTCTCGACCTCGGCGGCCGCCTTGAGCGGCAGTCCGGCGCTCGCGTGCACGTTGGCCACGGAGATCCGCCCCTCCGGCAGCTCGACCCGCGCCCACAGCATCTTGCGTCGCTCGGGGCGGCGCGCGAGCATCATGCGCCGCACCTCGCCGACGCGTCCCCGCACGAGCAGCTGATTGGAGCCGCCGTCGCACGAGGCGAGCAGGTCCGGGTTCAAGTCGGCGAGCCGCCATTGGACCGCCGGGAGCAGGTTGCGCGAGGTGCGGGCGAGCGCGCCGCTCGCGCCGAGCCGCCGCGTGAGGGGCCGGAACCAGCGCGGCGGCGCCTCTTGGAGCAGCGCGAGGTCCCATTCGAACCCGCCAAGCAGGCGCGCGAACTCCTCGAGCAGGGGCCGGTTCACCTGAGCGTGCGTGGCGCCGCGCTCGGTCACGCGGAGGAGCCGCGAACGCCACGTGAGGAGAGCTGGGTCCGGCGGGAAGTCCCGCCCGTGGTAGAGGTTCCAGCTGAGGACCCGTATCAGTGCCCACCCACTTCCTGACCGGCGAGGAGCTTACGGCCGCGGAACTGCGGGCGCTCGTGGAGCGCGCGCTCGAGCTGAAGGCCGACCGACTCGCGTCCCGGGCCCTCGAGGGAAGAAGCGTCGCGCTCGTGTTCGACAAGCCCTCCACGCGCACCCGGGTCTCGTTCGAGACCGGGGTCTACGAGCTGGGCGGCCATTCGCTCGTGCTGCGCGAGGGAGAGCTCCAGCTGACACGAGGCGAGTCGCTGCGCGACACGGCGCTCGTTCTCTCGCGCATGGTCCACGCGGTCGGCGTCCGCACCGGGCCTCAGGAGACGGTCGCCGAGCTGGCGAGGTACTCCTCGGTGCCGGTGATCAACATGCTCACCCGCGAGCACCACCCCTGCCAGGCGCTCGCCGACCTCACGACGCTGCGCGAGCGCTTCGGCACCCTCGAGGGCCTGAAGCTCGCCTATGTGGGCGATGGCAACAACGTCGCGCGCTCGCTGCTCGTCGCGGGTGCGCGCGCCGGTGTGGAGGTGGCGGTGGCCTCGCCTCCCGAGCTGTCGCTGCCCGAGGAGCCGCCGCTTGCGCCCGCCGACGCGGTGCGCGACGCTCACGCGGTCTACACCGACGTGTGGGTGAGCATCGGGGACGAGGGCGAGGCCGAGCGCAAGCGGGCCCTGCTCGCGCCGTACCGACTCGACGAGGAACTGCTCTCGCTCGCGCGCCCCGACGCGGTGGCCATGCACTGCCTCCCCGCACATCCCGGCGAGGAGATCTCCGAGGGCGTCCTCTACGGCGAGCGGTCGGCGGCCTGGGATCAGGCCGAGAACCGCCTGCACTCCCAGAAGGCCCTGCTCGAGCTGTTGTTGGCGTGAGAAAGCTCCGGCCGGCGCACTACTGTTCGGGGCTCGCGTCCCGAGGAGGACCTCATGAGAAAGTGGCTTCCGTTGCTGATCGCCTGCCTCGCACTCGGCCTCGTTGTGGCCGGCTGCGGCGGCGACGACGACGACGATGGGAACGGCGGCGGCGGTGGCGCCCAGGAGCAGCAGCCGGCCGAGACCGGCGGCGGTGGTGGAGGCGGCGGCGCCCAGGTCTCCATGAAGGACATCCAGTTCCATCCCGCCGACGTGACGATCAAGGCCGGCCAGACCGTGACCTGGACCAACGACGAGGCCGTCTCGCACGACGTGGACGGGAGCGGCCCGGGCGGCGACTTCTCGTCAGGGCCGACGGGCGGCATGAACGAGGGCGACACGTTCAAGTTCACCTTCGACAAGCCGGGCAAGTACCCCTACGTGTGCCGAGTGCACGCGCCAGGAATGGCGGGCACCGTCACTGTGAAGTAGCGCCCAAGCCTCAGGCCGGGCGGCGCCTCAGGCCAAAGCCCCGCAGCAGGAGCAGCGCCGTCTCACCCACCCCTCCGCGCGAGGGCAGGAGGCCGAGCTGCGTGGCCGCGTCGTAGAGATCGAAGAAGCCGCGCGCCCGCCGGACGGCGCCGTCGCTGAGCTCGATGTAGTGCACGCCGTGCAGGGCGACAAACCGGTCGGTGGCCGGCAGCATCGCCCCGAGATCGCCACTGTGGGTCCCCCTGGCGCGCCAGGGGAAGCACGCGTGGACGCCGCGGACGAGTGGGGGTGCGGTGGGCTCGATAGTGAGGTCCGGGAATGCGCCGCGCAGCCCCGCGGCGTGACGGTCGAGCGCCTCGACTCCGCGAAGCGGGTCGACGGCCACCGGATCCTCATAGCTCACGTCCGGGGTGCAGCAGCCTTCGAAGCCGGCGCCCTCCCAGCCGCCGCGCCAGCGCTCCGCGAGGGAGTCGAGCGCGACGCGCTCGATCTCGCCGGTCACGTGGCCGGAGCGCTCGGCTCCGCCCGCTCCAGCTCGGCCAGGCCCTCCTCAGGCGAGGACGCCCGCGCATAGTGGCGCCGCGGGATTCGGCCGGCCCGGCGCGCCTCCACGCCCGCCTCGACCGCCTTGCGCATGGCGCGCGCCATCGCCGGTGGGTCGGCGGCGCGGGAGATCGCGCTCGCCAGCAGGACGGCATCGCAGCCCGCCTCCATCGCCAGGGCGGCATCGGAAGCGGTGCCGATCCCGGCGTCGAGGATCACCGGCACGCGCGCGGCCTCGATTATCAGGCGCAGGTTGTAGGCGTTGTTGATCCCCATGCCGCTCCCGATCGGCGAGCCGAGCGGCATCACCGCTGCGCAGCCGACGTCCTCGAGCCGGCGGGCGAGAACGGGGTCGTCGCTCGTGTAGGGCAGCACGGTGAAGCCGTCGGCCACGAGAATCTCCGCCGCCTCGAGGAGCTCGGCCGGGTCGGGCAGGAGGGTGCGGTCGTCGCCGATCACCTCGAGCTTCACCCACTCGCCGCCGAGCGCCTCGCGGGCGAGCTTCGCGGTGGTCACCGCATCGCGCGCGGTGAAGCAGCCGGCCGTGTTGGGCAGGATCTCGAGGCCGTTCTCCTCGAGGACGTCGACGATCGAGCCCCGAGCGGTGGGGTCGACGCGCCGCATCGCCACCGTCGCCAACTCGGCGCCGGACTCGCGAGCGGCCTCGGCCATCACCTCGAGATTGCGGAAGCCGCCCGTGCCGAGGATCAGCCGCGACACGAAGCTCCGTCCCGCGATCTCGAGCACTAGCTCCCTCCCTGCACCGCGCGCAGCACCTCGACCTGCTGGCCGTCGTGCACCCGAGTGCTCGCCCAGTCGCCGCGTGGCACCACCTCGCCGTCGAGGGCGACCGCCACGCCGCGCTCGGGGGCGCCCAGCTCGCGCACGGCCATTTCGACCGTCGCGTCCGCGGGAAGCTCGTGCGGCTCGCCGTTGACGGTGACCGCGGTCATGCGCTCGCCCCCACGAATCGGCCCGGCGCGAGCGGTGCAAGCTTCTCTGAGAGGGGCTCCCCGGCGAGCAGTCCGGCGACCGCGTCGCCGGTGAGCGGCGCCAGCAGCACGCCGTTGCGCCAGTGGCCGGTGGCCCAGACGAGGCCCTCCGGCTCGCCGGGGCCGACCAGCGGCGTGTTGTCGGGCGTTCCCGGCCGCAGGCCGGCACGCGCCGCCACGAGCTCCAGCTCGCCGACCTCGGGAAGGACCTCCCATGCGGCCTCCAGCAGGCGGTAGACGCCGTCGGCAGTCACGGCGGTGTCGAAGCCCTGCTCCTCGACGGTCGCGCCGAGGACCACCCGGCCGTCGCCGCGCGCCACCAGGTAGCAGCGGGGCGTGCGCACCACGCGCTCGAGTGGATCCGGCATCGCGCCCCGCGCACGAAGCTCGAGGATCTGGCCCTTCACCGGCCGTACGGGCGGGGCCTCGCCCGGAGCGAGCGCGGCGCTCCACGCCCCGGCGGCCACGACGACGTGCTCGCAGTCGATGACCCCGGCGGGAGTCCGCACCCCGGTCACCTGCGTGCCATCGTGCTCGATCGCCTCCACCTCGGTGCCGAGGGCCAGCTCCTCGACCACCTCGGCCAGCGCGGCGACCGTGGCGCGAGGATCCGCGCTCCCGTCCTGCGGGGCGAGGATCCCCCCGGCAATCCGGGGCGAGAGTCCCGGCTCGAGCCGGCGGCACCGCGAGGCCGGCAGCCAGTCGGCCTCGAGGCCGAGGCTGCGCTGGAAGTCGTGCAGGCGGTGCAGCGCCTCGGCATCGTCGCGGTCCGCGGCGACGACGAGGGCGCCGCTGTCCCGGTAGCCGGTGGGCAGGCCGCTCTGTTCCTCGAGCTCGGCCGCGAACGCGGACCAGCGGTCGCGCCCCGCCAGGTTCACGCGCAGCGGCCCCTCCTCGCCGAAGTCCGCCTCGGTCACCGGCGCGAGCATTCCGGCAGCGACGCCCGAGGCGCCCGCACCCGGCGCCGCGGCGCGATCCACTACGAGCACGGAGAGGCCGCGCCGGCGCGCCCGCCAGGCGCAAGCGAGCCCGATCATTCCGGCGCCAATGACGACAGCGTCGTAGCGTGTGCTTCGCGGCAGTTCCATCACCTTCCCTTCGCCGGCATTACCCGGGTCAGGTTCGACGGTCGGCGGCGCCGCAGCCGCCCTCTCAGCCCGGTTTACCCGAGCTCCCGTGTGGCCTCAATCGTATCGACGCGTGGGGTATTCGTCCGGGCCCCGCCGGCCGCCCCCGAACACGACGGCGAGTGAGATCACCAGGCCGATGATCCCCACGATCATCAGGATCAGCCCAACGGTCTGCAGCTCGACCCCGGAGACCGTGACCGTGACGGCGTACCGGAGAATGGCGCCCGCCGCGATCAGGAAGATGGACAT
The DNA here is from genome assembly GCA_036519295.1 of Thermoleophilaceae bacterium. Lineage (GTDB taxonomy): Bacteria > Actinomycetota > Thermoleophilia > Solirubrobacterales > Thermoleophilaceae > JACVRW01. The sequence goes on from DATDLN010000207.1 coordinate 23,456, forward strand.
GCCGATACCCACGGGTGGGATCGTAGTGAGGGCTCCGGCCGTGCCGGGCGGACCGACTGACCCATCTGATAGGAATCCCGCTCGCCCGTAGCGCAACTCCGCGTGCCCGGGCTGTTTATCCAGGGGACCTCGGAGCCAACTCGGCTCCAACCACCTTCATGAGACGACGCTCGACGTTCGCCCTGCTGTGCGCCGCGGTCGCGGCGGTCGGCCTAGCCGCGCCGTCCGCACACGCGAACAGCCGACAGCTGACCGTCATGCAGGACGACGACCTGCTGCTCCGTTTCGACAGCGCCACCCGGGCGCGGACGCTCGACGAGATGCGCGAGCTCGGCGCCGATGTGGTCAAGGTCCAGGTGTACTGGAACGAGATCGCGCCGGAGGGCCGGCGAAAGCCCGCGGGCTTCGATGCGGCGGATCCCGCCGGCTATGCCTGGGGCATCTACGACGAGATCGTCCAGGGGATCGTCGACCGGGGGATGCGCCCGTTCCTGGCGCTCGGCAATCGTGCCCCTGATTGGGCAACGCCCAAGCGCGGCCGGTACCGGGGCACCTACCGTCCGAGCGCGCGAGAGTTCGGACTGTTCGCGCGAGCCGCGGGTGAGCGCTACTCCGGCTCGCTCGGCGGCCTGCCGCGAGTCGCCCTGTGGTCGATCTGGAACGAGCCCAACCTGTTCAGCTGGCTCGCGCCCCAGCGGGCAAAGAACGGCACGCCGGTCTCGCCCACCGTGTACCGGAAGCTCTACCTGGCGGGACACCGCGGTCTACGCGCGACCGGTCACGGCGGCGACACGATCTTGCTCGGCGAGCTGATGCCGCTGGGGGCGGGCTCGCCCCGCAAGGTGCCGCCGCTCGAGTTCCTGCGCGAGATGGCGTGCCTCGACCGCAGCTTCCGGCCCTACCACGGGCGGGCAGCGCGGGTCCGCGATTGCGGCGACCTGGGACGCATTCCGACCTCCGGCATCGCCCATCACCCGTACACGCCGGGCGGCGGCGTTCACGCCAGCGGCAAGCGCGACGAAGCGCCGATAGGCGCGCTGCGCGATCTCACGCGGACGCTCGACGCAATCGCCCGCCGCGGGCGGCTGCCCCGCGGGCTGCCGGTGTGGATCACGGAGTTCGGCTATCAGACCAACCCGCCGGACCCGTTCCAGTTCGCGATTCGCAGGGTTCCGGGGCTCATGGACGAAAGCGAATGGATCGCCTTCCGCAACCCTCGCGTACGCAGCTACTCGCAGTACACGATCCGGGACGCCCCGCCGCGGAACAGCGGCAGCAGGTTCCTCGCGTACTCGTCCTTCCAGATGGGACTGCGTTTCGACGACGGCCGCAGGAAGCCCGGCGTGTACGACGCATTTCCGATGCCCGCCTTCGTCCGCCTGCTCGGAGAGAACTCGGTCGAGGTCTTCGGCGGATCGCGCGCGGGGAGCGGCCGTCGCGCCAACATCTCCGCCCGCGTCCCCGGCGGCAGCTACCGTTCCGTCGGCCTCGCACCTCTGAACGCGGCCGGTTACTTCCGCAGGGTCTTCCACGTCCGGCGGGCGGCGGACGTCAAGTACCGAATCTCGATCGGGGGACGCAGGCGAGACAAGTCGCCCGTAGCCCGCTGACGACCTGCACCCGAGGAACCCAGGTGAACACAACGCCCTTCCCGCGCTCGATCTCCCCACGTCCGCTCGCGGTACTTGCGGTGCTCGCGGGCGTCCTGTTCGCCTCCGCTGCGCTTCCGCGCGGCGCCGAGGCGGCCCGGAATCTCGAGATCGCCCTCCAGGACGACACCGTCTTCGTCGGAGAGCGCTACATCGACCGCAAGCAGGCCTTCCGCCACGCTCGGGCTCTGGGGGTGACCCGGCTGCGGGTGAACGCGAACTGGGCGTACTCGATGCCGAAGTCGCAGTGGAGGGCCCGCCGCAAGCCCCAGCAGGTGCTCTGGATCTTCCCCGGGCTGGATTCCCTGATCGACGCCGCGGCGGAGAACGGCATACGAGTGCACCTGTCGATCACCGGGCCGGCCCCGGTGTGGGCGTCCGGCAACCGCAAGGTCAGCGGGTGGCAGCCGAACACGCGCTACTTCGGTGAGTTCGCGTCCGCGCTGGCCGAGCATTTCAAGGGTCGGGTGGACCGCTACAGCATCTGGAACGAGCCGAACTGGCGCACGTGGCTGGGGCCGCTGAAGAACGGCCCGGGGCTTTACCGGAGCCTGTACCAGCGCGGCTATGCGGCGGTCAAGAAGGCCGACCCCGCTGCCAAGGTCCTGATTGGCGAGACCAGTCCCTACGCCCGCCCGGGCTTCTCCACGGCTCCGATCGCGTTCCTGCGCTCACTCGCCTGCGTGAACAGCCGCTGGAAGCGCGTGCGCCGCTGCCCGGTGCTCAAGGCCGACGGCTATGCCCACCACCCATACGACTTCCGGCACGCCCCGAACTACCGCTATCCCGGCGCCGACAACGCGACGATAGGCAGCCTGTCGAATCTCACTCGCGCCATCGACCGCATCGCCCGTACCGGGGCCCTCCGCTTCAACGGCGGCGGGCGGATGCCCCTTTATCTCACGGAGTTCGGGTACCTCCAGGATGGCCACAGGTCGCTGCCGTCGAAGCAGCGGTCGCGCTACCTGGCACAGGCGTTCGGTATGGCGTTGAAGAACGGGCGCGTCAGGAGCCAGCTTCATTACCTGCTCGTGTCGCCGCCGCGGAATGCGCCGGGGGCCTACTTCAACACCGGCCTGATGACGCGCAGGGGCGCGAAATACCCCCAGTACCGCGCGCTCCAACGCTGGTACCAGAGCAACCGCGGGCGCGTCAGGCGGCCGGGAGCGGCGATCAGCCTTCCGCCCGCCGGCTCGGGCTAGCTGCAGGTTCCCGCGGCCGTCTTGTGGCAGCCCTCGGCGCGCCGCGCGCTCCGGGCGTAGGCGGTCAACGCGGGCCGGGGACTCAGCGAGGAGCCGTACTGGATCAAGCCCGCGTACTCGAACAGGTCGTCCTGGCCGTCGTAGGCCGAGGCCCACGTGTACCAGTAGATGCGAGCGAGGCGCAGGCGGCGGCGGTTGCGCTGACCGAGCCGGTACAGCTTGCGCAGCCGCGAAGCCATGCCGCGATCCGTCGTGTACCAGTTCTGCTGCCAGGAGAGCGGCGGCCGCGCGACGCGGCCCTTGCCCGCCGGGAACGTGGTCTCCGTCACCCAGATCGGCTTGCGCCCCTCGTGCTCGCGCCGAAGCACCCGGCGCACGAGGCGGGCCGCCGCGATCACGAAGCCGGGCCGGGCCGTGAAGATGTTGATCCCCACTGCGTCGAAGCTGCCTCGCACGCCCGCGCGGTAGAGCGTGGTCAGGATCTTCCACGAGGCGTCGGCGAGGGCGGCGAGCACGATGGCTGCGCCCGGGTCGATGCTCTCGATCGCCCGCTTCGACTCGTGTAGGAGAGCAACGTACTCAGTGGCCCACGCCGTCGGGCCGTCACCGGGAACATGCCAGTAGTAATCGAGGTGCGGCTCATTCCAGATCTGCCATTCCCGCAGCGGCCGACGCGGCAGGTCCGGGCGTTCCGTCCAGAAGCTCCCCTGCGGTCCGTAGCGCTGCACGAGCGCCTGGAGATAGGCCGTGTAGTCCTCGATCCGGGCGGGAGGCGACGCTCGGCCGTCGCTCGGATCGCGGGCCGCCCATCTGGGCGTGCCCACCACGATCGGCAGTAGCCGAATATTGCGAGCCGCCGCGAGGGCGACCACCTGGTCCGTGGCAGCGAAGCTCGGCGGCTGTCCGCCCTCGGGCTGTGCCTTGGCCCAGGAGAAAACCGTGCGCACCGACTCGACCCCGGAGCGGGCCATGAGGCTCCATTGCGCCGTCTGGTCGGCGTCGGGCGCGACGGCTGCGGCCCTGTCCCACATCACCCCGTAGAAGCCGAAAGGCACCCGACGGGGCGCGGCCTCGGCCGCGGGCGCGGCGGCGAGCAGCGCCGCTGCGATCGAAAGCAGGAGCAGGGGCCCGTTCACGGAATGAATGGATATGGGGACTTGTAAAACGATTCGGTAACCACCGCAACCGGGCGCTTCGGCCGTGTTAGAACCGGGCAGGGGTGTAGGCGTGCCACGGGGGGCACGGCCGCCCGCGGTGACGGCGCACCCGACCTCTCCTCGCAACGATGCGCTTCAGACTGAGTTTTTCGATCCTTCTTGCCATGCTCGTGCCGGCGGCCCTGCCCGCGATGGCGGCGGCGAGCTGGAACCAGCACGCGCTGTTCCAGGATGACCATAACCTGCTCGAGCGCGGAGACGCCGCACGAGAGCGGACGCTCGACGAGCTGAGAAGCCTCGGAGTGGACGTGATCAAGGCGCAGCTCAACTGGGCGGATGTGGCGCCGCGGGGTCGCAACCGCCCCGCCGGCTTCGTAGCGGCGGATCCGGCCCAGTATCCGGGCTGGGCGCGCTACGACGCGCTGGTTCGCGACGCCCAGGCACGCGGCATGGGCGTGATGCTCGCGCTCAGCCCGCCCTATCCCGGCTGGGCGACGGCGCGCCGGGGCGACCGGGTTGGGGTCGACCGGCCGAGCCCGCGGGCCTTCGGCAGCTTCGCCGAGGCCGCCGGCCGCCACTTCCCGACCGTGGACATCTGGACGATCGGCAACGAACCGAACCATCCGGGCTTCCTGTACCCCCAGGCGACCCGCAGGCGGGTGCCGTTCGCGCCGCACCGCTACCGCTCTCTCGTGCGTGAGGCGGTGTCGGGCCTAGGCCGCTCCGGCCACGCCGGCAACACGATCCTCTTCGGCGAGCTGCTTCCGATCGGCAAGTCGCGCTACTTCCGAAAGAACACGATCAAGCCGCTGCGCTTTCTCCGCGAGTTCTTCTGCCTCGACTCGAGCTGGCACCCCTTCCAGGGCCGCGCCGCAAGCCTCCGCGGCTGCCAGCGCTACAGGCCGATTACGGGCGTAACAGGCTTCGCCTATCACCCCTACACGCGTCCGAATGGGCCGCGAGGAAGGGAGCCGTCGAGCGACGACGCCACGATCCGCTCGTACGGGCGCATCGCCCGGGCGCTCGACATCGCGCGAAGCAAGGGCCGGATAGACGGTCCTCGGCTGCCGATCTGGAACACCGAGTTCGGCTTCCAATCGAACCCACCCGACCGATTCCAGACGAGACTGTCGCGCATTCCCGCCTTCATGGCCGAGTCCGAGCTCTGGCTCTCGCTGCGGAACGATCGCGTGGCGAGCTTCTCGCAGTACACGTTGACCGACACGCCGGTCCGTCGCCGAGGGGACGTCTTCGGCACCTGGCAGGGTGGGCTGCGCTTCGACGACGGCCGTGCAAAGAAGGGGGTGTACGACGGATACCGGTTGCCGATCTTCGTGCGCCTGCTCGGCCCGGGTGCGGTCGAGGTGTGGGGGGCAGCCCGTCCGGGTGGCGCGGGGGGGGTCGTCCAGGTCCAGGAGCGTCGGGCGGGCGGCGAGTTCAGCGACCTCGGCGCCCCGCTCACCGTGGACAACGCGCAGGGCTACTTCAGCGCCCGCTTCGAGATCTCGAATGCTGCGCAGCGCCGCTACCGGTTCGTATACGACGGCCAGAGCAGCCGCGCGGCCGAGGCGGCAACCCGGTAGTGGCGACCATCCAGTGAAGTGAACCCGATTACGCTCAGGAGGAACATGTCTCGCAAGCTCGCATGCCTCGCGTCCCTTGCGGTGCTGGCCGCGTGCGCTCTCACCGCCGGCTCCAGTCGGGCGGAAGCTGCCGTGCTCGTCGGGGTCTCCGACCAGAGCCCGGCGATGTTCACGCAGCCGCTCTTCAACCAGCTGAACGTGAAGCGCTCGCGCGTCTTCCCCGCCTGGAACGTCGCCCTAAAGCGTGGTCAGGCGGCAGCACTTGACAACTGGCTGGACGCCGCTCGCGCGGCCGGCGTGGAACCGCTGGTCTCGTTCAGTCAGTCGGTTGGCTCGAGATGCCCGCGGAGGCCGTGCAAGCTCCCGACCGTGAGCGAGTTCACGAAGGCCTTCAAGGCGTTCCGCAAGCGCTGGCGGTTCGTGAGGATCGTCAGCCCGTGGAACGAGGCCAACCACCGCAGCCAGCCGACCTTCAAGAATCCGAAGCGCGCGGCGCAGTACTACAACGTCGTGCGCGAGCTCTGCCGCGGCTGCAAGATCGTCGCCGCCGACGTGATCGACGAGACGAACATGGAGCGCTGGCTCAGCGTATTCAGGCGGACCGCAATCAGGCCGAGGCTGTGGGGCCTCCACAACTACCGTGACACGAACCCGCGCAAGGGCCAGAAGTTCGGCGGTACCGCGCGCCTCGTCAGGGCGGTGAGGGGCGAGATCTGGCTGACCGAGACGGGCGGCCTGGCGCGGTTCGTGCTCCCCGGCGGCGGCACTCTCTTCCCGTTCAGCCTGAGCCGGCAGAACAAGGCCGTGAAGCGAATGTTCTCGCTCGCGAAGCGCTACCGCTCGCGGATCAAGCGGCTGTACATCTACAACTGGTTCGGCCAGACGAGGAGCAACCGCTTCGACGCGGGGCTGGTCAACGTGAACGGGACGGCTCGGCCCGCGTACAACACGGTGCGGAAGACGCTCCGCACGAGCACCTTCAACCCGTAGTGGTCCCCACCGAAATTACGGTCGATGATCGGGCGAGCCAGCGGCGTGGCTGGCGCAGTGCTGGCCGTCCGAGCGCGAGCGTAATTGAGGTGGTGACCACTTAGTCGTAGTTCATTGGATCGCCGCGAGCGGCTGCGCCGGGCCCGGCTCTACTTCGTCACCGACATCCGGCCGGGTTTGGAGCAGCTGCTCACTGCGGCGGTCGCGGGCGGCGTGGACATGGTTCAGCTCCGCGACAAGTCCGCGAGCGACGCCGAGCTGCTCGCGGCGGCGGAGATCTTCCGGCGGGTGTGCGAACGAAGCGAGGCACTCTTCTGGCTGAACGACCGTGCGGACCTCGCGCTCGACTGCGGGGCCGACGGGATCCACGTCGGGCAGGAGGACATGCCGCCGGCGGAGGTTCGGCGACTTCTTCCCGCCGACCGGCTCGTGGGGCTTTCGACGCACTCGCCGGCCCAGCTGGACGCCGCCCTGGCCTCCTTCGAGGCGGACGAGCTCAGCGTCGGCCCGGTATGGGAGACCCCGACGAAGGAGGGGCGTCAGGGCGCGGGGCTCGAATACGTCCGCTACGCGGCATCGCACGCGGGCGACCGGCCCTGGTTCGCGATCGGCGGGATCGACCTCGGTAACGTCCGAGAGGTGATTGAAGCCGGCGCCTCGCGGATCGTTGTGGTGCGCGCAATCCGGGACGCGCCGGATCCGGGAGCGGCTGCCGAGACTCTCCGCGCCGCGCTCGACGAGGCCTCCGGTGGCGCAGAAGGCAAGCCGTAAGCGGCGCAAGGAGCGCCGTCGCGTGCCGCGGGCGCCGGTCGGTTCCGCGGAACCGGGCGGCTCTGCTCTCGAGCGCGGCTACGCGCGCGGCCGCGCCAAGGACGAGGCGGCGCGCGCCGCGCTCGAGCCGCTCCGCGCGGGCGAGCGTCCCACTGCCGTGACCGTTGGTGCGGTCGCTGCGGGCGTCTTCGCGCTCGCGAATCTGGTCGCCTTGGTCGCAGACTGGGACGCCGCGCCGGCGTCCGGTGACGACCGCGGCGCGGCCATCGCCGGAAGCCTGCTCGTCACGGGCCTGCTTTGCGTGGTCGCCTACGGCATGTGGAAGGCCCGCTACTGGGCCGTCCTCGGCATGCAGACACTGCTGGGGATCACGCTCATCATCTCGTCGCTCGCTCTCGTCACGGCGACGAGCGCCTGGGCCGCCGTGCTGCTCGTGGCGATCCTGTGCGCGGCCGGCGCGCTGTTCTGGTTTCTGGTGAAGGCGATGGCGCGGATTCAGATGCCAGAGCGCCCCGGACGCCGGTAGGTAGTCTCACGCCCCAGCCATGCCTGAGAGCAAATACGACTGCATCGTGATCGGCTCGGGCCCGGGCGGCTACGTCGCGGCGATCCGCTCCGCCCAGCTCGGGATGAAGACGGCCGTGGTGGAGAAGGAAAACGTCGGCGGGCGATGCCTGAACGAGGCGTGCATTCCGGCCAAGGCGATCCTGCGCGTGGCGGAGGTCATGCAGGAGGTCGAGCACGCGCGCAACTTCGGCATCTCGGTGAACGGCAGCTCGTTCGACTACACCGGCGCCGCCAAGCATCGCGACAAGGTGGTCAAGACCCTCACCGGCGGCGTCGGGATGCTCTTCGAGAAGAACAAGATCGACCTCATCGAGGGCTTCGGCGCGGTGACCGACGACGCCAACGTGAGGATCGGCGGCCAGTTCGACGGCACCGAGATCGAGACCGACCGCGTGGTGCTCGCCACCGGCTCGGTGGCCAAGCCGATCCTCGGCCTCGAGTTCGGCGGGCGCATCCTGGACACGGCGGGCATGTGGCTGCTGAACGAGCAGCCCTCGCGGCTCTGCGTCATCGGGGCAGGCGCGTCGGGTACGGAGATCGCGTCCGCGCTGGGGCGGCTCGGGACGGAGGTGCTGCTGCTCGAGGTGCTCGACCAGATCCTGCCGCTCGAGGACGAGGAGATCGCGAAAGCCTGCGCGCGCGAGATCCGCAAGCAGAACGTCCGCATCGAGACGGGCGCGAAGGTGGAGGGGGCTGAGGCGTCGGACTCGGGCGTCTCGGTGTCATGGGATGGCAACTCGGAGGAGTTCGACTACCTCGTGATTGCTGCGGGGCGCGGTCCGGACGTCGAGGGGCTGGGGCTCGACGAGGCCGGGATCGAGCGCGACGAGCGCGGTTTCATCAAGGTCGACGGCCGGCTGCGCACCTCGCGCGAGGGGGTCTGGGCGATCGGCGACATGGTTCCTGGGCCCGCGCTCGCCCACAAGGCTTCCGACGAGGGGATCATCGCGGTCGAGGACGCCGCTGGAAACGAGGTCCACGAGATCGACTACACGTACATCCCGGCCGTCACCTTCTGCTACCCCCAGGTCGCGTCGTTTGGACTGACCGAGAAGGCTGCTCGCGAGGCGGGCTACGACGTGGTGATCGGGAAGGTGCCGATGGGAGCCGTCGGCGCTCCGACCGTCTACGGGGACCGAGCCGGCCTGGTGAAGATCGTCGGCGACAAGAAGTACGGCGAGATCCTCGGCGGCCACATCTGCTCCGTGAAGGCGGCCGACCTGATCCAAGAGCTCGTGAACGCCCGCGTGCTGGAAGGCGGCTTCCACGAGGTCGCCCGCACAATCCATCCCCACCCGGCGTTCGCCGAGACGGTGATGGAGGCCGCGCGAGCGACGGATGGCTGGCTGATTCACGGCTGAGGGGGCGGCCGGGGGCGGGCCCCCGGGCCCGCCGGCGCGCGGCGGCCACCGTCCTGCTTTGCCCACCTCCTGCCTGGCCTATCCAGGACGACACCTGGCGTCCGGCTGTCGAGGTGCTCCGTCTCGGACTCTTCGACACGATTGGCGTAGCGCCGCCCTCATCGGTTTTCCGCAAAGAGCGGAGTAGTCACCTTCGGGCGCGAGACAACCACCCATCTGAGGCTGGTGCGCCCGGATAGGCTCGGGCGGCCTTGGGCTCTGATTTCGAGGGGGGGAGAGATTCTCGCCACTCGGGACTTAGAACAACGGCCGATGAACATCACTCCACACGAATGACGGACCGCGGTCCCGGACAGGTGGGAAATGGGTAGGCAGCACCTCACTCCCCTGGTGATCGTCGCTGCAGCGGCGGGCCTCGCATCCCTTGGCCACCCGAGTGGGGCCGCCGCCGGCGCGTTCACGATCAACACCTGCGGGTCCGACGCACCGAACTACTCGACGCAGGCGTTCGAGGACTTCGCGACGCGCGGCATGATGTGGAAGCGCGCGTGTGATCCCGAGGGCTCCGGGCTGCGAGGGCTCGTCACCGGCAACGTAGTTCGCTCAGGCCGTGTGGCTCGTGGCGCCCGCTCCTACTTCACCCTCACAGCCCCACCGGGCACATACTTCGCCGTCCGCTGGTCGGGGCACGGTCAGCGACGAGACTGCCGCTACGCGCTGCAGGTCTGGGCCGACGGTCCCGGCGCACCAACGAAACCGATCAAGAACGTGCGCGCGAACAGCGGTTGTCCGCGCCCCGGCCGGGCGCAGGCCGCCGGTTGGCCCGGTCGGAAGACCGAACCGATCCCGGGAACCACCAGGTTCGTGCAGCGGGCTGTCTGCGTGGGGGCGCCGGGAGTCCCGTACTGCTCCGCCCGGGGCCGGAACTTCATCCGGACCCTCAAGGCGGAGATCACGGTGGTGGACCCGCTACTGCCCTCAGTGCAGATTCTTCAGGACACCGCCTTCACCTTGGGGCAGTGGGTCAGGGGCGAGCAGACCGTGAACTACGACGCGGCGGACAACGTGGGGGTGAAGGTGGCACGGGCTGTTGTGGGCGGTGCTGCTTTTGGAGAGCACTGGCGCGGGTGCTACTACGCTCAGCAAACTCCTTGCCCGAACGGCCCCGGCGCCATCCGCGTCGACACAGGCGTGCTTGGGGAGGGCACGCAGACCCTCGCGGTCACGGCGGACGACGCCGCCGAAAATGTAGCCGCGTCGACGCCGGTCACGGTGCGGGTCGACAACACCGCACCCGGTGTCGTGCCGCTGCAGGTCGAAGGTGGGGACGCCTGGAGGAACCAGAACGACTTCGACCTCACGTGGGAAAACCCAGATGTGGGCGACCGCGCGCCGATTGCAAGTGCTCACTACCGTCTATGCCGCGCCGACGGGAACGGCTGCGCCGACGGCAGTCAGTCGGGCGCTGGAATCAGGCGGCTCGCGGACCTCCACATGCCGGCTCCCGGCGAATGGCAGCTCCGGCTCTGGCGTGAAGACGCTGCCGGGAACCAGGAGCCAGCCAACGCATCCGTGCCGGTCACGTTGCGGTTCGACCCGGAGCCTCCACAGCTGGGCTTCGAGCCCCCGCCCGCCTCCGATCCCACTTTGGTCTCGGTCCTCGTTACCGATCAAGTGTCGGGACTCGCCGCTGGACAGATCGAGCTCAGCCGCGAGGGTTCCGGTGTCTGGCAGGGACTCCCAACCAAACAGGAGAGCAGTCGACTGCTCGCGCGAATCGACGACGCCGCGTTGCCTCCGGGGACCTACCTGCTGCGCGCGACGGCACGCGACCACGCGGCGAACCAGAACAGCACTGACAAGTGGGTCGATGGCCGCCCGGTCGCCGTCAACCTTCCGCTGCGGATGCCGACCGCCCTGCGTGCGGGCGTGATCGGGAGGCGAACCGAGCGAACCACGGTCGAGCGCGGCGGTAAGCGTCGCCGGGTGCGTCGCGAGGTGCCGACATTCGAGCCGTCGGCTCGCGTGAGTTTCGGTCGCCAGGTGACGATCGGCGGGCGCCTCGAAAACCGCGACGGCCAACCGCTACCGGACGCCGAGGTGCAAATCCTGTCGCGAAGCGCGACGAGCCCGGAGCAGCTCGTCGGAGCCCTCCGGACGGACGCCCAGGGCAGCTTCACTTACGTCACCCCGGCCAGCTCGACACGCACGCTGCGATTCGTGTACCACGGGACGCCGCTCACCTTGCCGACCGCAAGCGAGGTAAGTCTGTTCGTACCCGCTGCGTCCAGCATCCGCGCCCGTCCGCGGCACGTCCGGAACGGGCAGGCGGTGCACTTCGTTGGCCGTTTGCGCTCGCTCCCCCCGCCGGCCACGGGCAAGCTGATCGAGCTCCAGGTGGTCCTCTCCGGTCAGTGGCAGACCTTCCGCACAACGCTCACCGACGCGCAGGGCGGCTGGCGCGTCCCTTACCGCTTCCGGCGCACCTGCGGTGTGACTCGCTACCGCTTCCGGGCTCGGCTGCCGGCCGAGGCGGGCTATCCGTTCGAGACCGGCCTCACACGTCCGATCCGGATCAAGGTAAGAGGACGCCCGTGTCGGTGACACGAGGTTCCTCGTGCGGGACCTGTGTCGCCAGGGTGCGTCTAACGCGAGACTCCCGCGCGCGACTCGGGTTTACCGCCGGACAGGCCCTGCGGAAACGGAGGTACCGTGATCGAAGCGATACGGCGACGTCTCACCTACGCGAACGTGATGGCCACTCTGGCCGTCTTCATAGCCTTGGGCGGCTCGTCCTACGCGGCCTTGACCATCACCGGTCGCAGCGTGAAGAACGGATCCCTCACGTCCCGGGATATACGCCGTGACACGCTCGGTGGAAGCCGGATCAAGGAGTCCCGGCTCGGCACTGTACGCAGGGCTAGGAACGCTGACCGGCTCAACGGTGTCACGGCGGAGAGATTGCTTGTGCGATGTCCTGAAGCAACGATTCCCGTTTCGAACGTGTGCGTGGAGATCGCGGCCCGTGCCCCCCTTCCGTACGGAGCCGCCGCGGTCGCCTGCGAGGGAACCGATCGGAATGAAGGCCCTGGTCGGAGGCTCCCGGGTCACGACGAGTTAATGACTGCAATCGGCGACGCGGGCATAACACTCGCCGCTGGCGGCGAGCTCACGCGCACTGTCTACCCATCCACGTCCGACCCCGGACGAGTGGACGTGCTCTATGTCAACACGGAGACGGGCGGCGTCGGGATCACACCCAACACCGCCGCCGGCGCCAAGGCGTTCCGCTGCGTCGCCGACCCAAGGAACTAACACGAGGAGAAGTTTGGACATGCGGAATGACAGGGAGGAGAGATCTTGGGATCACTAACCGCCCATCTGCTCGAGACCGGTGACCACG
>DATDLN010000208.1:0-8221 GCA_036519295.1 Thermoleophilaceae bacterium
GGTTCTGCGCTCGACACTGGAGGCCCGTGGTCGCGGTCTGGATCGTGGCCGCGGTGGGCCTGGCCATCATGGGTCGGGCCGCAGGGCACAAGACCAGCGACGACCTCACGCTTCCGGGCACGGGGTCGACCAAGGCCACCGACGTGCTCGAAGAGCGGCTGCCGAACCAGGCCTACGGCAGCAACCCGTTCGTGCTCGAGTCGCACCACGGGAAGCTCACCGACTCGAAGAACAAGCAGGCCGTCGACGACACCGTCAAGGACGTGCGGAACACCCCACACGTCGTAAAGGCGGTCAACCCGCTGAGCGACGAGGGATCGGCGTTCCTCTCCAAGGACAAGACGATCGCCTACATCCCGGTCACCCTGGACGTCAGCCAGAGCGACATCACCAAGGACGAGGCGCAGCAGGTGCTCGATGCGGGCGATCCCGCACGCGACGCCGGCCTCGACGTGTCGCTCGGCGGCTACGCCGGACAGCAGCTCTCGAAGCCGAGCACGCACGAGAGCGAGGCCATCGGCCTGGCCGCAGCGGTCGTGATCCTCCTGTTCGCGTTCGGGACGGCGACGGCGATGGCGCTGCCGATCGTGACCGCGATCCTGGGCCTCGTCAGCTCGCTCGCGCTCATCAGCGTGCTCGGCCTGCTGACGGACGTGCCGACCACCGCGCCGACGCTCGCCACCATGATCGGGCTGGGCGTTGGGATCGACTACGCGCTCTTCATCGTCACCCGGCACAAGCTGCAGCTGCGCGACGGGATGGAGATGCGGGAGTCGATCGCGCGCGCGACCGCCACGGCCGGCGGCGCGGTCCTGTTCGCCGGCACCACGGTGGTGATCGCCCTCTGCTCGCTCGTCTTTGCCGGGATCCCGCTGGTCACCAAGCTCGGCTTCACCGCGGCCATCGCGGTCGTCGTGTCCGTTCTCGGCGCGACCACGCTCCTGCCGGCGCTGCTGGGCGCGCTCGGGCCGCGGATCAACGCGCTGCGCGTGAAGTTCGGGCGCACCCATCCTGATGACCACAAGCCCCATGGCTGGGCACGGTGGGCGCGCGGAGTGGCGAAGCGGCCATGGCGCTCGCTGGTGGCGAGCACGGCCGTGCTGATTGTGCTCGCGCTTCCCGTCCTCGACCTGCACCTCGGGCAGTCCGACACTGGCGCTCTGCCGACGTCGACGACGGCGCGCCAGGCCTACGACGCAATCAGTGAGGGGTTCGGCGCTGGAACGAACGGCCCGCTGCTGGTGGCAGCGGAGCTGGGCAAGCCCGCCAAGGCGGACCAGAAGAACCTCAACAAGATCGACAAGCAGGAGAAGCAGCTGAAGCAGAAGCAGCAGCAGATCGAGCAGACCGCGCTGCTGCAGGGCGCGACCCAGCAGCAGGCGGAGGCCCAGGCGAAGCAGCAGACGCAGAAGCAGTCCGACGAGCTCCAGAAGAAGAAGAAGCAGGCCGAGTCGCCGGCCACCGACCCGCGCCTCACCGACTTCTCGGACGCGCTCGCGAAGGCGCCGGGTGTCAAGTCGGTGTCGCCGCCCACGCTCGACAAGCGCGGCAACGCGGCCGTCTACACGGTGATCTCCGACTCGGCCCCCTCGTCGAACCAGACGGAGGATCTCGTCAGTCACGTGCGCTCGACCACGATCCCTCAGGCGACCAAGGGCACGGACATCACCGCCCACGTGGGCGGGCAGACCGCCGGCTACATCGATCTCGCCGAGCGCATCAGCGAGAAGCTGCCGGCGATGATCGCCATCGTCGTCGGGCTGAGCTTCATCGTCCTGATGCTGGCCTTCCGCTCGCTGGTGGTGCCGGCCAAGGCGGCGATCATGAACCTGCTGTCCGTGGGCGCGGCTTACGGGGTCGTGACCGCGGTCTTCCAGAAGGGCTGGGGCGCGAGCCTGATCGGCCTGGAGCACTCGATCCCGATCGTGAGCTTCGTGCCGCTGCTCATGTTCGCCATCCTGTTCGGCCTCTCGATGGACTACGAGGTGTTCCTGCTCACCCAGATCAAGGAGCACTACGAGGAGTCCAAGCGGCCCACCCGCGCGGTGATAGAGGGGCTCGCGAACACGGGCCGGGTGATCACCTCGGCGGCGCTGATCATGGTCTGCGTCTTCACGAGCTTCGTGCTCAACGGCGACCCGGTCGTCAAGGAGTTCGGCGTGGGGCTCGCGGTTGCGATCGCCATCGACGCCACTCTGGTGCGCTGCCTGCTGGTCCCGGCGGTGATGACGCTGCTCGGACGTGCGAGCTGGTGGATGCCCTCCTGGCTCGACCGGCTGCTGCCGCGAATCAGCATCGAAGGAGAGGATTACTTCGCAAAGCGTCCCGCCCCCGGGGCTGCCAAGCAACCCGCCCCGGCCGCGGTAGAGGTGAAGGCATGAGGAAGAGCGGGACGGCGAGTGGCGGGACGGCCGCTCGCCGACCCGCAGCACCTCGCCCGTGCAGAGCGCCGTCCAGGTCCCGCGTGTCCGCGCTCCCGTCGCCGCCTGGCGCACACTGACCCGGATCGTGTTTCGTTCGCCGCGCGTGCAGCCGATCCGGCCCGCTGGCACGCACCTGCGCGCCGTCCTGCTCGGAGGTCGCCTGCTTGTCGATCGTGTTCAAGGCAACACCCGAGTAAGCGCCCGGCGCCCCGGAGAGCGCCAGGGTGGCGAGGCCGGCGACGAGTAGACATGAGTACCGCCCAGGCTGATGCGGTCGCCCTTCGACTTCGGCGCGACGTCGATCATCTTCACCGCCTCGATCTTGTCTCGTACGGTTATCTCCCGCGCGCTGTCGGCGCTTGTCAATGCAGGAACGGCGACGATCGCCGCAAGCGCGACCAGCGCGACGCTGATCGTTCGGAATGGTGTGAACACGGTGCTGCCTCCTGGTATCGAATCGGTCGAGAGCCAGTCAACCTCGGGACTGGAGGACGGCGCCTCGCCCCGGGCGGCGAACTTCGCATCACCCCGCGGGGCTACTCGGGTGCAGGCCCTACCGCGGTGGAGTGAGCACGGCGGCGCTCGACTTCGTCTCCCGGGCGCGCTTCCCGTCGCTCGACATCCGGCCAAACGCCGATGTCCCTGGAAATAGAGCTGCGGCGCGTGAGCGCGCGGCTCGCCGGGTACCTTGGGGGAGGGATTCTGGAGGTCAGGAGCACGTGGCGACATCACCAGCGAGAGAGGCGGGAGTCGAGCGGGAGGGCGGGGGACAAACGCCCTCGCTGACCGCCGATGACCGGCGCGTGCTTCTGCGGTTCATGCTGCTGATGCGCGCCACTGAGGAGCGCGCACTCACGCTCTACCGACAGGGCAAGGTGCCGGGCTCGTTCTACGACGGCCGCGGCCAGGAGGCGACCGCGGTGGGCCCGGCATTCGCCCTCGGTCCGCGCGACCGGACGTGCATCCTGCACCGCGATCTCGGCGCGCACCTCGTACGAGGCGTCACCCCCGGCCGGGTGCTGGCGCAGATGATGGGACGCGCCGGTGGAGTGACCGGCGGCAAGGACGCCAACATGCACTTCGCCGACCAGAGCGTCGGCGCCGTCCAGATGGTCTCGATGCTGCCCGACATGGCGCTCGTGGCGTGCGGCCTGGCGCTCGCCTTCCAGATGCGCGACGAGCAGCGCGTCGCGATGACCTGGTTCGGCGACGGTGCCACTGCCAACGGACAGTGGCACGAGGCCATGAACGTGGCGGGCGTCCGGCAGCTCCCGGTCGTGTTCGTGCTCGAGAACAACCAGTGGGCGTACTCGACTCCGAACGAGCGCGAGTTCGCCGTGGATCCCGTCGAGCGCGCAGCGGGCTATGGCTTCCGCGGCTTGAAGGTGGACGGCAACGACGTCGAGGCGGTGTTCGCGGCGGCCGCCGAAGCCTGCGAGAGGGCGCGCTCGGGCGGCGGCCCGACGCTCATCGAGGCCGAGACGATGCGGATGCACGGTCACGGCGCGCATGACGACATGCGCTACGTGCCGAAGGAGATGTTCGAGGAGTGGGAGGCGCGCGACCCGATCCGGCGCTACGAGGAGCGCCTCGGTGCCGAGGGCGTCGACGTGGAGCCGATTCGCGCCTCCGTGAAGGAGGAGCTCGACGGGGAGACGGAGTGGGCGCTCGCGCAGCCGATGCCCGACCCCAGCGGGGCCACCGCGGGCGTGTTCGGGGAGTCCGAGCCCGAGCTGGGCGACGGGTCGGCGCCCTGGTCGCGCTGGTCGGCGGAGGCGCACGGTGCCTGAGCTCACCTACCTCCAGGCGATCTCCGACGGGCTGCGCGAGGAGATGCGCGCCGACGAGTCGGTCTTCTGCCTGGGCGAGGACATCGGCGCCTTCGGCGGCGCGTTCAAGGTCACCGACGGGTTCATCGAGGAGTTCGGGGCGGACCGCGTCTGGGACACGCCACTCGCCGAGAACGCCATCATCGGCACCGCCGTGGGCGCCGCGGTGGAGGGGCTCAGGCCGGTGTGCGAGATGCAGTTCGCGGACTTCATCTCCTGCGGCTTCGATCAGCTCGTGAACGTGGCGGCGAAGCTGCACTACCGCCAGGGGCTCTCGGTTCCGATGACCGTGCGCCTACCCAGCGGCGGCGGCTTCTCGGGCGGCCCCTTCCACTCGCAGAACCCAGAGGCGTGGTTCCTGCAGGCTCCGGGGCTCAAGGTGGTGGCCCCCTCCTCCCCCGATGACGCGAAGGGGCTGATCGCCGCCGCAATCCGCGACCCGAGCCCGGTGCTCTTCATGGAGCATAAGCACCTCTACCGGCGATCCAAGGGCGAGGTAACGGAGGGGCGGTACGAGACGCCGATCGGCGAGGCCCGCGTCGCTCGTGCGGGCGAGGACCTCACCGTGATCACCTACGGCGCGATGGTGTTGACGGCGCTCGAGGCCACGGAGGACCTGGACGGCGCCTCGATCGAGGTGCTCGATCTGCGCTCGCTCTGCCCCTACGACCGCGAGGCGGTGCTGGAGAGCGTGCGCAAGACGAGCAAGGTCGTGCTCGTGCAGGAGGCGACGCGCTCGTGCGGGGTCGCCGCCGAGATCGCTGCGCTGATCGCAGAGGAGGCCTTCGAGGATCTGGACGGTCCGGTGGTGCGGGTCACCACGCCGGACGTGCCGATCCCGTTCAGCCCGCCGCTCGAGCGCGCCGTGCTGCCCCAGGTCGAAGACGTGAGGAACGCGTGCCGTGAGCTCCTCGCCTATTGACAGCGGCCTCCTCGAGGTCACGATGCCCCAGATGGGCGTGTCGGTCGCCGAGGGCACCATCGTGGGCTGGAAGAAGCAGCCCGGCGACGCCGTCGAGGCCGACGAGCCGATCGTGGAGATCTCGACCGACAAGGTCGAGACCGAGGTGCCCGCCCCGGGCGGCGGCCGGCTGAAGGAGATTCTGGTCGAGACCGGTGAGACAGTCGACGTCGGCACGGTGCTGGCGACGATCGAGCCGCCGGCTGCGTCGGTCGCCGCAGGCGAGGCTCCGTCGGCGCCCGCGGCCGAAGCCCCGGCGGCGGGGGGCGAGCAGCGCCCATCCGCCGGCGGCGACGGCGGCGCGCCCGAGCATGGCGACGGCCGAGCGCCGCCCGTGACGCCGGTCGTGCGTCGCATGGCCGAGGAGCACAATCTGGACCTCTCGCAGATCGAGGGAAGCGGGCGCCGTGGGCGCGTCACGAAGAAGGACGTGCTCGCGTACCTGCGCGAGCGCCCCGAAGCGGCACCCGAGGAGGAGCCGCCCGAGGAAGCGGCGCCGGAACCGGCGCTGCACATGGAATCCCCCTACCGCGAGGAGGAGCCTGCCGTCGAAGCTGCTGCGCCGGCGCCGGGCGCCCGCGAGCTGTCCGTCATGCGCAAGCGGATCGCCGAGCACATGGTTCGCTCGCTCCGGACGGCGGCGCACTGCACCACGATCGTCGAGGCCGACATGAGCCGGATCGAGGCCGCGCGCGGACGGCGCTCGTACCTGCCGTTCGTCGCCCGGGCCACCATCGCGGCGCTCCGCGAGCACCCCGGCCTCAACGCCACCCTCGAGGGAGACATGCTGACGGTGCACGAGGAGGTACACCTGGGCATCGCCGTGTCGCTCGGCGAGCAGGGGCTCATCGTGCCGGTGATCCGGAACGCCCACGAGCTCTCACACGAGGGCCTGGCCACCCGCATCAAGGACCTCGCGGAACGCGCGCGCAGCAAGCGGCTCACCGCCGACGAGGTGGCGGGCGGAACCTTCACCATCACCAACCCGGGCGCGTATGGCGCGGTGCTCGCCACGCCGATCATCAACCAGCCGCAGGTGGCCATCCTCGACCTCGAGGCGGTGGTCAAGCGCCCGGTGGTCCTCACGGACGCCGACGGCAACGACAGCATTGCCATCCGACCCATGACCTACCTCTGCATGTCCTGGGACCACCGCGCCCTCGACGGCGCCTTGGCCGCCCAGTTCCTCTCGACGCTGAAGCAGCGGATCGAGGGCTGGCAGGGCTGAAAATGCGCGCCATCCGCCAGCGGTCGCTCGGCGGCCCCGAGGTGCTGGAGCTCGCGACCGTCGACCGCCCTGCGCCCGTGCCGACCGAGGTGCTCGTGAAGGTGGCCGCCGCCGGCGTCAATCCCGTCGACTGGAAGACGCGTTCGAGCGGCGGCATGCTCGGGTCGCCGCCGTTCACGGTGGGCTGGGATGTGGCGGGAGTGGTGGAGGAGCTTGGGTTTGGGGTGACGCGCTTTGCGGTCGGCGATCGTGTCTTCGGCATGCCTCGGTTCCCGCGCGAGGCGGGTGCCTACGCCGAGTTCGTGACCTCGCCGTCGCGCCAGCTGGCGGGCGTGCCCGACCGCCTGAGCGACGTCGACGCCGGGGCGATGCCGCTGGGCTCCCTGA
Organism: Thermoleophilaceae bacterium; assembly: GCA_036519295.1. Classification (GTDB taxonomy): domain Bacteria; phylum Actinomycetota; class Thermoleophilia; order Solirubrobacterales; family Thermoleophilaceae; genus JACVRW01. Next base: position 6,829 of record DATDLN010000208.1, read on the forward strand.
CCGCCTGGCAAGCCCTGGTCGATACGGCCACGGTGCGCGACGGCGATCGCGTACTCGTTCACGCGGCGGCGGGCGGGGTCGGGCATCTCGCGGTGCAGATCGCGAAGAGCCAGGGCGCATACGTGATCGGGACCGCACGCGCCGACGACCACCCGTTCCTCGCCGACCTCGGCATCGACGAGTCGATCGACTACACGCGTGAGGACGTCGGCGCGGCCGTGCGCGACGTCGACGTCGTGCTCGATCTGGTTGGCGGGCAGACCGGACTCGACTCTCTGCCGGTCATTCGCGACGGCGGCCTCTTGATCTCCGTGCCCTCCCAAGCCGACGTCGCGCCGCTGCGAGAGGCCGCCGGCGATCGCGTCCGGGTGACCGGCATCCTCGTCGAGCCCGACCGCACCGGGACGGAAGCGATCGCCGCGCTCGCTGCCGACGGGCGCCTCCGCGTGCGAGTGGCAAGAACGTTCCCGCTCGAGCAGGCCGCCGCTGCGCACGAGCTCCTCGAGAAGGGTCGAGCGGGCGGCAAGCTGGTGCTGACGATCGACTGACGACGCCCCGGTCAGGGACCAGTGCAGTCGTCCTCCGCGATGCTGGTGTTGTACCAGTCGCTCCACCGAGTCCATTTGCGCGTGAAGCCGACCTGCGGGGGAGATTCGCGCTGCTCGAACATCCTCCACCGCACGCAGGCCGACTCGTAGATGTCCATCCCGGGGTGCTCCGGATCGGGCCCAATGCGGTCGCCGATCTCCCGGAACTCGAAGTCGCACTGGTGCCACGAATCCGCACCGTGGGTGTTGGCGCACCAGCGGGTCACTCCGTAATCGGTCTGTACCTGGACCCGCACGCTCCACTGGTTGGGGGTCTGGTTCCGCACCCACATCTCATCGCCGTACGACTCGAAGCAGGAGTCGCCCCACCCCTCCACGTTGATGAGGTACTCCACCGCGCAGTCGTCCTCGGGCGGCCCGCCCTTGTGGGCCTCGCCGGAGGCCGGCCGGAGCGTGAGTGCCACGAGCAGCACCGCGCCGGTGAGGAGAGCGAGCAGGACCCGCCTCTTGGTCGTCTCGATCGTCGATGACATTCCTATCTATCTCCCGCGGCTGGAACTGGATCAATTCCCGCAGTCCGCCAGAAACGGGGTCCGATCGCTCTGCAGCGGCCCGTGCGACGACTCGTCGTAGAGGCAGACCTTGAGTGAAGGGAAGTCCGCGTGAATGCGGTGCGCCTTGCTTGGCCCGCATCGACTGTTGGCCCCGTTCTTGTCCTGCACCCGATAGACCGCGCCGTTGTCGTCGTAGATAAAGCCGACGACCAGCTCGCTCTTGGCAAACGCGGTCTGGCCCGCGGTGAGCGTGGCGGCGGCCACCGCCGCGATGAGGATGAGTGTCGTGCG
>DATDLN010000209.1:0-35267 GCA_036519295.1 Thermoleophilaceae bacterium
CTGACCGTGGAGACGCTCGACTACGTCCGCCAGGCGATCGAGCACGGCGGCAGCCTGCGCGGCGCGAGCGACCGGGAGCTGCGGACGATTAGGGCGGTGGTGGAGGCATAGGAGGGGCGCGGTCGAGCTGGAGGATCGCCGCTAGCCGTTGTTGAAGGGGCGGATCAGCGGGTTTGTCCCGGCGTAGATGCCATCCGGATTCGGGTACCAGGCCCACAGGTGCAGGGTCACGAAGTCGGGGTGCCAGAAGCCGAACCTGGCTCCGCTCTCCGGGCTCCGGCGGCGGCAGTCGGCCTCCGACGCGGCGGGCTGGAAGGTGCCGTCGACGTAGTGGCAGGCGGCGGCGAAAGATCCGTACTGCGCTCCCGGGAGGGGATCCGTTGCCGGTCGCTCGGTGAACACCCACTCGAATGCGACGAGCTGCCAGTGACCGCCCTGCTTGATGTAGACCAGGATGGGCGGCTTGGTCACGTCGAAGTCTGTGACCTTCGGGTTCATGAAGTGCCAGCCCATGTCAAAGATGTGCTGCGTGACGATGGTGGTGTAGCCATTCCGCTTGGCGCGGCGAAGGCTCGTCGCGTACTTTGCGGTCGCGGCCCGGGCGTTGGCGAGCAGCGGCGCGAGCTCCTGTGGCGTTGCGGTGGTGTCCGTGTGGATGTGTGGGGTCGCCGCCTCGCCGACTGGCACGTTTGGGGGCAGCGGTGGATCGGGAATGGCGTAGGCGGCGGAGGGCGAGATGGCCGCCGCGATCGCTACCGCGGTGGTCAGGCTGGCTCGAAGCATCGTTCGCCTCCTCCCTCGTAGAAGTACCGGTCGAGCACATTGGCCTCGACCACCGCAGAGGGTGCGCTCGACTACGTAGCGCGGCATGTTTTCCTCCTGTTCGGTCCGCGACTCCATTGGCGCGAACCTAGGACCGCGCCGCGGCGAGCGCATCGGGATGGTTACCTAGATTCGAGAGGGGGTGCTACCTATCTTGGCCGGCGAGCCCGAGCCTCGCCGCTTCGGCGCTCGCCTCGCCGCGGGTGTCGACGTCGAGCTTGCGCAGGATCGCGGAGACGTGGTGGTCGACCGTCTTGCGCGAAACGAAGAGGCGCCGTGCGATTTGGGCGTTGCGAAGGCCCTGCGCAACCAGCTCGAGCACCTCGAGCTCGCGCCGGGTCAAGTTCGCAGGGTTATTTCGGCTTGCCGGTCGTGGCCCTCTGGGCAGCCCGCTGACGCCCCGCTTGCGCAGGCGACGCGCGACGATCGCCGCAGCCGGTGAAGCGCCCAGGCGGAGCAGCTCGTCCAACGCTTCCCGAAGCGCGCTCTCGTCGTCGGCATCGGCGAGTGCCAGGGCGGCTTCGTAGGGGCAGCCTCGCTTCTGCCACAGTTCGGCGGCGCGCTTCCACTCGCCGCCGATCTGGAGTGCGTAGGGCTCCGCCGCGGCGTCCGGGGCCTCGGACAGAAGCCCGGCGCGCCAGCGCCAGCAGGCGAGCTCGCCGAGCGGCCACCCGGCACCGCGCTGCAGCGCAAGTTCGAACGCCACATCGGTCGCGGCGGTGACCTTCCCAGGCTTGCCTTCCAGCCACGCGGCTTCGGCACTCGCCGCCGCGACCCACCCGATCCGCTGTAGCTCGCCCGTTGGCTCGGCCAGCACGAGGGCCTCGTCGAGTGGCGACCAGACATCCGGGTCACCGCGTCGCGCCCGCACCAGGGCGAGCACGCACAGGGCAAGGACTCGCGGGACGGGAAAGGTCCGGTGATCTCGGAGCGCGAGTGTCGCGGAATCCGCGGCCTCGCCCCAGCGGCCACGGTCCAGCTCCACGCGGGCGCGGCAGGAAACGAAGAACAGGCGCCACAGGTCCAAGCGCGCTCGATGCAGTAGTCAAGCCCCGCCTGCAGGTAGCGGTCAACGACGTCATACCTCCTCTGGCGAACCGGCCACCAAACGAGGTTGAGGTACGCGCGGCCGGCGTTCTCCTCGAGTCCGGCGCGCAGCGCGAGGTCGAGGCTCTGCTCCAACTTCGTCGGCGCCTCGGCGCCGGTGAGCATCTCGATCGCGCCGAAATTGGTGAGCGCGTAGACGCGGGCCTCGGGGGCGTCGAGCCGCTCCCCGAGGGCCACTGCCTTGGAGGTCCACGCGAGAGCTTCCTCCGCGGCGTCGGCGACCGTGTACAGATGACCGAGGTTGACGTATGCCATCGCCAGTTCGCGCCCGGGCGGCGACTCCTCCAGGCGGGCGACGGCCTCCCGGCCGACCTCCTCGGCCTCCTTCGTGCGGCCGAGGAAGCGATAGAGGCGCGAGAGCGAGCGCAAGCAGTCACCCTCGGCTCGCCCGTCAGGGAGCCCTCGGCGCTGCACGAGCGCGCGCTCCTGCGCCGCAATCGCGTCTTCCAGCTCACCCGTGAGATAGCACTCGTAGGCGCGACCCTCGAGCAGCGCTGCCCGCTCCTCTCCGGGGAGGGCGGCGGCAAATCGGAGCGCTCGCTGGTAATGGGCAGCTGCCTCCCGGTGCGCACCCAGCGACGAGGCGCGCTGGGCCGCTGGGGGCGCCCAACACAGCACCGCCCCGGCGTCTCCGGCACCCGCCGCGTGGTGCGCCAGCCTGTCCAGGTCGGCGCTCTCCGCCGGGACTCTGTCCAGCTCAGTCAGGGCGGCACGATGCAGAGCCAGCTTCCGGTCGGGTGCGAGCGACTCCTCGACGGTCAGCCGAGCGAGCTCGTGCCGGAACGCCACGCCCTCAGGCCCGGCCTCGAGCATTCCCGACGCCAGGCACTCCTCGAGATTCCCCACGACATCGGCGGCGATTGCCTCCAGCAGCCAAAGCTCGGCATGCGACGGGACGATGGCGACCGCCTCGAGCAATCTCCGGGCGGCGGTTGACAAACGCGCGGCGCGTGCGAGGACCGCGTCGCGGACGGTGTCCGGAATAGCATCGGCCCCCGCCGCCAGCACCTCGGTCACGAAGAAGGGGTTCCCGGCGGTCTTGCGGAACAGCTGGTCCGGATCCAGCTCGTGCGATCGTGCGAGCTCGGCAACCGCGTCCGCCGAAAGTGGCTCGAGCTTGAGCCGCTCGAGCTCCCTGATGGTGGCGAGCTCGCCGAGTACGATCCGCAGCGGATGCGCCGCGGTGAGCTCGTCCTCGCGGTAGCTGGCGATGAGGAGAGCCGGGATCGTTCCAGCCTTCCTAGCGAGCAGCCTGATCACGTCCAGCGTGGCGCCGTCAGCCTGCTGAAGGTCCTCGAGGACGACCACAGCCGGCGGGCGCCTCGCCACCTCCCGGGCCAGCGCAGCCGAGACCTCGTGGGCCTTCCCCCCGCCGGTAACGAGCGCCTCAAGCTCGCCTCCCGTCGCCTCCGCTATCTCGAAGAGCGGCCCCAGCGGTCTCGGGGTGAACAGCGCATCGCACGTGCCCCAGAGAACGCGCGCCGTGGGGCCCTGTCCGTCGCAGAAGCGTCGAAGAAGCGCGGTCTTCCCCACACCCGCTTCGCCGCTGACGAGCACCAGGCTCCCGCGCGAGTTGCTTGCCACATCAGTCACGCGCGTATCAAGCGTGGACAGGTGAACGGCCCGCTCGAGCAGCTCGCTCGAATCGCGCAACGTCCCTGGTGTCGGTTCCTCAGCGGCTTTTGGCACGAGCCCGTCGTCGCTTGGCTCCATGTTGGCCGAGCGCTATCGGAGGATCAAGTGCAACAAACACCAGCCTGGTGCCGGTCGCGACGATGACAGGGGTGTGGGAGCCTACGTACAGCCGATGCGGCTGATCCTCAACGTCATCTGGTTCGTCTTCGCCGGCCTGTGGATGGCGATCGGCTACGCGTTCGCGGCGCTGATCATGTTCATCCTCATCATCACCATCCCGTTCGGGATCGCCGCGGTTCGCATCGGGGTCTTCGCCCTCTGGCCGTTCGGCAAGACCGTGGTGCGCCGCGCGGACGCCGGCGCGGGATCGGCGATTGGCAACGTGCTGTGGTTCCTGCTCGCGGGCTGGTGGTTGATCCTGCTGCACATCGTGACCGGCATCCTGCTGTGCGTCACGATCATCGGGATCCCACTCGGACTCGCGAACTTCAAGCTGATTCCGGTCACCTTTCGCCCGTTCGGACGCGACATCGTCTCGGTCGAGGAGGCCGAGCGCCAAGGTCTGCCGCAGCAGGTCGTGATGCCCGGGAGCCGGACACCTCCTTAAGCAAGCACGTCCCCTCGGAGCAGCCGCGCGGTCAGGCGGCCGAAGGCGTCGTTCGCCCGCTCGAGGTCGGCCTCCCCGCCGCCGCCGTACGCAGCACCTCGAGGGCCGCCATCACGCCGAGGGCGCCGTCGAGCCAGCCCCCGTTTGGGACGGAGTCGACGTGCGAGCCCACGGCCACCGTCCCGTCCAGTTCGCCCGGCAGGGTCGCCCAGAGATTCCCGGCCTCGTCCTGCTCGAGGGCGACGCCGTTGATCTTGCCGAGGCACTCGCGCAGGAGGGCGCGGGCCCGCTGCCACTCGGCGGTCCAGCAGACACGACGGGCGCCCTCGGCGCCGCCGGTGAGCCGATCGAGCTCCCGAAGGTCTTCGATCACCCGCCGCGGGTCGACGTTTATCAGCCCACGCGCTCGCGGCGGATCGCCTGCATCAGGCAGTGGGCGCCCCCGCCGCCGAGGGTGAAGGCCGCGAGCTCGGGGTCGAACACGGTCAGCCCGAGCGCTCGGAGGCGCTCGTTGAGATCCTTCGACTCCGCGCTCGAGAGCACGCGCCCGTCCCCGAGTGAGACTCCGTTCACGCCGAGCCTCAGGGCCGCCTCGAGCGTGACGGGCACGATCTCGATGCCCTTCTGCTCCAGCCAGCGCATGAAGCCGCTCCCCACCTGCTCGACGCAGACCGCGGCGAGCTTCTCGCCGAGCATGGCGGCGAGTACGTCGATGTGCAGGAAGTGTGAGGGGATGCGCTCGACTCGCACCTCCCATCCCTCCGCCTGGAGCCAGCCGGCCACTTGCCGCGCCGCCCGCTCCTGGGTCCGCTCCTCGCCGGTGCCAATGGCCGCGACCCCGGGCTCCACGATCATGAAGTCACCGCCTTCGAAGGAGCCCGCGGTGACCATCCCCTTGATCGGTATTCCGCGCTGCTGGTAGAAGCGGATCACGGGCGCGTACTCTCCCCGCCGCCACCACTGGGCGCACTGCGTCACGATGGGCCCGCCCGAGACGTTGATGCTCGAATCGCGCGCGAAGACCTGGTACGGGAGCGCCGGGTCGGGCTCGAGGAAGTGCACGCGCACGCCGGCCTCCTCGTAGATCGAGACCATCTCGCCGTGCTGGCGTCGGGCGTCCTCGGGACTGAAGACGAGTCCGCTCTCGAGCGTCTTGCGCGCGATCGCGCTGGCCGGCAGCCAGTGGAAGTTGTCCGGAGGGCAGAGCAGCACATCGAGAAGGCGTCCATACTCTGAGTCGACTCCCCAGGCGGGTTCCGCGCGTGCCGTCGTCTCCATCGTCCGTGTCACCTCTCGTTGCCGGCGTCCAGACTGCCCCGGGAGTCTGCCAGCGGCAGTGGCCTCGAGGCGCGCGATGAGCGAGTCGGCGCGTCGGCGGGTGGTGGTTCACGGATACGTGCAGGGGGTCTTCTTTCGCGACACGACCCGCCGCGAGGCACAGCGGCGAGGCGTGGCGGGTTGGGTGTCCAATCGGGCCGACGGCGCGGTCGAGGCCGTCTTCGAGGGCGACCCCGAGGCGGTCGGCGAGATGGTGCGCTTCTGCGAGCGCGGACCCCGCGGCGCGGACGTGGCGAGGGTGGAGACGAGCGAGGAGCCTGTAGAGGGGCTGTCGGGGTTCGTGATTCGCTAGAGGCAGCTCAGGGGGGGCGGACGCCGTCGCGCAGCATCGCGACCGCCCGCTCGAGCCGCCGCTCTCGCGTCTCGTCGCGTTTGGCCTCGGCGATCCAGCGGGCGTACTCGTTCCGATGGGTGAAGGAGAGGCCCTCGAACGCGGTCTTCGCCGTGGGGTCCTTCTCGAGAGCCGCGGCCAGCGCCGGCGGAACGTCGACGGTTCGCGGCTCGCGGTCGAGCTCCAGCGTGACCTCCACCTGGTCGCCGATCGCGATGCCGGCGCGGTCGCGCAGCTCGCTGTTGAAGCCCAGGTAGTAGCGGCCCCCGTAGACCGCGACCGTCGTGCGGAATTCGGCGCCGTCCACGGTTCCGCGTACCGGCGCGCGTGCCCGCCCGAAGCGCTCCTTGACATCGAACGGCACCTCCACCAGCGGGCGCTCGCCGTCCTCGCCGCCCAAGATTGCCGTGAAGCGCTCCATGTGCCGGATCGTAGTTCTTCCGTTACACACCGAACCCACGTGTTGCGCGCCGACCCGTACGGTCGCGGGGGTGACCGAGCACTCCCGCGGAACGGTGGTGGCATGGGTGGTCGCAGCGGTGCTGGCGACCGTCGCCGTGCTGCGCTTGGTCGGCGGCGGGCACGAGGCGCAGCCGCCTCCCGTGAAGATCAACGGTGCCGGGGTTGCCGCACAGGCCCGCTCGGCCGGCTCGGAGGGAGCCCCCTCGGCCGCCTCCGGGGAAGGCCCCTCCGGCTCCTCTCGCGACAGCGTGTACGTCCACGTGGCCGGCGCCGTGCGTCGGCCGGGCCTCTTCCGGGTGCCGGCGGGGTCGCGGGTCGCGGCGGCGCTCGCGCGTGCCGGCGGCCCCGGTCCGAAGGCCGACCTCACGCTGGTCAACCTCGCGGCGCGCGTTCAAGACGGCCAGCAGGTGGTCGTGCCGGCGGTGGGCGCCGCGCCACCCGCCGGGGCTGGGGCCGCCGGCGCCGGCACGGCCGCCGGGGCTCTCACCGGCGCCAAGCCGAGCCTGGCCACGGCAACCGTCGAGCAGCTCGAGGAATTGGACGGAATAGGTCCGACGCTTGCGGAAAGGATCGTCGAATACCGGGACGCGCACGGAGGCTTCCGCTCGATCGGCGAGCTGCGGGAGGTGGAGGGGATCGGTGAGAAGCGTTTTGCGTCGCTGCGCGAAGCACTCCAGCCGTGAGGCCCGGCATGTCCGCGCCGAGTGGCCCGCCGAGCACCGCGCCGAGCGGCGGGCCGTCCAAGATCCTCTGGGTTGCCCCCTTGCGGGCGGCAGCCGACCTCGCGGTCCGCCGGCCGTGGCACCTCGCGGCGGCATCCGTCGCGGCTGGCCTCGCTCTCGCTCCAGCGGGAACTGCTGCGATCTTCTCCGTCGCGGCGATCGCCGTCGCGGTCCTCTCTGCCGTCCGGGCCGCCGCGCTCGGGGCGCTCTGCGCCGCGTTGGTGCTCGCGGGGTCCGCCGTGGGCACGCCGCGGCTTGCCGCGATCGATGCGCCGGCGGCGAAGGTTCGTGACGGCGAGCGCGTCTCCCTGACGGCGCACCTGCTCACGCGCCCGCGCCCGTCGGCGTTCGGGGCGAGCGCGGACATCGGCGTCACGCGCGGGCGGCTGACGGGAGCGCGGCTCTTGCTTCGAATCCCCCGGTGGGCGCGCCTGCCTGCGCCTGCCCCGATCGGCGCCGAGCTTGCCATCGCCGGGCATCTGCGTACGCTCCACGGCCCCGCTGCGGGCGAGCGCTACTCGGCGGGCGACTCCTTCGACTTCGCCGAACATCTCCGCCGGCGCGGAGTGGCGGGTGAGCTGCTGCTCGACCGGGCCCGCGCGACTGGGCGCCGGCGCGGCGGGCTCGCCGGGCTGCTGGATCGCATGCGGGCGCGGGCCGAGCGGGCGGTGGCCGCCGGAATGTCGCCGGACGATGCGGCGCTCGCGCGCGGCATGGTTCTCGGCCAGGACGAGCAGATCGCGGAGTCCGTGCGCCAGGACTTCCGGGACTCGGGACTGGCACACCTGCTGGCCGTGAGCGGCCAGAACGTGATGCTGCTCGCCGCGCTCGCCCTCCCGCTTCTCGCGGCAGTCGGGCTCGGGCCGCGCGGACGGGCCGTATCGCTGCTCTTCCTGATCGCGGTCTACGTGCCGCTCGCAGGCGCGGGACCCTCACTTCAGCGCGCGGGCGTGATGGGTGCTGCGGGCATTGCCGCCATGACACTCTCGAGGCCGGCCTCGCGCTGGTACGCGCTGCTCCTGGCCGCCGCGCTCACGCTGGCGCTCAACCCGCGCGCCTGGGGTGATCCCGGCTGGCAGCTCTCGTTCGCGGCCGTAGTCGGAATCCTCACCCTCGGTCCGCCGCTCCAGCGGTGCCTTCGCTGGCTGCTCGGGGCGGGCAGAGCCTTGCCGTTTGGGAGGGCTTCGCCCGCGGGCCGGATCGCGAGCCGGATCGCCGACGGGCTCGCCGAGGGCGCCGCCATCACCGTCGCGGCGACGCTCGCGACCGCTCCGCTGCTCGCCCACCACTTCGACTCGGTTCCGCTCGCTGGACTGCCCGCCAACCTGCTTGCGCTTCCGGCCGTCGCTCCCGCCATGTGGCTGGGAATGGTCAAGGCGGCGCTCGGCCAGGCAGGGGCCGTTCTGCCGCCTGCGGAAATCCTCGCGGGCGCGCTGGGTCCCGTCGCGGATGCCCCCGTCGCGTACCTCGCCGGCTTGGCCGAGCGCTTCGCGGACGTGCCGGGAGGCCGGCTCACGCTGCCGCTCGCGTCGCCGACCTGGGTGATCGGAGCGTATGCGCTGATGGGCGCAGCGGCCGCGGGGGCGGCCGGCGCCGTCCGAGCGCTCGGACGGCGCGGCGAGGAGCTCGCAGCAAGCTGGCGCCGCCGTCCGCGCACGCAGCGGCTCGCGGTCGCCGTGGCGACCCTCGTCGTGCTCTCGCTGCCGGCCGCCCGCCTGATGTCGGGGCCGAGCCCGCCCGGCGAGTTGACGGTCCGTTTTCTCGATGTCGGCCAGGGCGACGGCACACTCATCCAGCATCCGGACGGCACGGCCGTGCTCTTCGACGGCGGTCCGCCCGAGGCGGGAACCGCGCGCCTGCTGCGGCGAGCCGGTGTGCGCCGGCTCTCCCTGGTCGTTGCCACGCACGCCTCGCGCGACCACCACGGCGGGCTCGCCGAGGTGCTCGACCGCTACCCCGTCGACCTGCTCCTCGACGGCGGCGACGGCACTCGCGATCCGGGATTCCGTGCCGTCCTCGCCGAGGCGGCGCGGCGCCACGTGCGCCGGGTCCGGGCGGTCGCCCCGATGAGCATCCGGGCGGGCGGGCTGCAGATAGCCGTCCTCTCCCCGCCGCCGCGGCCCCGCGGTCCACCGCCCGAGGACCCAAACCCGCGGGGGGTGGTGGCCGTGGTCAGCGTCGGCGAGTTCGACCTGCTGTTGTCGGCGGACGCCGAAAGCGAGGCCCTGCTCCCGCTCGACCTCCCAGACGTCGACGCCATGAAGGTGCCCCATCACGGGAGCGCCGACCCCGGCCTGCCGGAGGTGCTCGAGCGACTTCGCCCTGAGCTCGCCGCGATCGAGGTCGGCCCGAACACCTACGGACACCCGACGCAGTCCACGCTGGCGGCCCTGGACCGCGCCGGAGTCCGCACCTACCGGACCGACCGCGACGGGACGGTGACCCTCAGCGTCGAGGCCGGCGAGGCATCGGTCTCGACGGAGCGGTGAGGCGAAAGGCGGCGACAGAACGGTGGGTTGAACGGCCCCGACATAGACTCCGGATGTGGCCGAGCTCAAGCCCGCCTACCTCGTCTGCGGCGACGATGACGCCAAGATCGACGCCTGGCGGGCGCGGGTTCGCCGCCGGGCCGAGGACGAGCGCGGTCCAGGCGGACTTGAGACGTTCGACGCCCAGTCGACCGAGCCCGCCGAGGTCGCCGCCGCGCTCGCGGCGCTGACGTTCGACCCCGGTACCCGGTACCTGCTGGTGGACGATGCCGGTGCCTGGAAGCCTGGCGCGCTGGAGGTGGTCGAGAGCGCCCTCGCCGCGCTGCCCGCCGAGACCGTGCTCGTGCTGATCGTCCGCGGGAAGCCGCAGAAGCAGCTACGGGCGTTGGTCGAGAAGGTGGGCGGCGAGGTGCGCGAGTACACCGCGCCGAAGCCCTGGCACCTGCCCAAATGGTGCATCGAGCGCGGCCGCGAGCTCGGGATCGAGTTGGACGGCGAGGCCGCAAAGGAGCTCGTGGGGCTCGTCGGGACCAGCCAGCAGCGGCTCAGCCGCGAGCTCGAGAAGCTTGCGCTGGCGGTCCACCCGGCCACGACCGTCTCGGTCGGCGACGTGGAGCGCCTCGCCGCCCGCGACGCCGCACCGCAGGCGTACGACCTGGCCGACGCGCTGGTGGCGGGCGACCTGCGCGCCACGCTCGCGCTCGCCGAGCAGCTCGAGGCACACGGCGAGCGGCCGGGCAGGCTGATCTTCCCGATTGCCCGCCGCCTGCGCGAGGTGCACCGAGCCGCGGTGATGCTCGACGCCGGCATATCCGAGCAGAAGGTGGGGGAGGCGCTGCGGGCGCCGCCCTGGCTGGCGAAGAAGACCGTCGCGCGGGCGAAGAAGGCGGACGCCGCGGCGCTCGAGCGCGCGCTCGGCGTTTTCGCGGAGCTCGAGGTCGAGCTGCGCGGTGGCGGCGACGTTCAGTTCGACGAGGACACGGCGTTCTCGCTGGCGCTCGCGCGCGCCGCGGGCTGAGAGCTGTGGTCACCATCCGGGACGCCGGGTCGGCGGACGCGACCGCTATCGCGGCCATCTACAACGAGGGCATCGAGGATCGGACGGCCACGTTCGAGACCGCACCCCGGACGCCCGCGGACATCGAAGGCTGGCTCGCCGCCGGCCGGCGACTGCCGGTGCTCGTGGCGACGGAGGACGGCGCGGTGCGAGGTTGGGCGCGCATCGCCCCCTACAGTGAGCGCGTCGCCTATGCCGGCGTGGGTGAGGTGTCGGTTTACGTCGAGCGGACGGCTCGTGGCCGCGGGATCGGCAGCGCGCTGCTCAACACCCTGGCGGACCGGGGCGAGGAGCTCGGCTACTGGAAGCTCACCAGCAAGGTCTTCACCGACAACTTGGCCAGCGCCGCGCTCGTGCGCCGATGCGGCTGGCGCGAGGTCGGGACGCACGTGAGGCATGGACGGCTCGACGGCCACTGGCGCGACGTCGTGGTGGTCGAGTTGCTGCTCGGCGAGGCGTCGGTGGATCGTCGGGCCCCGTGCGGCGAGGCGGCACCGCCGCCGTAGGGGTACCACCACTCCTTGGGACCGCTCCTCGTTAACGCGTAAGGTCGGCTGTGGACGCCGCCTCGTGTCGGCGCGGGTGCGCCCGTCGCGGCGGGGCGGCCCTTACCCCGGGCGCGCCCGCGCCGCCCGCGCGACCGCGTCCGGCAGGGTGAAGATGTCCCCGAGCTTGCCCTCGTACACCGGCGCCCCATAACGCTCGGCGATGTGCTCGAGGTCCTCGAGGTCGCTCGCGTGCGCCTCCTGCGAGTCGAGGACGTCGCCGCCTCCGAGCGCGCAGGGGGAGGTCATGATCTCGGGAGGGTCGGGCAGCGCGGGGGCTTCGAAGTCGGGGTGCCTCCACTCGAAGCTCTGGCCGATGTTGCGAGCGAAGTGCATGCGGGTGGTCAGGTCACCGAGGCCGAAGCGGTACGAGATCAGCTTGAGGATCGACTCGTGGCCGTAGGCGCCGTGGTCGACCCGGAACTCCCTGCCGTGGTCGAAGTGAAGGTCCCCGCGCTTGCGGCGGCGCCGGGCGAACGGCGAGATCGCGACGGCCGGCGTGCGGAACCCCATCTGCCCGAAGTCCTGGTTGAGATCGGGGCTCGAGCGGTCGTCGGGCACTTGCGGCGGGCGGACGTGATCGAAGAAGCCGCCCCACTCGTCGTAGACGACGAACAGGGCGCCGCGGCTGTAGTTGGGCGAGCGCACGAAGGCGTTCACCACGTCCGCCATGAACGCCTGCCCCAGACGCACGTCGCCGAGCGGATGCTCGTCGGCCGAGAGACCGTCCCCGCCGCCGCCGTCGCGAAACGGCGGGTCCACGAACGAGATGTTCGGCAGCGTGCCGGCCGCGCAGTCCTCGTAGTAGCGCGAGATGGGGTTGATCCACGGCAGGGCGCGCGACCCGAAGAGCGCCGCGAACGGGAGGTCGGAGGCGTAGTAGCGGGCGCTCAGCCCGCGGCCGATCGCGCGGTCGAAGATCGTCTCCCAGTTGTTGCCGCCGGGCAGGCTCGTGTTGGTCATGAGCCCGCCCGACTGGGCCGACCACTTGTAGAAGCGGTTCGGCCAGGTCGAGGCGAGAAGCGAGCAGAAGTAGCGGTCGTAGAGCGTGTACTGGCGGGCCACCTCGTGGATGAAACCGAGCTCGCCGCGGTTGAAGTAGGTGAGCGCGAGCACGTCGTTGCCGGAGCCGGCGGCGAGGAACCCACCCAGAAGCTGCGCGCGCCCCGAGTCCCAGCCGTGCCCCGGATCGGGATGGCCGCAGCCCTTGTACTGCACGCCGCCGGTGCCGAGGGTCGAGAAGTGGCGGGTCGGCACCTGCTGGCCGGCGGGGTCCGGGTAGCTCTGCTGCTGCACTCCGTCCGCCTCTCGGGAGAGCCAGCCGAAGTAGTGGTCGAACGACCGGTTCTCCATCATCAGGACGACGAAGTGGTCGATCTCGACGTTGCGCGGCGAGGGGAGCGCGGAGTCGCGATGGGATGCCTCGGCGGCCTCGGCCAGGAGCGTGGAGGCGGTGATCCCCGCGGTTCCCGCGAGCCCGGCCGCCCACGCCGTGCGCTCGAGGAACTCCCGCCGCGAGAGATCGCCCTGCATCGCGCCGGGCAGACTACGCCGCCGGCGGGCGATGGTGTAGCAGTCCGGTTACGGAAGGCGCGACCGGATGCGCGCCGCGCGCGCTTTCTTGCGCGCACCATTGTTCCGGTGAAGCGCCCCGGACTTCACAGCCTTGTCGATCCGGGAAGCGAGCGTGCGGAGCTCGCTGTCGGCGCGGCCGGAGTCGCCGTCGCTCACGGCGGCCTCGAGCCGGCGGAACCAGGTCTTCACCTGAGACGTGCGGCGGCGATTCTCGAGCCGCTCGCGCTCCGCCCGGTGGATCCGCTTTTCTTGTGAAGGAATGTTGGCCATAGACGCACGGACGCCGCGACCGTTGGAGCGGCGCGGCGGAGGCCAAGTGTAGCGCGTGAGCACCGACGCTCCCGAGCGGCACGGCCACGCCCGCCGCCTCGCCCGCAACACCGCCTTCTTCTCGTTCGCGACCGGGCTTTCACGCGTCCTCGGGCTCGTGCGCGAGGTGGTCGCCGCGAGCTACTTCGGCGTGAGCGGCGCCATGTCGGCGTTCACGATCGCGTTCCAGGTGCCCAATCTGGTGCGCGCCCTGTTTGCGGACTCGGCGCTCCAGGGCGCCTTCATCCCGGTCTTCACCGAGCTGCTGGAGAAGGGCGAGCGGCGCGAGGCGTTCCGGATCGCCTCGAGTCTCTTCTTCCTGATCCTGCTCGTCCTCGGGGCGGTCACGGCCCTGTTCGTCCTCTTGGCGGAGCCGCTGATGTCGCTGTTCGCGCCCGGCTTCGACGACAACCCGGCGCTCAAGGACCTCACCGTCAACCTCGCCCGGCTGATGTTCCCGATCGTCGTTCTCCTCGCGTTGTCCGGGCTGGTGGTCGGGATGCTCAACTCGTTCGAGCACTTCGCGGTGCCCGCACTGGCGCCGGTCGCGTGGAACCTGGTGATAATCGCCGCGCTCGTCGCGCTCGTTCCGGTGCTCCCGGACGACGACGAGATCTACGCCTACGCGATCGGGATCCTCGCCGGAACGGTCGTGCAGTTCCTGCTGCCGCTGCCGTGGCTGCGGGGCCGCGGCGGCCACTTCACGCTCACGCTGGACTGGCGCGACGCCCGCGTCCGCCGGGTCCTGAAGCTGATGTTTCCCGTGACGCTCGCGCTCGGGCTGATCAACCTGAGCCTGCTGATCAACTCGCTCTTCGGCACCCTCGTCTCGGACCAGGCGCCGGCCGCGATCGACAAAGCCTTCCGCATCTATCAGCTCCCGCAGGGCCTGTTCTCGATCTCGATCGCGACGATCCTGTTCCCCACCTTGGCGCGGTTCGCCACCCGGGGCGCCCGGGACGATCTGCGCCGCACGATGGCGGGCGGCGTTCGCCAGATCTGCCTGCTGCTCATTCCGAGCGCCGTGCTGATGGCGGTGCTGGCCGAGCCGATCACCCGGCTCGTCTACGAGCGGGGCGCGTTCGGCAACGAGGCTACCGACCTCACCTCCACCGCCATGTTCTGGTGGTCGATCTCCCTGCCCTTCCAGGGAGTGAGCCTGCTCTTCTCGCGAACCTTCTTCAGCCTCCAGCGCCCCTGGGCGACCACGGCGCTCGCCGGGCTCAACCTCGTGGTGAACGCGGTGCTCGCGGCCCTCCTCCACGGCCCCTTCGAGATCGCCGGCATCGTGATCGGCACGGTGGCGGGCACGATCGCGATGTGCGTGGCGCAGGGCTGGATCCTGCGCCGCGACCTCGGCGGTATCGAGGGCGCCCGGACGATCGCCGCAGCGCTGCGGATGCTCGTCGCCGCCGCGCTGCTCGGCGCGCTGGCCTACGGGGTCTGGTACGGCCTCGACGCCGCGTTCGGCCGCTCGCTCGTCGCCCAGGCGGTGTCCGTGCTGGGCGGGATCGCGGCGGGTATCGTCGTCTACGCGGCGGCGGTGTGGGTGCTGCGCGTGCCCGAGGCGCGCCAGATCAGGAGGCTGCTCATGACCCGGAGTGCCTAGGTCGCACGGCCGCCACTGCCTCCTCCGCCGACGCATACACCCGGGCGCGGACCACCTTGCCCGCGCGCACCCGCCACACCCAGCCGGTCGAGCCAGACACAACGCGCGCCGGGGAGCGGGCGCTGACGCGGCCGGTCACGAGCACCTGCTCGCCGACGATTCGGTAGTCGGTGGGGGCGAGGCGCAGCTCGTCCCAGACCTCGGCCACGTCGCGAAAGTACTGGCGGATGCCGTCGTGGCCGCGGTACGGCCCGGTGCGTCCCCGCGTAGTCGCTCGTGACTGCGATGAACTCGATTTCGGGCGCGGCGAGCTCGAGCACGCGCTCCAAGTCGCGCTCCGCGAAGGCCGCGAACACGGCCTTGACGACATCAACATCGCTCAACCCCACGAGTCCGGCCGGGCACTTTAGATGACTGATCCCAGGCCCCCGCAGCCCTGGATGACGCGCCATACCGTCGCTGGGCGCCACCCGCGTCCTCGCCGATAGTTCTTCAACTATCGGCTTCGTCCGCGTGCGCCGCCCAGCTCGGTCTGGCGCGCCCCCAGGGGCACGCGGGTTCGGAATCAGTCATCTAGTGAGCTATCGCCATACTCGGAGCCGCATGGCAGCACCCGCCCGCAACATCAGGAACTTCTCGATCATCGCCCACATCGATCACGGGAAGTCGACGCTCGCCGACCGCATCCTCGAGCTGACCGGCGCCGTCGACGCGCGCGACCACCGCCCCCAGCTGCTCGACTCGATGGAGCTCGAGCGCGAGCGCGGGATCACGATCAAGGCCCAGGCGGTCCGCGTCGAGTACACGGCGCGGGACGGGCAGCTGTACCGCCTGAACCTGATCGACACGCCGGGTCACGTGGACTTCACCTACGAGGTGTCGCGGTCGCTCGCCGCCTGCGACGGCGCCCTGCTGCTGGTGGACGCCGCCCAGGGAGTGGAGGCGCAAACGGTGGCGAACACCTACCTCGCCGTGGACGCGGGTCTCGAGCTGATCCCGGCGATGAACAAGATCGACCTCCCGGGCGCCGAGCCGGAGCGGGTGGCTGGGGAGATCGGCGAGCTGCTCGGCGAGGATCCGGACGCGGTGATCCGCCTGTCCGCCAAGACCGGCGAGGGGGTCACCGAGCTGCTCGAGGCGCTTGTCGAGCGGATCCAGCCGCCCGAGGGCGACTCCGCCGCGCCCGCCCGCGCGCTGATCTTCGACTCCGAGTTCGACCAGTACCGCGGCGTGATCGCGTACGTCCGGGTGGTCGACGGCGCGCTCCGCAAGGGCGACGCGATCCTCGCCATGCAGGCCGGCACGCAGGCGGACATCGACGACATCGGCTTCTTCGGCCCGGAGATGACGCCGGTCGACGTGCTCCACGCAGGCGAGGTGGGTTACGTGATCACGGGGATCAAGGACGTCTCGCAGCTGCGGGTGGGGGACACGCTCACGACGAAGGCCGGCGCTGCGAGCGAGCCGCTCCCGGGATATCGAGAGATCAAGCCGATGGTGTTCTGCGGACTGTTTCCGGTCGAGACCGACCTCTTTCCGGACCTCCGCGATGCGCTCCAGAAGCTCTCCCTCAACGACGCCGCGCTGAGCTGGGAGCCCGAGACCAGCCAAGCGCTCGGCTTCGGCTTCCGCTGCGGTTTTCTCGGGCTCCTCCACATGGACATCGTGCGCGAGCGCCTCGAGCGCGAATATGACCTCGAGCTGCTCGCCACGACGCCGAACGTCGAGTACGAGGTCACCCTCACCGACGGCAGCGAGCTCGTGGTGCACTCGCCCTCGGACATGCCCGACCGCCCCCTGATCGCGTCGATCCGCGAGCCCTACATTCGCGCCACGATCCTGTGCCCGCGGGAGCACGTCGGGGCGGTGATGGAGCTCTGCCAGGAGCGCCGCGGCACCCACGTGGATATGGCGTTTCTCTCCCAGCAGCGCGTGCAGCTCCACTACGACCTGCCGCTCGCCGAGATCGTGCTCGACTTCTTCGATCAGCTGAAGTCGCGGACGAAGGGCTACGCCTCCCTCGATTACGAGCTCATCGGCCTGCGCGACGGGGACCTCGTGAAGCTGGACATCCTGCTCGCGGGCGACAAGGTCGACGCGCTCTCGATCGTCGTCCACCGCGACAAGGCGTATCCGGCTGGCCGAGCGATCGCGGAGCGCCTCCAGAAGCAGATCCCGCGGCAGCAGTTCGAGGTTCCGATCCAGGCCGCGATCGGCTCGAAGATCATCGCCCGCGAGTCGGTGAGGCCCGTGCGCAAGGACGTGATCGCGAAGTGCTACGGCGGCGACGTGACGCGCAAGCGCAAGCTGCTCGAGAGGCAGAAGGCGGGCAAGAAGCGAATGAAGCAGCTGGGCCGCGTGGAGGTGCCGCAGGAGGCCTTCCTCGCCGTGCTGGAGCTGTCGGGCGACGGCGGCGGCTGACGCCCTCCTGGGCCTAAACATCCAGTTCGCGCAGTTTTTAGAGAGCCCTTAGAACGCCGTCGTAGCTTGGTGCCGTGACCACGGATGCGTTGACCCCCCAGCCTGCCCCTGACCCGACCCTCGACTCCCTACAGCAGTTCCTCGACGGCATCGCCGAGACGCCCCTGCTGACGGCTGAGGAGGAGCTCGCGCTCGCCAAGCGCATCGAGCGCGGCGACCTCGAGGCGAAGGACCACATGACCCGCGCCAACCTGAGGCTCGTGGTCTCGATCGCCAAGCGCTATCGCAACCAGGGTCTTCCGTTTCTCGATCTGATCCAGGAGGGCACGGTCGGCCTGATCCGGGCGGTGGAGAAGTTCGATTACCGCAAGGGCTTCAAGTTCTCGACGTACGCCACCTGGTGGATCCGGCAGGCGATCTCGCGCGGCATCGCCGACAAGGCCCGCACCGTGCGGATCCCGATCCACATCGACAACATCCTCAAGAAGCTCGATGGGGCGCAGCGCAAGCTCGAGGCGGTTGGCGACCGCGACCCCACCGTCGAGGAGATCGCGATGCTGGCCGGCGTCGATCCGGAGGAGGCCGACGTGATCATCCGCGCCGCCCAGCCGCTCGTCTCGCTCGACAAGCCCGTGGGTACCGACGCCGACGCGGCCGAGTTCGGCGACCTGATCCCGGACGAGGCCACGCAGTCCCCCTTCGACGCGGCGATGGAATCGCTCATGCACGAGCGCCTCTACGCGGTGCTCGAGCACCTGCCTTACCGCGAGCGGCGCATCCTGGTGCTCCGGTACGGCCTCGGCGGCGAGGAGCCGCAGACGGTGGACAGGGTGGCGAAGATGTTCGGCATCACCCGCGAGCGCGTTCGCCAGGTGGAGGAGGCCGCGCTCCGCAAGCTCTCGACGCTCGCCGAGGCCCAAGCTCTACGCGACGCCGCCTAAAGGCGCCTCCCCAACGCTGTGGGCGGCGCGTCCTCCCGGGGGGTGGGGCGCGCCGCCTCAGCACTTCATAGACTGCCGCGCAGTGGCCCTGAAAACGGACGCCAAGGGCAAGACCTACCCGCCCTTCGAGTACGAGGTGGGCAAGGAGAAGATCCGCGAGTACGCCCACGCGGTCGGTGAGGACAACCCCATCTACTTCGACCGCGCGAAGGCGAGGGAGGCGGGATTTCGCGACATCCCCGCGCCCCCGATGTTCGCCGTCGTCTACTCCGCGGGCTCGGTTGGGCCGGCCGTGCTCGATCCCGAAGTGGGTGTGAACTTCGCGATGATGGTGCACGGCTCCCAGGAGTTCGTCTGGGGCGAGCCCGTGTGCGCCGGCGACACGATCACCACCGAGACTTCAGTGAAGGACATCTCGGAGAGGGGCGGCATGGGCTTCTACTTGTTCGAGTCGGTGTCGCGCAACGAGGACGGCCAGGAGGTCGTGCGCGGGACCTGGACGAACATCGTCAGGGGCGTCTCGTGAAGGTCGAGCTGAAGGTCACCCCCGACAAGTACCTGCCGCACCGCTATGCGGGCGCGTCGGGCGACTTCAACCCGATCCACATCGACCCGGAGTTCGCGAAGCAGGTGGGGCTCCCGGGCAACATCCTGCACGGCCTCTACACGATGGCCCAGGTGGCGCGCGCGCACGTGAATGCCGCCGGCGGCGACCCGCGGGCGCTGAAGAGGCTCTCGGTCCAGTTCCGGGGAATGGGCTTCCCGGAGCACGAGATCACCGTCACCGGGAGTGTCAGGGAGGAGCGCGACGGGCGCGTCGTGATCGACACCGAGGCCGAGCAGGGCGGCAAGCGGATCATCCGGAATGCCGAGGCCGAGCTCAGCCTGGACGCCGGCTAGCCCTGGGCGCCCGTCCCCCCGGCGCCCGGTCCGCGCGCTGCTGTGCCCCGTGGGGGTGACCCGAACCTGCGGAACGTCCCCAACGCCGCGGTCGGCGGCCGAGCTCGGGAGCTTGTCGGCGTCTATCGGTCAAAACCTCCCGAGGGCAGCCCGGCTGAGAGAGCAACCCCGCGCGACCCCAATGAGCTGTGAGAGGGGGCCCTGGATACCTTTAGAGGCGTGGAGATCACTCCCCGCCAAAGCTTCATCCTCAGGAAGGTCGTGGAGGCGCACGTCGAGCTCGATCAGCCCGTGGCCTCGAAGTGGATCGCCGAGCTCGACGACGTGCCCTGGGGTCCGTCGACCGTGCGCGGCGAGCTGGCACGACTCGAGGAGGGCGGCCTGCTCGAGCACCCGCACACCTCCGCGGGGCGAGTGCCGACCGACCGCGGCTACCGCCTCTATGTCGACGAGCTCATGGCCGAGGGCCGGCTGCCGGTTCCGCGCAGGCCGCTCGAGCTCTCGACGATGCGGCGCGAGGTCGACGAGGCCATGCGGGCCACGAGCGAGCAGCTCTCCCAGGTGACCAATCTGCTCGCGCTCGTCACCGCCCCGCCGATCGAGACCGCCACCATCCGCCGCGTCGAGGTGCTGCTGCTTCAGCCGCAGGTCGCGATGGTGGTCGTGATCACCTCGACCGGCGGTGTGACCAAGCGCGTGATCTCGTACGACGAGCCGGTGGACCCGGGGCTCGTGGACTGGGCCGGCAGCTATCTGAACGAGGCGCTCGGCGGGCTCGACGTCGGCTCGCGGATGCTCTACGCGAGGCTCAACGATGGGGAGCTCTCGGAGCCCGAGTCGGGCTTCCTCACCACGCTCGCGCCCGCCTTCACCGAGCTCGAGAGCATCGCCGAGAGCAACCTGTTCATGGAGGGGGCGGCGCGGCTCCTGTCCGAGCACCGCTTCCAGGAGCTGTCGCAGATCGGCGCTCTGCTCGAGGTGCTCGAGCACCGTCGGGCGCTGCTGGCGGTTCTGCGCGAGTCGCTCGACGAGCCGAGCGTCTACCTTCGCATCGGCACCGAGAACGTGACACCCGAGCTTCGCTCGTTGAGCCTGGTGGCGGCCAACTACGGCGTTGCCCGGCGCAACCTCGGAGCCGTATCGGTGATCGGGCCGTTGCGCATGGACTACCCGAAGGCGATCATCTCCGTGCGGCAGGCCGCGCGCGAGCTGTCGCGCTTCGTGGCCGAGGTGTACGACGAGTGAGACGCGACCCCTACGAGGTGCTCGGCGTCCCCCGGGACGCGGACGAGAAGCAGATCAAGCGGGCGTTCCGCACGCTCGCCCGTGAGCTGCATCCTGACGTCAACAGCCACGACCCCGAGGCCGAGGAGAAGTTCAAGGAGGCCGCGGAGGCATACGAGATCCTGTCCGACGCCGAACGCCGCGCCACCTACGACCGCTTCGGGTTCGAGGGCCTCGACTCGCGCGGTTTCGCCTCGACCGCCCACGGGTTCGGCTCGTTCGCCGACATCTTCGACGCCTTCTTCGGCGGCGACCCGTTCGGCGCGGCCTTCGGGCGCGGGGCCGGCCGCGTGCAGGGCGGCGACGTGGCCGTGGCGGTCGAGGTGTCGCTCGAGCAGGCCGCCCGCGGGACCATGGTCGACGTCTCCTACGACGTGGTCGCCACGTGTGAGCGCTGCGGCGGCAGCCGCGCCGAGCCGGGCACGCCGGTGGAGACCTGCTCCCGCTGCGGCGGGGCCGGGCGCGTCCGGGCCGTGACGCGCACGGCCTTCGGCCAGCTCGTCCGCGAGCAGGCCTGCGACGTCTGCGGCGGAGAGGGCCGCGTCCCGGCCGAGCCCTGCCGGGAGTGCGGGGGCCGCGGCCGCCGCGCGGTGCGCCGGAGGCTTGAAGTGGACGTGCCGGCCGGAATCGCCGACGAGCAGCGCATCCGCCTCGCAGGCCGCGGGCACGCGGGCGAGCGCGCCGGCCCTCCCGGCGACCTCTACGTGCTGGTGCGCGTGACCGAGGACGAGCGCTTTCTGCGCGACGGCAACGATCTGGTGACGGTCCTCGACGTGCCGGCGCCGGCCGCCGCGCTCGGGGCGACCATGACCGTGGAGACGCTCGACGGCGAGGAGCGGATCGAGATCGCGCCCGGCACCCAGCCGGGGGCGGTGGTGACCCTGCGAGGGCGCGGGATGCCGACGATCGGCCGCGGCCGCCGCGGCGACCAGCGCGTGGTCCTGAACGTCGTGATCCCGCGCAAGCTCAGCGGCCGCCAGCAGGAGCTGCTCCAGGAGCTCCGCGATTCGCTGACAGACGAGAACCTGCGCGAGCCGGCCGCCGAGTCCCTCGTCGGCAAGCTGAAGCGCGCCTTCCGCTGATCAGGCTCGCGGTCCGCGCCCCGGCCGACGCCGCGGAGCGGGTGCTCGCGGCGCTTCTCGAGCTCGCTCCCGCGGGCGTCGAGCAGGTGGACGGCGACGGCTACGTCGAATACGCGATCTACGGCGTCCCGGGCGAGCTCCCGGCGCTCCCGGAGGGGGAGGCCGAGGTGGCGGGAGTGCGCGTGCGGGTCAGTGGGGAGGAGGTGGCCGCCGACTGGGCGGAGCGCTGGAAGCGCTTCCACGAGCCGGTCCTCGTGGGCGGCCGCCTGTTCGTGCGCCCCCCGTGGACCGAGCCGCGCCCGGACACGCTCGACCTGGTGATCGACCCGGGGCAGGCGTTCGGCACCGGCGGGCATCCCACGACGCGGCTGTGCCTCGAGCTGCTGCTCGGGCTCGAGCCGCGCGACTCGCTCGCCGACCTCGGCTGTGGCTCGGGCGTCCTCGCCATAGCCGCGGCCAAGCTCGGCTTCGCGCCGGTGATCGCCTTCGACAGCGAGCCCGCCGCCCTGGACGCGACCCGCGCCAACGCCCGCGCGAACGATGTCGAGCTGGACCGCGTCGAGCGGCTGAACCTTCGCGACCAGCCGCCGCCGCTCGCCGCCACCCTCATCGCCAACCTCGCCGGCCCACTGCTTCGGCGCGTGGCCCAGCTGCTCGTCGAGCGCCCCGACGCGCTCATCGTCTCTGGGCTCCTCGACCAGGAGGCCGACGAAGTGGCGGCTGCGTTCCGGCCACTCCGCGAGCGCCGCCGCCTGTCCGAGCGCGGCTGGAGCGCCCTGCTGGTCAGCGGATAGGGTCGCTCGATGCGATTCGTCGACCTCTCTGCTCCCATCACCCCGAGCCCGGCCGAGACGCCCCAGGCGCTCCGCACCGACATCGAGTTCTCGGACCACACCGAGGGGGCGCTCCAGATCGAGGCGATCCTGGGTGTGCCCTCGCGGCTGCTGCGCGACGGCGAGGGGTGGGCGGTCGAGACCTTTACACGCCTCGGGACGCACAACTCGACACACGTGGACGCCCCGTGGCACTACAACTCGCGCACCCAGGGCGAGCGCGCGCAGACGATCGACGAGCTGCCGCTGGACTGGTTCTTCGGCGCCGGCCTGGTGCTCGACATGACCGCGAAGGCAGACGGCGACGCCGTCGACGTCGAAGACATCGAGGCCGAGCTGGGCCGGATCGGCCACGAACTGGCCGAGCGGGACATCGTGCTCGTGCGCACCGGAGCCGACGCCCTTTACGCCCAGCCGGAGTACATGGGGCTCGGCCCGGGAGTAACGGCGGCGGCCACGCGCTGGCTCTACGAGCGCGGCGTGCGGGTGATGGGCATCGACGCCTGGACCTGGGACGCACCGCTGCACCTGCAGGCGCAGGCCGCGCTCGAGCGCGACGAGCCCGGCATCTTCTGGGCGGCGCACCAGTGCGACCTCGCCTACTCCCAGATCGAGCGGCTCGTGAACCTGGGCGAGCTCCCGCCGACCGGGTTCCAGGTCGCCTGCTTCCCGCTCCGGATCGAGGGCGCGGGAGCGGCGCCCGCGCGCGTGGTGGCGATCCTGCCGGACTGACGGCTTCAGGCCGCGAGCAGTGGGATGCGGGCCTGGTTCGCGCGGATTTCTACCTGCGATCCCGCTGCCCTCCTACACTTGGAGCGTTGTCCGTGCTCGAGCAGGTCCAGAATGACGTGCGGGACGCCCTGAAGGCGGGCGAGCGGGAGCGCGTGCACGCGCTCCGCCTGATCGCCAGCGAGCTCCAGAAGGCCGCCAAGGAGAACGGCGCCGAGGACGTCGAAGTGCTCCAGCGCGAGCGCAAGCGGCGCCTCGAGGCGGCGGAGGCCTATCGCGACGGGGGCCGCGAGGACCGGGCCGAGGCCGAGGAGCGCGAGGCGGAGATCATCGCCTCCTATCTGCCGGAGCAGCTGTCCTACGAGGAGCTCCGTGCGATCGTGGGCGACGCGGTGGCCGAGTCCGGCGCCTCCTCGCCCAAGGAAATGGGCAAGGTGATGGCTCTCGTGATGCCGAAGGTGAAGGGGCGCGCGGACGGCAAACGTGTGAGCGCCGTGGTCAAGGAGGCCCTCTCCCCCTAGTGCGCTCTCAGCTCGAGCTCCCCAACGAGGTGGCCGCCGAGCTCGCCGGCCCGGGCGACGCGATCATGAAGACGCTCGAGGACCACCTCGACTGCGAGGTGTTCCTCCGCGGCAACGTGCTCACCTTGGACGGCTCCGACGAGGACGTGGCGATGGGCCGTACGGTCGTCCGGGAGCTGAGCGACCTCGTCCAGCAGGGCCACGACATCGCGCCCGGGACGATCGAGGCGATCGCCGGCGCGCTCGACCGTCACGAGAGTCCCAGCCGCATCCTGGAGGACGTGGTCTGGCGCCATCGGGGCGTGAAGGTGGCGCCCAAGAGCGTTAATCAGAAGCGTTATGTCGACGCGATCCGCAGCTCCACCATCACGGTCGGGATCGGCCCCGCTGGCACCGGCAAGTCGTTCCTCGCGGTGGCCATGGCGGTGGCGGCGCTCTCACGCCGCGAGGTAAACCGAATCGTGCTGACGCGGCCGGCCGTCGAGGCCGGCGAGCGGCTCGGTTTCCTGCCCGGCGACATCGCCGCCAAGGTTGACCCCTACCTGAGGCCCCTGTTCGACGCGCTCTACGACATGCTCGAGCCGGACAAGGTCAACCAGCACCTGGAGCGTGGCGTGATCGAGGTGGCGCCGCTGGCGTTCATGCGGGGTAGAACGCTGAACGACGCCTTCATCATCCTCGACGAGGCCCAGAACACGACGCCGGAGCAGATCAAGATGTTTCTCACCCGGCTCGGCTTCAACTCGAAGATGGTGGTAACGGGCGACATCACCCAGATCGACCTCCCGAAGGATCAGTCCTCGGGTCTCGTCGTGATCGGCGAGATCCTGAAGCGGGTCGAGGGGATCGAGTTCGTGCGCTTCGGGAGCGAGGACGTGGTTCGGCACAAGCTGGTGCAGCGCATCGTCGCTGCCTACAACGAGTACGCGGAGAAGCAGGCGCCCGCGCTTCGCGAGGCGCGCCGGCAGCAGGGCTGATCGAGCTCGACCTCATCCAGGCCCCGGAATCGCTGCGACGCCCGGCGCTGGCGGCACTCGCCGGGGCGGGAGTCGAGGACGGGCACCTGGCGGTCGCCTTGGTGGGCGAGGGCGAGATCCGACGGCTCAACCTGGAGCATCGCGGCCGCGACCGCCCGACGGACGTGCTCGCGTTCCCCGTGGACGAGCTGGGCGCCGCCGCCGGTCCGCGCGAGCTTGGCGACGTCGTGATCTGCCCGCTTTACGCCGAGGACCTGACGGAGGCCGTGGTTCACGGCGTGCTCCATCTCTGCGGCTACGATCACGAGACGGACGACGGCGAGATGCTGGCTCTCCAGGCGCGCGTGCTCGAGCGGCTGTGACCCGGTCAGGCTTCGTGGCTCTCGCCGGTCGCCCGAACGCGGGCAAGTCGACGCTCGTGAACCGGATCGTCGGCGGCAAGGTGGCAATCGTCTCCGACAAGCCACAGACGACCCGGCGCGAGATCCGAGGCATCGCCTCGGGGACGGACCGGCAGCTCGTTCTGGTGGACCTTCCGGGCGTGCAGCGCCCCCGCGACGCGCTGACGGAGCGGATGCAGGCGCGCGTCGAGCGGGCCCTCGGGGAGGCCGACGCCGTGCTGCTCCTGCTGAACGGCGAGCAGCGGATCGGTCCCGGCGACCGCTTCATCGCTCGCGCGGTGCGGAACGTGGGGCTGCCGGCGGTGATCGCCGTGAACAAGGTCGACAAGCTCGACCGCGCGCGCACGCTCGCGGCGCTGACCGCGGCGGCGGAGCTCGATCTCGAGGGCGAGATCTTCCCGATCAGCGCGCTAACGGGCGCCGGAGTCCCGGAGCTCGAGCAGCACCTCGTCTCACTTCTTCCCGATGGGCCCTTCCTGTACCCGCCCGAAGACAAGAGCGACCTCCCCGAACGGGTCCGGCTGGCCGAGCTCATCCGCGAGCAGGTGCTCCTTCGCACCCGCGAGGAGCTGCCGCACGCCGTGGAAGTGGAGATCGACGAGCTGGAGGAGCGCCAGGACGGCCTGCTGGTGGTGCGCGCTCGGGTCTGGGCCGAGACGGAGTCGCAGAAGGGCATTCTGGTCGGCGCCGGTGGGCGCATGGTCAAGGCCGTGGGCGTCGCGGCTAGGCGGGAGATCGAGCGCGCCACCGGACGGCCGGTCCACCTCGATCTGAACGTTCGGGTGCGTAAGGGCTGGCGCCGGGACGAGGGCCTGCTCGACCGGCTCGGCATCGAATGACCGCGCTCGATCGAGTCAGGGCGTTCCTGCGGGAGACCGATGAGCGAATCTGCGACGAGCGCCGTGCCACGCCCCACGGGGTAGCCCTGCTCACCCCGAGCCTTCCGCTCGTCTGGCAGCTGAACGCGATTCGCGTCGAAGATCCCGACTCGAGCGCGGCGGACCTCGTCGCCGAGGCGGATGAGCTCCTGGCGGCGGTCGCCCATCGCAAGCTGGTGGTGCACGACGAGGACGTCGGCGCCCGCCTCGCGCCCGCTCTCACCGCCCAGGGATGGAACGCGTTCCGGCTGCTGGTGATGGTCCGGCGCCGGCCGCCCGACCGTCCGGCCGAGGCCGGTCTCGGCGCCGAGGTCAGCCGAGAGCGGGGCGCGGCCGTGCTGGCGGCGTTTCGGCGCGAGCAGCCGTTCGGCTGGCAGGAGGAGGCGATTCGCCAGTTGGCGGGGATGGACGAGCGCTTCGCCCGCGCCTGGTCCACCCGCGACTTCGCGGCGCCGGCAGACGGGCTCGGCTGCTCCTGCCGTCTCTACTCGGACGGGACCGTCGCGCAGGTGGACGAGGTCGGGACGCTCGAGGCGCGCCGCGGGCACGGGTACGCCCGGGCGACGGTGCTGGCCGCGGCGGACGCCGCCGCAGCGGAGGGTTGCGACCCGGTATTCCTCGTCACCGACGCCTCCGACTGGCCTCAGCACCTCTACCGGAAGCTCGGCTTCGACGCGATCGGTGCCGTGTACGAGTTCCTCAAGCTGCCGGTCGAGACCGCGGACCGTGCCTGACAGAATCGGACCGGTGGAAGCGATCCGGTTCGACGAGATCGGGCTCGTGCCGTGCGTCGTCCAGGACGCGCGCACGGGCGAGGTGTTGACGCTCGCGTACATGAATCGCGAGGCGCTCGAGCGCACCCGGGCGAGCGGCGAGACATGGTTCTGGTCCCGCTCGCGGGAGGAGCTGTGGCACAAGGGGGAGACCTCGGGCAACGTGCAGCGGGTGAAGGAGCTGCGCTGGGATTGCGACGCCGACGCCATCCTCGCGCTCGTCGAGCCCGCCGGCCCCGCGTGCCACACGGGCGAGCGCACCTGCTTCCACAACGGCGAGCTCCAGCCGGTGCCCGGCGAGGCGCTGGCCGCGCTGGAGCGAACGATCGCCCAGCGCCGCGCCGAGCGGCCGGAGGGGAGCTACACGGCCGAGCTGCTCGACGATCCGGCACGGATCGCCGAGAAGGTGCGGGAGGAGGCCGACGAGGTTGCTCGCGCGGCGGGTGACGAGCCCGGCGAGCGCGTGGCGGCCGAGGCGGCCGACGTGCTCTACCACCTTGCCGTTCTGCTGGCATCGCGCGGGCTGAGTCTCACCGACGCCTTCGTGGAGCTGAACGGTCGCCGCTCATGAACGAGACCTCCGCCGCCGTCGCCGACGACGTCGCGACGCTCGAGCTCGCCCCCAGCCTCGACGAGGTGCGCGAGCTCGCGCGCGAGCACAACCTCGTGCCGCTGCGCCACACCTTCATCGCCGATTGCGAGACGCCGGTCTCGGCATACCTCAAGCTGCGCGGCGCGGGCCCGTCGTTCCTTCTCGAGTCGGCGGAGCAGGGCCAGCGGGTCGGGCGCTGGTCGTTCCTTGGCTTCCGACCCCGGGCGGTGATCCGCCTCGACCGGGGGGCGCACACGGACCCGTACGCGCTCGTGGCGGAGGAGCTCGAGCGCTACCGAATCGCGCCGCTCGCGGGCCTGCCGCCATTCGCGGGCGGCGCGGTCGGCCTGTTCGGCTACGACCTGGTGCGCACGGCCGAGCCCACGGTGGGAGAGCCGAACCGCGACGACACCGGAGTGCCGGAGCTGGCGCTCATGGTCACCGACGTGCTGCTCGCCTTCGACCACCTGCGTCACGAGGTCACGGTGCTGGCGAATGTGCTTTGCGAGGACGAGCTCGAGCGCTCCTACGACGAGGCAGTGGCGGCGATCGCCGACGTTCGCCGGCGCCTGCGCGGGCCGGCGCCGGCGGCGGAGCGGGGGCGCCGGGAGCCGCCCGACTTCGCTTCGAACCTCGGCTCCGAGGGCTACGCCGCCGCGGTCGAGCGGGCGAAGGAGTACATCCGGGCGGGCGACATCTATCAGGTGGTGCCGTCCCAGCGCTGGAGCGCCGGCTGTCCGGTCGACGCGTTCTCGATCTATCGCGGTCTGCGAGCGGTGAACCCGAGCCCGTACATGTATTTCCTCGACTTCGAGGACTTCGAGATCGCGGGGGCGTCGCCGGAGTCGCTCGTCAAGGTCTCGGGCCGGCGCGTGGAGCAGCGGCCGATCGCCGGCACCCGCCCGCGCGCGGGCTCCACCGAGCAGGACATCGAGCGCGCCAGGGAGCTGCTGGCCGACGAGAAGGAGCGCGCCGAGCACGTGATGCTGGTCGACCTGGGACGCAACGATCTCGGGCGGGTGTGCGAGTACGGCAGCGTGTCGGTTGACGACCTGATGGCGATCGAGACCTACTCGCACGTGATGCACATAGTGTCGTCGGTGTCCGGCACGCTCCGCGAGGGCGTGGGCCCGATGGACGCGCTGCGCGCCTCGCTGCCGGCGGGGACGCTGTCCGGAGCGCCCAAGGTGCGCGCGATGCAGATCATCGACGAGCTCGAGCCGGTGAAGCGGGCTGCCTACGGCGGCGCCGTGGGCTACCTCTCCTACACCGGCGACCTCGACACCTGCATCTACATCCGCTCCGCGCTCGTCAAGGACGGCAAGGTGTACGTCCAGGCCGGCGGCGGCATCGTGGCCGACTCCGATCCCGACTACGAGGTGCGCGAGACCGAGGCGAAGGCGCACGCGGTGTTCGAGGCGCTGCGGCTCGCCTGCGAGCAGGGTGATTGGGCATGACCTCCGTCCTGGTGGTCGACAACTACGACTCCTTCACCTACAACCTCGTCCAGTACCTGGGCGAGCTGGGGGCGTATGTCGACGTCGTCCGGAACGACGTGCCCGAGCTGCTCGAGCACGGACCGGACCGGGTGATCGTCTCGCCGGGGCCGTGCACACCTGCCGAGGCGGGGCTCTCGGTTGAGGCGATCCGGCGCTACGGCGAGGCGGGCGTCCCTGTGCTCGGCGTCTGCCTGGGCCACCAGGCGCTCGCCGCGGCGTACGGCGGTCGGGTTGTGCGCGGCGAGCCGGTGCACGGGAAGACCGCCGAGGTCGAGCACGATGGGAAGACCATCTTCGAAGGGCTGCGGTCACCCCTCACGGCCGGCCGTTACCACTCTCTGGTGGTCGATACGGAGCTTCCGGACGGTCTCGTTCCCTCCGCGCACTCCGGTGACGTCATCATGGGCCTGCGTCACCGCGAGCTTCCCGTCGAGGGGGTGCAGTTCCATCCCGAGTCGGTGCTGACGCCCGACGGCAAGCGCATGTTGCGAAATTTTCTTGCCTAATCCCGTACTGACAGACGCCATCGACCGGCTCGCGAGCGGCGAGGACCTGAGCGCGGACGACGCCGCCCGGGTGCTCGTCGAGGTCATGGAGGGGAACGCCTCGGAGGCGCAGTCGGCGGCGTTCCTGATCGCGCTGCGGGCGAAGGGCGAGACCGTGCAGGAGGTCGCCGGCCTGGCGCGCACCATGCGCGCCCTTGCCGTGCGCGTGAACGCGGGCCGGGACCTCGTCGACACCGCGGGCACGGGCGGGGGGCGGCCGACGTTCAACGTCTCCACCACCGCCGCCTTCGTGGCGGCCGGCGCGGGCTGCCGGGTGGCCAAGCACGGCAACCGCTCGGCCACGAGCCAGTGCGGCTCGGCCGACGTGCTCGAGGCGCTCGGCGGGAGGATCGACCTCGAGCCCGAGGCGGTGGCGGAGTGCATCGACGCGGTCGGCTTCGGCTTCATGTTCGCGCCGCGTCACCACCTGGCAATGCGGCACGTGGTCCCCGTGCGCAAGGAGCTGGGGGTGCGCACCATCTTCAACTTCCTCGGTCCACTGACCAATCCGGCGGGCGCGATGCACCAGGTCATCGGAGTCTCCGACCCGCGCAAGATCGAGCTGATGGCGGCCGCGCTCGGCGAGCTTGGGACCGATAGGGCCCTGGTAGTGTCGAGCGAGGATGGTCTCGACGAGTTCTCGGTCTCGGGGGCGACCCGGGTGGTTGAGCTGAGGGAAGGCCGACTCGAGACCTACGCGGTCACACCGGAGTACGTAGGGCTCGAGCCGGTTCCGGACGGCGCGGTGGGCGCGGGGACGCCCGACGAAAACGCCCGCGTGCTGCGCGGCGTGCTCCACGGCGAGCCGGGCCCGGAGCGCTCGCTGGCCGTGCTGAACGGAGGCGCCGCGATATACGTGGCCGGCCGCGCTGCGTCGCTCGAGGAGGGAGCACGCCGCGCGGAGGAGTCGATCGACTCGGGTGCCGCCCGCGACGCGCTCGACGGCTGGCTCGAGCGGACCGGCGGGAGCGCAGGCCCGTGAGTCCCCGGCTGGACGAGCTGGTCGGTGCCACGCGCGACGCGCTCGCCCGGCGAATGCGCGAGCGGCCGTTGGCCGAGCTCGAACGGGAGGCGGACACCGGACGCGAAGGGCGTCCGTTCTCCGAGGCGCTGGCGCGGCCGGGCACGTCCCTCATCGCGGAGCACAAGCGGCGCTCGCCCTCCGCCGGCGAGATCCGTGAGGGTGGGAGCTGCGCCGACGTGGTGCGCGCCTACGAGCGCGGGGGCGCCGCGGCGATATCCGTGCTCACCGAGGAGACGCACTTCGGGGGTTCGCTGGCCGACCTGCACGAGGCGCGGGCCGCGACCGAGCTGCCGATTCTGCGAAAGGACTTCACGATCGACCCCTACCAGCTGTACGAGACGAAGGCGGCCGGCGCCGACGCCGCGCTGCTCGTGGTGGGCTCCCTGGAGCCGCGGCAGCTGGCCTCGCTCCATCGCCTCGCAGGCGACCTCGACCTCGACGCGATCGTCGAGATCCACGACGAGGAAGAGCTCGAGCGCGCCCTCGAGATCGACTGCGACGTGATCGGGATCAACAACCGCGACCTCGAGGACTTCAGCGTCGACATTCAGCGCACCTTCGACCTGCTGGCCGACGTGCCGGCCGGCAAGGTGGTGGTGTCCGAGTCGGGCATTCACGACCGCTGGCAGATCGAGGAGCTCGAGCAGGTGGGAGTGGACGCGGTCCTGATCGGCGAAGTCCTGATGCGAGCGCCCGACACGGAGGCCGCGGTCCGCGAGCTGACGCGGTCGGAGGAGCCGACGCAGGCGTGACTCGGGAACCCTGGGAGAGAGGGCGGCGTATCCCTACCATGGAGCGGGATGGCGACAGCGCCTGAGCTCGACCCGCCGCAGGTCGCGGAGCTCTGCGGTCGGGTCCGCGACAACATTGCGCGCGCCGTAAAGGCGCCAGACGACGTGCTGCGGGACCTGCTCGTCGCGCTGCTCGCCGAGGGTCACGTGCTGATCGAGGACTACCCGGGCGTCGGCAAGACCGCGCTCGCACGCGCGCTCGCTCGCTCCATCGACGCCGAGTACGCCCGCGTGCAGTGCACCGCCGACCTCCTGCCCGCCGACGTCGTCGGCACGAACGTCTACAACCAGCGCGAGAACCGCTTCGAGTTCCGGCCCGGACCGGTGTTCGCGAACGTCGTGCTCGTGGACGAGGTGAACCGCGCCTCCCCGAAGACCCAGTCGGGGCTGCTCGAGTGCATGCAGGAGCTGCACGTGACGGTCGACAAGCACACGCACGAGCTGGCGCGCCCGTTCCTCGTCCTCGCCACCCAGAACCCGATCGAGTACGAGGGCACCTACCCGCTGCCCGAGGCGCAGCTCGACCGCTTCATGGTGCGCGTCTCGCTCGGGTACCCGTCGGCCGACCAGGAAAGCGACATGTTGCTGGACCACGCCCAGCGCGACCGCGTGCTCGACCTGGAGCCCGTCACGGACGTCGCCGAGGTGCTCGCCGCCCAGGCCGCGGCCGGGGCCGTGCACGGCAGCGAGCCGCTGCGCCGGTACGTCGTGGCGATCCTGGACGCCACGCGGGGGGACCCGCGCGTGGAGCTGGGTGCGAGCCCCCGCGCCGGGCTCATGCTGTTCCAGGCGGCCAAGGCGCTGGCCGCGCTCGACGGCCGCGATCACGCCCTCCCCGACGACGTTCAGAAGCTCGCCGCCACGGTGTTGACCCACCGCCTGCTCCTGGCGCCCGGCTCGGGCGGCGACGAGCGGACGGCGGTGGTGCGCGACGCGCTGGAGCGGGTTCCGGCGCTCTGAGATAGCTGATGGGCCCACCGTTGATCCGGCCCATCGTCACGGCGCTCCTCGGCCTGGCGCTGTGTCTCGCGGGGGCCACCTTCGACTCCGCCTCCTTCTACGTACCGGGCGTGGGCCTGATCGTCCTCGCGGCGGGTGCGATCGGCTGGGTCGCGCTCGCAGCCCAGGGTGCGACGATCAGCCGTCGGCCCGGACCGCACACCGTCGTCGAGGACGACTCGTATCCGCTGCGCGTGGAGATGGAGAGCGGCGTGCTGCCACCGCCCGGCGGGGAGCTGCTGGAGCCGCTGCTCGGCTGGCCGGTGCCGATTGCGGGCCGCTGGTCGCGGCGGCTGCGGATCAACGTCCGCTTCTCGCGCCGCGGGCGCCGGAGACTCGAGCCCGGCCGGCTCGTGATCCGGGATCCGCTGCGACTCTACGTGCGCGAGCTGGTCGGCGAGGGCGGCGAGGAGGTTGTCGTTCTGCCGCGCATCGAGCCGGTGACCGCACCGGGCGGCAGCGGCGCCGGCGCGGGTGACCGCGGCGGGCGAGGCGCCGAGCCCGGGCTGTCCGGGCGGCGGCTCGACGCGTCGGCCGCCGAGCTCGAGATCGACGGGCTGCGACCGTACCGCGAGGGCTCGCCCGCGTCGCGCATCCACTGGCCGACAGTGGCCCGGCGGGGCGAGATGCTGGAACGGCGGCTTGTGGCCGAGCTCGACTCGGCCCCGCTGATCGTCCTCGACGCCGCGGCGCCCGCCAGCGAGGAGGCCCTCGACAAGGCCGTGCGGGCCGCGGCCTCGCTCTGCGTGTGGCTTGCGCGCCACGGCGGCTGCGCCATCCTCCTGCCCGGCGAGCGCCGCCCGATCGAGGTGGAGCACGACATGGGGTCGTGGCCCGCGGTGCACCTCCGTCTGGCGCTGGTCGAGCGGGGGGGCCCTCCGGCCTCGAGCGCCCTCGGACCCCGAGGGGGCGCCGTCCTGTGGGTCACCGCCGCCGACCTTCGGGGGGCGCCGCGTGCACTCGAGCGACTGCCGGCAGGCGCCCGCTACATCGTCACGCCGGAGCCGCCGGCGGGGATCCATCCGGCGTTCGAGGTGGCCGGCTGTACTGGCTGTCTGCTGGAGCGTGCGCGGAGGGGGATCGCCGCATGAGCGGCCTGCTCGCCCGCCCTGCCCAGGTGCCGTCCGGACCGGGGTCGGCGAGCGTCCGGGCCCAGGCGGCGAGCCCCGTCCAGGATCCGTTCCCGATGCTGCTGGCCGCGTTCGGCGGGCTGGCGGCGTTCGGCGCCGCACACTGGTCGTTGCTGGCCGTCGACGCTTCCGGCGGCCGCACGCTGCTGGTCGTGCTCGTCGCGGTCGGCGGCGCGGCCGCGCTCGGGCTGCTCGACCGCACCTCGCTTCCGCGTCCCGCCGTCCATGCTCTCGCGGCGGTCGTCGCGCTCGCCACTCTCGGGCTCGGGCTGATGGCGGCCGGTCTCCCCGCCCGGCTGCTCGCGCCGACCGGCTGGAGCGAGCTCTTCGACGGCCTCGACCGCGGCCTCGCCGGGGTGGAGAGCGTCGAATGGCCCTACGACGGGCCCGACGAGTGGATCCGGCTCACGATCCTGCTCGGCGCCCCGTTCATGCTCGCGATCGCCGCGGCGGTCGCCTTCTGGCCTTCCCGCCGGGCCGCCCCGATCCTGCGGGTGGCGGGGCTGGCCGTGCTGCTGCTGTTCTACGGGACGGCCGTGACCGAGCACGATCCGGGCCGGCCGCTGCTTCGCGGGTTTGGGCTGCTCCTGCTGGTGGCCGCCTGGCTCTGGCTTCCGCGGATGCCCCGGCGCGAAGCGGCGCTGGGCGCCGCGGTCGTCGCCGGCGTCGGCGTCCTCGCGCTCCCGCTCGCCGCCGCCCTGGACGGCAGCCGTCCCTGGTGGGACTACCGCGCCTGGAACCTCTTCGGCGGCGGCAGGGCCGTCACGTTCGACTGGAATCACCAGTACGGCCCGCTCGACTGGCCGCGCGAGGGCACCACGCTGCTGAACGTCAAGTCCGACCGCCCCCACTACTGGAAGGCGCAGGTGCTGGACGGCTTCGACGGCTTCCGCTGGATGCGCACCGGGGCGAGCAACAACACCGATCGGAACGACGAGCTGCCAAGAGAGCCCGCTGACCGCAGCTGGAACCTCTTCGAGCGAAACCCGAAGTGGTTCGACAGGATCCGCTTCACGGTTCGCTCGCTTTCCAGCAGCCTGATCGTCACGGCGGGGAACACATACCGCGAGGACGGGGTGGACGCCATTCTGTTCTCGGACGGCAGCGGCGTGCTGCAGGGCGACCCGCTCGAGAAGGGCGACAGCTACGAGATCCGGACCTACGCGCCCGATCCGACCCAGGCTCAGATGCGGGCGGCCGTCCAGGGATACCCGGACGACCTCGTCAGGTACACCGCGCTGGAGCTTCCCGCGCCGGGGACGAGCGCAATCAAGGGCGTGGGGCGGCTGGGCGACGCGGCCCGGGACGATTCCGAAGGCACGCGCGTGTTCGCCGGCTTGCGCGGGGACCCGAGGTCCGGCGACCGGAACGCGGACGACCTTCTTCGCAACTCGCGATACGCCCGGACGTATGACCTGGCCCGGAGGATCACGGATGGCGAGCCGAACGGCTACGACGCCGTCAAGGCCGTCGAGGGCTACCTCCAGCGCAACTACGTCTACAGCGAGCGCGTGCCCAGCGCCGACCTTCCGCTCGAGGACTTCCTGTTCCGCGAGGAGGCCGGCTACTGCCAGCAGTTCTCCGGGGCGATGGCGCTGATGCTGCGCATGGTGGGCATCCCCGCTCGGGTGGTGGCGGGCTTCTCACCCGGCTCCTACAACCGCGACACCGGCGAGTACCGCGTGCGCGACCTCGACGCGCACTCGTGGGTCGAGGTGTACTTCACGGGCATCGGCTGGGTGCCGTTCGATCCCACGCCCACGGCCGCTCCGGCCGAATCGCAGTCGAGCGGGCTCGCCGCCACCAGCGCCGCACGCGCCGACGCCGGCGAGGTGCGTCAGGGAGGGGCCGCCGCGGCCCCTGAGCGCAGCACGGACACCGGCCGAGGGCGCGGAGAGGGCGGCGGCGACGGCTGGGTGATCCCGGTGTTCGCGGCGCTGTTGCTCGTGCTCGGAGGCGGCGTGGGCGGGTTCGTGGCGCTGCGCATGCGGAGGCTCCGCGGGCTCACCCCCGTCGAGCTCGCCGAGGCCCAGCTGCGAGAGCTGCGGCGGGCGCTCGTGAACCTCGGCTGGGAGCTGCCCGCGGCCACCACGCTCCTCGGGCTGGAGCGGCGGCTCGCGCGGGCAGCGGGCCCGGCGTCGGCCGCGTACGCGGGCGCGCTGCGCGCCCATCGTTACGACCCGCGCGCACCAGCCGCGCCCGGCGCACCCGAGCGCCGCGCCCTGCGGCGCGAGCTGTCCGCCCGCGGCGGCCTGCGCGCACGGCTCCGGGGCCTGCTGGCGATCCCGCCGGGGGGCCCGCGTCCGTAGGGCGGTCTTCCTGGCGAGTTCGCGCCGGGT
>DATDLN010000210.1:0-13418 GCA_036519295.1 Thermoleophilaceae bacterium
GTCACGCCGCCGGGCGCCGGTTACTCGATCAGCCCGTGGCGGATTCCGATGGCCACGGCCTGCGTCCGGGTGGAGGCATCGAGCTTGGCCAGGATCCGTTTGGTGTGGGTTCGCACGGTCTCGGTGGAGAGACCGAGCTGCTCGGCCACGGCGTCGGTCTGCATGCCGTCGGCCAGCATCTGCAGGATCTCGCGCTGGCGAGCGCTCAGCGTCCGGTCCCCCTCATCTAGCACGAGCGTCGAGGAAAGGCCGGGATCGACGTAGAACTCGCCCGAGCGTGCGGCCTCGACGGCGCGCACGAGGTCCTCCGACGGAGAGTCCTTGCGCACGTAGCCCTTGACGCCGGCCTTGAGGGCGTCGCTCAGCATCCGGGCGCCGCCGTCGGACGTGAAGATCACGATCGGTGCGCCGTGGTCACCCTGCAGGCGGCTGACGACCTCGCCCACGTCCACACCGGCGCGCCAGGGATCCACGATCACCACATCGAGGGCCTGGCCGTTGGTGGCGTCGGCGGCGTCGTCGAGCGATCCGGCGTCGCTGATCGACGGGCCGGCGAAAGCCTTCTCGAGCACCGCCCGAACCCCCGCTCGGACGACGGGATGGTCGTCGACGATGAGACAGCGAGGGGCTTCCTTCGCGCCGGTCGGCATGCGCGCGGCAAGAATAACCTGAACGACGTCAGGGACGAGGAAGGCGGCGCAGCGCTTCGCGTGCGATGCCGTGCGCGGCGCGGGCGCCGCCGCCGGCGAGCGAGGTCAGCGCTCGCGCGACGCCGCCGATCGAGCTGTGCCCCGCGGGCTCCTGGGGGGAGGCCTCGGGCGGCTCGGCGTGCTCCGTGCGGACCCGGCCCGGCGCCGCGGCTCGCTTGTCGCTTCGCCGCCCGGGCCGCGAGCGGGGGAGGTTCCCGAGGACGCCTCCGTCGTCTTCCATCGGCGGGCAGTCTAGACGGCGCCGGCTCCGGGTAGACCCGCACAAGAGGGCCGTCGGTTCGGAGGTTTCGGCTATGACCCGAAGAGGGGACAACAGCACTGACAGGGGCTATCGTGGGAGCGGCCACGAACTCCTCACAAGCTCGGAAACTCCGACTTCGGCCGATTGACTTCGCCGTGTGTAGCTTTAGTGTGTACATCGCTTGTTTGACTGGGCCCGGCACCAGCGTGCCGGGCCCTGCTCGAGTCCAAGGAACGAAATGTCTGTAGCGGAATTGCAAGAGCTCGAAGAGGTCAGGCTGCTCCTCGCCAAGGGCAAGCAGACCGGAGTGCTGACCTACGCCGAGGTTGCCACCGCGCTGGCCGAGGTGGACGTCGACGAGGGCGACATCGAGGAGCTGCACGGCTACCTCGAGAAGAGCGAGATCGACCTCGTCGAGGACGATCCGACCGCTGCCGAACCGCAGGTCGAGCGCGCCGTGGACCGGCGCAGCCGCCGCAAGAAGGCAGCCATCGACCTCAAGCCGGACATGACGACCGACTCGCTTCAGCTGTTCCTGAAGGACATCGGCAAGGTCCGCCTCCTCACCGCGCAGGAGGAGGTCGACCTCGCCAAGCGCATCGAGCGCGGCGACCTCGACGCCAAGCAGAAGATGGTCGAGTCGAACCTGCGGCTGGTGGTCTCGATCGCCAAGAACTACCGAAACCAGGGCCTGCCCTTCCTCGACCTCATCCAGGAGGGCACGCTCGGACTCGTCCGCGCCGCCGAGAAGTTCGACTACCGCAAGGGCTTCAAGTTCTCGACCTACGCCACCTGGTGGATCCGTCAGGCGATCGCCCGGGCCCTGGCCGACAAGGCACGCACGATCCGCATCCCGGTGCAT
The DNA here is from genome assembly GCA_036519295.1 of Thermoleophilaceae bacterium. Lineage (GTDB taxonomy): Bacteria > Actinomycetota > Thermoleophilia > Solirubrobacterales > Thermoleophilaceae > JACVRW01. Next base: position 1,814 of record DATDLN010000210.1, read on the forward strand.
GTGGTCGAGAAGCTCAACAAGATCGGTCGCGCCGAGCGCAAGCTCGTGACCGAGCTCGGCCGCGAGCCCACTCCGGAGGAGATCGCCGAGCACACCGGGATCGAGCCCGAGGAGGTCGAGTCGATCAAGCGCTCGGCTCAGGCGCCGGTCTCGCTCGAGAAGCCCGTCGGTGACGAGGAGGAGTCCGAGTTCGGCCAGTTCATCGCCGACGAGCGGGCCGAGTCGCCCTACGAGCGCGCCGCGGAGATCCTCACCAAGGAGGCGCTGCGCGAGGCGCTCGAGAACCTCTCGTACCGCGAGCGGCGCGTCCTCGAGCTGCGCTATGGGCTGGGCGGTGAGCACCCCCGCACCCTCGACGAGGTGGGGCGCACCTTCAACGTCACCCGCGAGCGGATCCGGCAGATCGAGAACCAGTCGCTCAAGAAGCTGCAGTCGCTCGCCGAGGCGCAGAAGCTCCGCGACGTCGCCTGAGCAGCTCCGCCTCGGTCGCGCGCCTCAGTGGGACCGTCGTAGGACCCTGAGCGGGAGCCGCACCCTGCCGCCGTAGCTGACGTCGTCCGAGCGGACCACGAGGCTGGTCGGGATGTGCTTGAACCGGGCCTCGATGCCCAGTGGGCGGTGCAGACGGCGGACTGCGCGGGCGAGTTCCCGCGCCGAGCGAGGGTCGCGACCGCCATCACCCTGTCCGGAGATGCCGAACAGCGCGCCCACGAGCTCGACGACGATGTCGGCCTCGCTCGTGGTCTCGCTGCTGCCTGCCAGGACCAGGGTCCGAACGCCCGGGCGCAGGGACGCCGGGATGCGCAGGGGCACCGACAGCCGCCGGCGGCCGCCCCGACGGCGCTGCACGTCGAGGCGCACACGGATGCGCTCGCCGGGTCGGACCCGGCGCGGGGCATCGGCGTCCACCAGCACGTCCTCGACCACTCCCGGGCGGGCGCGCAGGCTCACCTCCGCGCTGTCGACGTGGAGCGGTGAGAGATCGAAGGAGTCGATCTTCCGGCCGGCGTTGGCGAGGTGGCCCAAGGCGGAATCCACGTCGAAGTAGGGGTTGCAGAATCCGATCGGCCGCCGCAGCTCGTGCACCCGGAAGCGGGCGCACATCGACAGCGTTATGGGGCCGAAGGAGCGCATCAGGCGCTCGAGTGCCTGGCCGGCGGCGAGGGGGGCGACGAGCGACAGCCCCGCGCCGTAACCGAGTGACCGCTCGTCCGCGAGGCGCGACTGCAGCACGACCTCCCTGCCGTCGGAATGATGAGCCACCACGCGCAGGGGAATGGAGGGCGGCTCGGCGCCGAGGATCCCCCCGACCGAGGCCGTCGTGTCGCTGGTCATCGAGCCCAGCACGTGGCCGGCGCTCGAGGCGAGCTTGTACGTCACGGCCCCGGCCTCCATGAGGCCCAGCGGATTCGAGATGACGCCGAACACGTAGGAGTCCTGGAGGAACAGCGAGCGGCGGCCGAGGCCGTCGAGAGGGTGGCCGAAGGCCCACACCTGATCGCCGTCCCGGTAGGCGACCGTGCCCACACCGCCGATCGCGACGTCGCCGGTCGCGAAGGTGGCGCCCACCGAGGCGCCGGGCCTCAGGTCGACGGGGGCGTAGCCCCCGGCCGGGGCGCTCGGCGCGGCCAGCACCGTGCGACCGGCGCGTCGTGCGGCTCGGGCGAGCAGAAGACGGGTGCCGGTGGAGAGGCCCGACACCATGAGCGGGCCAACGAGCGGTCGCGCGGCGCGGGCGAGGCGAGGATCGCGGCGCGCGCGCCGGGCACGCGCCGGCCGGTCGCTGAGGATCTCCTCAATGGGCGTGGCGAGCACCACGTGGTTGCCGTAGTCGCCGAGCCCCTCCGAGACCGCGCCGGCGTTGCGGCCGTCGCAGAGGATCGGCGAGCCCGAGAAGCCCGGCCCGATTCCGCTGGCGTCAACCGCGGGGCCGGAAACGCGAACGAGGATGCGGGGACCGCTGAGACCCGCCTCTCGGGCGATCACGTCGAGTACCTCGACGTCGAAGGACGAGATCTCCGTGCCGCGGATAACGGACAGCGCAGTGCACTGCATGCCCGCGCGGACCTCTGCCAGCGGCATGATCGGATCGGACGCCCGGGCGGCCGGAGCCGCAACGGCGAACAGGGCGGCGGCCAGGAAGAGCGAGCGGCGGAGCAAGCCGGAGGAAGCGTAGCGTGGGTTCCTTGACGTGAGCCGCATTTGCGCCGAAAGTGGGCCCGTGTCAGGAGCGTGACCGTTTTCTGAGGGAGGGAGGTCCCGGCGGCGGTCCGTCCCGGCCGCCGCCGGCCCCAATCCGGTCACTTCGGTCGCGGATTTCAATTGCGGGCCCAATGCTTCAGTTCCTGAAGTCTTGCGTTAGACTCGTCCGTATGGCGGATCCCACCTGTCCCGTGTGTGCAACCGCGGACATCATCTGCGGCAAGTGGACGATCCTCGTGATCCGCGATCTCGCAGAGGGGCGCAGCCGCTTCTGCGAGCTCGAGCGCTCCCTCGCCGGCATCAGCCCGCGAACCCTCTCACTGCGGCTGCGCGCCCTCGAGGAGCAGGGCATCGTTGAGCGCCACACCTACCCCGAGGTGCCGCCGCGCGTCGAGTACTCGCTCACGCTCAAGGGCGAGGCCCTCGTGCCGCTCATCGACGACATGCGCCGATACGGGCGCGAGTGGCTGGGCGTGTCCGAGGACGAGTGCGTAACCACGTCGCAGTCCGAGCGGCGCACGCCCGTCGCGGCGTAAACCTCTCGGCTACGAGCTGACCTCTCGCAGGAATTGCCGGATCGTCTCCGCGAGCTCGTGCGGGCGGTCGTGGTATGCCGTGTGCGTACCGGGCGTGCACGTGACCTCGACGCCGAGGCGCTCGGCCATACGGCCCGCCGCCTGCCCATAGACCGACGGACCCTGCTCGCTGACGAGCACCAGCACCGGGGCCGCGACCGAGGCCAGCGTCTCCTCGTCGGGCAGGAAGCTTTCGTAGCTCCCGAGCTCCACATCGAGCAGAGTGTCCGCGCTGGCCTGCATGCGCCCGCGCAGCCCGGGTTCGAGGCGCTCCCAGCCCGCGTCTCCCGCGACATAGCGCCAGAGTCGCTCGAGCACCGCCGGCGGCCCCCCGGCCTCCATGCCCTCCTGGACAAGCGCGGTGACCTCTGCGCGCGCGCCCGGATCATCGAACAGGCTCACGAACGGGGCCTCGTGCAGGACCGCCCCCCGCACGGTCTCTGGATGACGAATCAACAGGCAGAGCGCGAAGGTCCCGCCGGAGCTGCTGCCATAGACCGCGGCGGGGGCCAGGCCGAGCGAGTCGAGCAGGGCGGCCGCGTCATCGGCCTGCTCCTCGGGCGAGGTGGAGGTCCAGCCCGACGGGCGTGGACTGCGCCCGTTCCCCCGCCGATCGTAGGTGACGACCGTGAACTCGTCGGCCAGCAGGTCGGCGAAGCCCTCGAAGTGTCCGGCGTCGCCGGTCATGCCCATGATCAGGAGGAGCGGGGGGCCGTCGCCGCGCACCTCGTGGTAGAGCTCGGCGCCGTTGACGGCGAGGGTGGGCATAAAAGCGATTTTCTCCGCAGCCGCCCTCGAGGGCAACGGGTGGGAAGGAGCCCATTGACGGGCCGCGAATCCGCGCTCATGCGCAACCGGGCCCTGCACGAGGCGCTGCGGGACTTCGCACTCGAGTCCGCGGCACTGCTCACCGACGACGTGAAGGCCGGCGCCGAGATCGAGTTCGACGTGGTCGACGAAGGCGGACGGCGCGGCGCAGGTCCTGCGCTCTACCGATACAAGCCTCGCACCGAGTCCTTCGTGGCCGAGCGCTGGCCGCGCCTGCGCGAGCTGCCGGCCTGCGCGCGCGCCGGCGAGGAGCTGGGCGCGGGCGCGGCGGCATGGCTGCGCGTGAACGGGCTCCGCGGCGAGCAGGCGGAACCGGCGCTCCAGGCGATGCTCGATCGCCTCTACGAGGACTCCACCAGCTTCGGATTCCCGGAGGAGCGCTTCGAGCGCGTCTACCGCGAGGTCGAGCTGACCCTGTACGCGGACGCGGTGCGCGCCCGCGTGGTCGCTCCCCTTCCCGGCGTCTGGATCGAATCCGAGCGGGTTGGCCTGGGAGGGGGCGTCTCGCTCGTGCGGGGCGATCTGGCGGACGCCCCGGCCGGGGCCGTCTGGCCGGAGGACGGCGACGGCGCGCCCGCCGTGTTGTGCGTCCTCGAGCGCGACGTGGACGCCGGCACACAGATCCCGGCGGCTGAGGCGGAGGGGCGCTTCCGGAGCGTGGTCACCGCCCTTCGACTGTGGGGCCCGGGCGCCGTGAGCCTCGGCGGACCGGGCTGGCGCCGCGCGGACGAGGGCCGCTGGTCGCCGGTGCCGCTCGGCGGGTCCAGCGCCGGGCGCGGCGAAGGCTGGGTGCTCGCGGCGGGCGAGGAGGACGTCCTCCGCGAATTCGTCGCGACCGTGGACGCGTCGAGGCCCGCGGGCGTGATCGCCTGGGCCCTCGCGCGCTTCGAGATGGGCTGCGAGCGCTCGCACGACGCCGAGGCGCTCTCCGACTACCTGCTCGCGCTGCGCGCGCTGCTCGACGCCACAAGCGACGCGGGGGAGGCGAGCCTGGCGCTGCGGGTGGCGGCGCTCTGCGCCGAGGAGGGCAAGCGCCGGACCGTGCAGCGGCGCATCGAGGCCGCGCTCGCGCTCGAGCGGTTCGTCATGGGCGGCATGGGTCGAATGCCCGTCGAGTCGCCCACCGACCTCGTCGCCGAAATCGAGCGACACGTGCGGGCGCTGCTTCGCGACGTGCTCTGCGGCTACCTCGACCCCGACCTCAAGGGCGTGGCCGACGACATCCTGCTCGAGGCGACCGCGGATCCGGCCGGGGAGATCCAGGCGCGCGACCTGCGCCGGGAGCGGGTGGAGGAGCGCGAGCCCGAGGCGGAGGTCGACCTCGAGCCCGAGGCCGATACTTCGGAGATCCAGCCGGTCGCGCGGCAGCAGCCGGTGCCGGCGCCGCCGGGGGTGCCCCAGCCGCAGCAGCAGCTGGACGGTGTCACCCAGTCCGCCGACTGGGGCTGGGGCGAGCCGGACGACTACTCCGCGCCCGTCTAGCCGAACAGGTACGCGTCCATCTGCCTGAGGCCGTCGAGGTCGTGGACGTCGTCGTGCAGGTGGGGCACCTCGATCATCGGCTTGCGGCCCAGCCGCCGCCCTAGCTCCGCGAGATTCTCGCTGTCCCGCTGCGCGAGCCCGCGCTCCTCCTCGTAGGTGCGCTGAACCTTGCGAGCCAGCGGCTCGCCCAGCAGCTCGGCGAGCTCGGCCGGGTCGCTGGGGCCGTCGGCGCTGTGCACACGGTTGGCCACGACACCGGCGAACGGAAGCCCGGCATCCATCAGCCGGTGGTGGAAGTAGACGGCCTCCTCCACGGCGTCATGCCCGGGCGACGTGACGAGCACGAACGCGGTGCGGCTGTCGGCGAGCAGGGCGTTCACGAGCACCGCTCGCTCGCGGATGCCGTCGGTCATGCCGCCGAACGAGCGGAAGAACTCGCCCAGGTCCTCGAGCAGGTCGATGCCGGTGGCGCGCCTCATCAGCGAGAAGACCAGGCTGGTCCCGCGGCCCAGCACCTTGAGGCCGAGCCGGCCGGGCGCCGTGAAGAGCTGGAGCGAGCGCGAGTCGATGAACTCGGAGAGGCGTCGCGGGGCGTCGAGGAAGTCGAGCGCATTGCGGGTTGGCGGGGTGTCCAGCACGAGCAGGTCGTAGCGGCCCTCCTGGTGCAGCTCGTGGAGCTTCTCCATCGCCATGTACTCCTGCGAGCCGGCCACCGCGTTCGACAGCTCCTGATAGACGCGGTTCCCGAGCACCGCGTCGCGCGTGCGCTCGTCCGGCGCATGCCACTCGACCAGCTCGTCCCACGTGCGCTTCGCGTCGAGCATCATCGCCCACAGCTCGCCGTCCACGTCCACCTCCACGCGGCGCTCCTCGTTGCCCAGCTCGGGTAGGCCGAGCGAGTTCGCCAGCCGCCGCGCGGGATCGATCGTGAGCACGGCCACCTTCTTGCCGCGGGCCGCCATGCCGAGCGCGATGGCCGCCGAAGTGGTGGTCTTGCCGACGCCGCCGGAGCCGGCGCAGATGCAGACCTCCTTCCGTTCGAGCCAGTTGGCGATCACAGCCTTCGCTCCAGCTCGTTCGCGAGGCGTTCCACCTGCGGCCGGCCCAGCTGCGGCTCGAACAGGTAGGGCAGCGTCGTCACCGGCGCCTCCACGTGGCGGCGCAGCCGGCGGAGCTGGGAGCGCTGGCCGCGGGCCCGCTCGTGCTCGGCGAGCGCAGCGCGCAGCGCGGCGCTCGCCGCCGGAGAGCCGCGGCCGTCGAGCGATCGAAGCCGGCGTGCTTCGGCCCCGCTGAAGCGCTGGGGGTACATGCCGTTCACGACAACCCGGTCGACGACCATCGTCAGCTCGTCCGCCAAACGGCGCTCGAACTCGATCGTCTCGTTCACCGGCATCTCCTCGGGCAGGGCCACCACCAGCACGCCGGTGGAGCCGTGGTCGCGCAGGAACGCGTCGATGATCCGCGCCTGGCGGCTGATCGGCCCGACGCGGGCAACGGTTGCGTAGGTCGCCGGCGCGCGCAGCATGGCGAGCCCATGGCCGGTGGGCGGCGAATCGACGATCGTCAGGTCGAACACCGAGCCGCCTGTGCGGCGCTCGAGCTGGGCCAGGTCCCACACCTTGCCGATCGTGACGAGCTCGCTCAGGCCGGGCGCCGCCGCGGTCAGGTACTGGAACAGGCGGCTCCCTCCCAGCACGCCCGCCAGCGTCTCCGACTTGAGTTGATACTGGAGCCACTCCTCCTTCGCCCGCTCGGGCTGCACCGAGACGGCGTGGAGCCCCGGCGCCAGCTCGCGCTCCTCGTGACCCACGCCGGCGATCCCGAACAGCGCGGCCAGCCGCTCCTGCTCCGCGACCTCGCAGACGACGGTTCGCTTGCCCCGGCGCGCGGCCAGCACCCCCAGCGCCGCGGCAATCGTCGTTCTCCCCACCCCACCCTTCCCCGTGACGAGCACGAGCCGCCTGTCGAGCAGTGAAGCCACCCGCCCGACAGGGTGAAGGAATCCGCTCTGGCCGTGCGAATAGGCACTGCGTAATGGGGACTACACCGGAGGCACCCGTGACGCCCAAGGCAAAGGTCATCGCCTTCACCAATCAGAAGGGCGGGGTGGCGAAGACGACCACGACCCTCAACTTGGCCGCCGCCTTCGTCGAGCGGGGCCACCGGGTGCTGTGCATCGACCTCGATCCCCAGGCCAACCTGACCATGAGTCAGGGCATCGACCCCGACTCGCTCGAGGTGTCGATGTACGACGTGCTCGTCCACCAGCTCTCCATCCGCGAGGTGATCCGCAAGCGCGAGGTGGACGTCGCCTGCGCCTCGATCGACCTGGCCGGCGCCGAGATCGCGATGTCGACGATGATCGGCCGCGAGCGCGCTCTGAAGAAGGCCCTCGAACCCATACGCGAGGACTACGACTACATCTTCATCGACACTCCGCCGAGCCTCGGGCTGCTCACGATCAACGCACTGACCGCATCCCAGAAGGTGATCGTCCCCGTGCAATGCGAGTATCTGTCCATGCGTGGCCTGATCCAGCTCCAGAACACGCTCTCGATGGTCCGTGACGAGCTGAACCCCGACATCGAGATCGAGGGCATCCTGCCGACGCTCGTCGACAACCGCACGGTGCACGCCAAGGAGGCGATCGAGATCCTCGAGGAGAACTTCGGGGACCGCGTGTTCGCGTCGCGGATCAACAAGACGGTGCGTTTCGCCGAGGCTCCGGTAAAGGGAATGTCGGTGCTCAAGTACGACCCGGACGGGAAGGCGGCCTACGCCTACCGTCAGCTAGCCGAGGAGGTCCTGGCCAATGGGAAGCGGTAAGAGGGCGAGCATGCGCGAAGGGCCTCTGGCACAGCTCTTCCGCAAGACCGAGGACGACGCTCGCCCCGAGGGGGAGGCGCGCGAGGAGGGCGGCAAGCGAGGCACCGAGGAGCCGCGTACGGGACGGCCGCTGCCCGAGGGTGGGCCGTCGCCGCAGGCAACCCGTCGCGTGCCGGAGCCCCAGGGCCACGACCAGCCCGAGCTGCGGGGGGACCACGAGCAGCGGCCGCTCGAGCCGCCCGCCGAGGATCGCCGGCCGATCGAGTCGCGGATGGACGAGCAGCGGGAGCGGCCGGAGGAGCGCCGCCCCGCGCCGCCGCACGGCTTCGAGCGCCGCGCGACCGAGGCCGCCCGGCGCGCGGAGGAGCGCGAAGCGCGCCGGCTCGAGCGCGAGCAGCGCTGGAGCCGCTACGGCGGCGTGCCGACGCCCGAAGAGCGCCTGCGTTCGGTCTTCTCCGCGGACATTCCCGAGAACATCCTCGACCGTGAGTCCGCCCCCGCTCCCGCCGGACCGCCCGAACCCGAGTCCGCTCCGGCAAGGGCGCCGGTGGAGGGCACCGTCAATGAGCCGCTGCTGCGGGTGGTGGGTGTCGGCGGCGCCGGCGTGAACGCGGTCGACCGCATGATCGAGGCCGGGGTGCAGGGCGTCGAGTTCATCGCCGTCAACACCGACATGCAGTCGCTCGAGGAGTCCGCCGCGACCCGTCGCCTGCACATCGGCGGGGACATCACCCGCGGGCTCGGCTCGGGTTCGGACCCGGAGCTCGGGCGCGCCGCGGCGCACGAGGACTACGACCTGCTGAAGGGCGCGCTCCGGGGCAGCGACATGGTGTTCATCACGGCGGGCGCCGGGGGCGGCACCGGGACGGGCGGCGCGCCCGTGGTGGCGCGCATCTCCCGTGAGCTGGGCGCCCTGACCGTGGGCATCGTCACCAAGCCGTTCGCGTTCGAGGGCGCGCGGCGCGGAGAGCAGGCCGACCGGGGCATCGAGGAGCTCGCTGACGAGGTCGACACGCTGATCGTGATCCCCAACTCGCGGCTCCTGAGCGTGCTCGACAAGTCGACCTCGATGGTCGAGGCCTTCCGCGTGGCCGACGACGTGCTGCGCCAGGGCGTTCAGGGCGTTTCCGATCTGATCACCCTTCCGGGTCTCATCAACCTCGACTTCGCGGACGTGAGGACGATCATGTCCGACGCCGGCCAGGCCCTGCTCGGCATCGGCATGGGTGCCGGCGAGCGCCGCGCGATGGACGCCGTCGAGCACGCGATCGAGTCCCCGCTGCTCGAGACGTCACTCGAGGGCGCACGCTCGATCCTCCTCTCGATCACGGGCGGGCGCGACCTCTCGCTGTTCGAGGTCAACGACGCGGCGAGAGCCGTGGCGGAGGCGGCGCACCCCGACGCGAACATCATCTTCGGGGCGATGGTCGACGAGAAGGTCGAGGACCAGGTCTGGGTGACCGTGGTGGCAACCGGCTACGGCGACCGCCCGCAATTCCGCGCTGTCCCGCGCGGCGAGCGCGAATCCGCCCGGATCCCGGCCGACGCAGAGCCGCGCGTGCGGCGCGGCAGGGAGCGGGAGCGCGCAGCGGTCGGCGCCCTCGACGACATCGACGTGCCGGAGTTCGTGCCGCGGCGCTGAGCCCGTACTCGCCAGGTACGTTCCTGGCATGAATGGGGTGGTCGCAGCCGGCCATCCGCTGACCGCACAGGCCGGAGCGGACGTGTTGCGCGACGGCGGCAACGCCGTCGACGCCGCGGTCGCGTGCGTCCTGATGTCGTTCGTCGCCGAGTCGCCGCTCACCGGCCCCGGCGCCGGTGGCTTCATGTTGCTGCACACGGCAGGGGGTGAGAGCCACCTGCTCGACTTCTTCGTCGTCGCTCCGGGGCTGGGGCTCGATGGCCGGGAGCCGGCGGCGCTGATGCCGATCGACATTCGCTTCTCCGAGGACGCGGTTCAGCGCTTCAACGTCGGGCCGTCCTCGTGCGGGGCGTATGGCACGACGCTCGGGCTTGCCGAGGCGCTCGACCGCTTCGGCAGCGCTCGCCTCGCCGACCTCACGGCGGCTCCGGCCCGGGCGGCGCGCGACGGCGTTGAGGTCGTGCCGATGCAGGCCTTCCTGTTCCAGGTGCTCGAGCCGATCCTGCGCTCGACGCCGGAGGCGGCGGCGATCTACGCGCCCGGCGGCCGGCTGCTCGCCGAGGGCGAGACGATCCGGCTGCCGGAGCTCGGCGACCTGCTCGACCGCCTCGGGGCCGAGGGCCCTGCCTTCCTGTACATGGGGGACGTCGCCGCCACGGTCAGCGACTGGGTGCTCGAGCGCGGCGGGCTGCTCACGCGCGAGGACCTCGCCGCCTACGAGGTCGTCGAACGGCGGCCGGTCAGCGTGCGCTACCGCGGGCGGGAGGTGCTGACGAATCCGCCGCCCTCGTCCGGTGGGATCCTGATCGCCGACGCGCTCGGCATCCTCGAGCGGCTGGAGGAGCCGCACGATCCCTACGTGATCGCTGAGGTGATCGCCTCCACCAACCGCGCCCGGGACGCCGAGTTCCTCGAAGGGCTCGCGACCGAGGGCTACCTCGAACGCTTCCTCGCGAAAGACGCCCTCGACTCGGTCGCGACCGAGGTGCGGGAGCGTCTCGGCAACACGACCCACATCGCCGTGATGGACGCCGAGGGCGCCTGCGCCTCCGTGACGTGCTCGAACGGGTCGTGCTCGGGAGTGATCGTCCCCGGCACGGGCGTGCACCTGAACAACATGCTCGGCGAGCAGGACCTGAACCCGCTCGGCTACCACCGCCACGCGCCGGGGGCGCGGGTGCCGAGCATGATGTCGCCGACCGTGGTCCTCCGCGATGGCCGGCCGGAGGTGGCGCTCGGCTCCGCCGGCTCCAACCGCATCCGGTCGGCCATCCTCCAGACCATCCTGGGCGTGGTGGACCACGGGCTGCCTGCGCAGGAGGCCGTGTCGAGCTCGCGCCTGCACGTCGAGGGGAGGGAGGTCGAGGCCGAGCCCGGGGTCGATCCCGTGGCGCTCGACCGCCTCGAGCGCGGCGGCTGGACGGTGCGTCGGTGGGCCGAGCGGAACCTCTTCTTCGGCGGGGTACAGGCCGTGGCCCGCAACCCGGAGACGGGCGAGCTCACGGGCGGCGGCGACCCGCGCCGCGGGGGCGTGGCCAGGGTCGTCTCCTAGCGCTCGACCACCTGTCGAGCCGGCCGGGGCGATTTTCGACACCGGTCCGATGACGGCGGCGGGCGCCGGGCCCATGCTGCGCACCATGCTCGAGCGTCTGACCGCGATCGATGGATCGTTCCTTCGCGTCGAGACCGCGAATGCGCACCTGCATGTCGCCTGGAGTGCCACCTTCCGCGTCCAGCCGGTCGCGCCGCGGCCGACGCTCAGCCGCCTGCGGCGCAGCATCGCGGCGCGGCTCGACCGCGCTCCCCGCTTCCGCCGCCGCCTCGCCCGCCCGCTACCGGGATGGGCGAGCCGTTCTGGGTCGACGACCATGGATTCGACATCGCCGACCACGTCCTGCAGCTCGGCGCGCGCGGTGAGGAGCTCGACGACCTGCGCTTCGGGCTCCTCTGCGAACGAGTGCTACGGGACCGCGCTTCCCCGTTTACATGCTGGGGGCGGAGCTGCTCGAGGCCCGTCCGGTCGTGCCGATCGCGGAGGGGCACGCGCTCT
>DATDLN010000211.1:0-11190 GCA_036519295.1 Thermoleophilaceae bacterium
AGCGAATCGAGCTCGAGCTGCCGTACAGGGAGCCCTACAACCTGCTGAACACCCTTGCTGCGGTGGCCGCGGCGCGGGCGGTCGGGCTTTCGGTCGGAGGGGCGGTCGACGTGCGGTTCTCGTCGCTGCGCGGCGAGATCGTCGAGCTGCCCGGGGGCGTGGTGGTAGTAAACGACTGCTACAACGCCAACCCAATGTCGATGCGGGCCGCCCTCGACCACCTCGCGGACAGCCCCGCGGAGCGGCGCATCGCGGTGCTCGGAACCATGGCCGAGCTGGGCGAGAGCTCGGCCGGATACCACCGCGAGATAGGTGCGCGCGCGACGGCGCTCGGCATCGACATCCTTGTGACGGTCGGGGACGCCGCGCTCGCGTACTCCGACGCCTTCGCCGGCGAGACGCAATCCGTGGCGACGCCCGAGGAGGCCGGAGCCCTGCTGGAGGAGATCGCGCGCCCGGGCGACCGGGTTCTCGTGAAGGGATCGCGTTCGGTCGGACTGGAGCGGGTGCTCGCCTAACTGATGCTCGGCGAGATCCTCATTGGAGGCATGGCCTCCCTGCTGATCTGCGTGTTCGCTTCGCCGCGATTCATCGACTACCTGCGCGTGAGGGAGTTCGGGCAGCACATCCGCGAGGAGGGACCGGCGGGACACCAGGGCAAGGCCGGGACACCCACGATGGGTGGGCTCGCGGTCCTGCTTGCGGTCCTGGTGCCCTTTCTGATCCTCTCCGACTACCGCCAGGCGAGCCTCGCCGTGCTCGGCACCACCGTGGCGATGGCGGCGCTCGGTTTCGCGGACGACTGGACAAAGCTGCGCAAGCGCCGTTCGCTCGGCGTGTCGGGGCGAACCAAGCTCGTGATCCAGGCGCTCACGGCGATCGGCCTCTGGCTCGCCACCGATCCGGTCGGCCTCCAGGACACTCTTCGGCTGCGGGTGGTCGACGCCTCAATCGACCTTGGTGTCGCCTATCCGGTGCTGATCTTCCTCGTGCTCGCGGGGGCCACGAACGGGGTGAACCTCACCGACGGCCTCGACGGGCTCGCGGCCGGCTGCGCGGCGATCGTGTTCCTCGCGTTCACGGCGATGGCGTTCATCACCACCGGCCAGCAGGATCTCGCGCTGCTCTCCGCCTGCCTGGTCGGCGCCTGCGTGGGCTTCCTCTGGTTCAACTCCTTTCCGGCGTCGGTGTTCATGGGGGACACCGGGTCGCTCGGGCTAGGCGGCGCGATTGCGGCTCTGGCGGTGATGACGAAGACGGAGGTGCTGCTGATCGTGATCGGCGGCATCTTCGTGATCGAGGCGCTGTCGGTGGCGATCCAGGTGTTCGCCTTCCAGCGCTTCCGCAAGCGGGTCTTTCTGATGGCGCCGATCCACCACCACTTCGAGCTCCTGGGATGGTCGGAGACGAAGATCATCCTGCGCTTCTGGATCGTGGCGGCGATCTGCGCCGCGATCGGCTTCACGCTGTACCAGCAGTCGATAACTCCGTGATGCGGTCGATGCGGCCACCTCTTCCCGAAGGCCCGTATCTGATAGTGGGGCTCGCGCGCTCGGGCGCCGCGGCGGCGCGGATGCTCCTCCCGTACGGCGAGGTGCTTGCCGCCGACCGCGCCCATCCCGAGCCGCCGCCCGGCGTGGAGGCGCACCTGGGCAGCGACGGAGTCCAGTTGCTCGAGCGCGTGAGGTGCGTGGTGAAGAGCCCGGGCGTGCCAAACGAGGCGCCCGCAATTGCCACCGCGCGCGAGCGGGGGGTGCCCGTGCTGGGCGAGCTCGAACTCGCCTGGCGGCTGCTTCCGAATCGCTTCGTCGCCGTTACGGGCACCAACGGCAAGACGACCACGAGCGAACTGCTCGGCGCCGTCTATCGGGAGGCGGGCCTGACGGTCGCGGTGGCCGGCAACGTGGGGACGCCGCTCTCGTCGCTCGTCGGGGTGGTGGACGAGAGTGCGGTGATCGTCTGCGAGGTGTCGAGCTTTCAAGCCGAGGACTCGGAGGCGTTCGCCCCCGAGACCGCCCTCCTCCTCAACCTCGAAGAGGACCACCTCGACCGCCACGGCAGCTTCGACGCCTACCGCGAGGCGAAGCTGCGCATGTTCGTCAACCAGACGGGCGAGCACGTCGCGGCCGCTCCACCGCGATTCCGGCTGCCGGGGGATGGGCGGCGGGTGAGCTTCGGTGAGCCCGAGACCGACCTGTGGCTTCGGGACGGTCTGCTTGGCTGGGGCGAGGAGGAGCTGATCGGCGCCGCGGACATTCGCCTGCGCGGCGCGCACAACCTCGAGAACGCAATGGGCGCCGCCGCATCCGCGCTCGCCGGCGGGGTCGCACCCGAGGCGGTGCGACGGGGGCTGCGCACGTTTCCGGGCGTCCCGCACCGGCTCGAGGAGGTGGGCACGGTCGGCGGCGTTCTCTACGTGAACGACTCGAAGGCGACCAACGTTGCCTCCGCGCGGCGGGGAATCGAAGCCTTCGACGGCGGCGTCCACGCCATCCTCGGCGGCAGCCTCAAGGGTGGCGGCTTCGGGGGCCTGCGCGGCGTGGTGGCGTCGCGCTGCCGGGCCTGCTACCTGATCGGGGAGGCCGCCGAGCGCCTCGAGAACGACCTCGCCGGCGCCGCGCCGCTGCGGCGCTGCGGCGATCTCGAGAGCGCCATGCGCGCCGCCTCGTCCGCGGCCTCGCCCGGCGAGGTCGTCCTGCTCTCGCCCGCCTGCGCCAGCTTCGACCAGTTTCGCGACTACGAGGAGCGAGGGGAGCGCTTCCGCGCGTTGATTCCGCGGGCATGATTCCGGCGGGCCGCGTCGAAGACCGCCCGGATGGGCCCGCGCGCCGCCCGCAAGCGACCGATCGAATACTCGATTCTGTACACGGCGACCCTCTGCCTGCTGGCGGGCGGCGCGGTGATGGTCTACTCGGCGAGCTCGGCGGAGTCGCTGCTCGACGGGAGCGGCGACCCCTCCTTCTATCTCAAGCGCTACGTGGTCTTCGGGGTCGTCGGGCTCGTGCTGCTGCACGCCGCCTCACGGCACGGGCTCGCCGTGATCCGCGCCATCACGCCGCTTCTTCTCATCGGCTCGTTCGTGCTGACGTTCGCCGTGATGCTCCCCGGCATGGGGGTGACCGCGAACGGCGCCACCCGCTGGCTCGGGGCCGGGCCGCTTCAGTTCCAGCCCGCGGAGCTGCTCAAGGTCTCGTTGGTGCTCTACGCGGCGCAGGTGCTGGCGGCGCGCCCGCGCGCGACGAAGACGCTTGGCGGCCTCGTGAAGCCACTGCTGCTCGTGGTCGGCGCGGCCTGCCTCCTGCTGCTGAAGCAGCCCGACATGGGCACCTCGATGGTGATCTGCTTCGCGATCGGGGCGCTGCTCGTCGCGGCGGGAACCCCGACGCGGAACCTGGCCATGATCGCCGGCGTGATCGCCGGGCTCGCCCTCATCGTGGCGCTGGTCGAGCCCTACCGGCGAGCGCGCCTCACCTCCTTCCTGGACCCCTTCTCCGACGCCGGCGACAGCGGTTTCCAGGCGGTGCAGGCGCTGACGGCGATCGGGTCCGGAGGCTTCTTCGGGGTGGGCCTCGGCGAGTCCGTGCAGAAGATCTTCTACCTGCCCGAGGCGCACACCGACATGATCCTCGCGATCATCGGCGAGGAGCTCGGCCTGCTGGGGATCCTCGGCGTGATCGGCCTCTACGGGATGATCGCCTACGCCGGACTGCGCGCCGCCAAGCTCGCGCGCGACCTCCATGCGAAGCTGCTCGCCGCGGGGATCACCGCGCTGATCCTGTGCCAGGCCACGCTCAACTTCTTCGCGGTGCTCGGGATGGCGCCTCTGACCGGAGTTCCGCTGCCGTTTCTCTCATACGGGAGCACGAACCTGATCGTCCTGCTCGGGGCCATGGGGCTGCTCCTGAACGTCGCGGCGACGGGTGGCCGCGCGCGGACGGGGGTGAGCCGTCCAAGGCTCGAGGCGATCCAGGGCGGCCGCGAATCCGCCCACAGGCGCGCGGCGGCGGCGGCCGCCGCCGTGCGCGCCCGCGCGCGGATCTGAGGAAGCCCGCGTGGCCACTGTCGTGAGGAGGCCCGCGTGCCCACGGTCGTGATCGCCGCCGGCGGCACGGCGGGGCACGTGGTCCCAGCGCTCGCGGTGGCCGACGCCCTGAAGGCGCGGGGGGCGGAGGTCGCGTTCATCGGTGGCGAGCGCGCGGAGGCCGAGCTCGTGCCGGACGCCGGCTACCCGTTCCATCCGCTGCGGGTTGCGGGAGTCGACAGGCGGAATCCGCTCCGCGCCGCCCGGGCGCTGCTGCTCGCGGCCGGGGCCAGCGGCCGTGCGCGGCGTCTGCTCCGTTCGATCGGCGCGGATGTGGTCTTGGGCGGCGGTGGCTACGTGGCGGGACCGGTGGGCCTCGCCGCGGGAACGCTCGGGCTCCCGTTGGCGCTGACCGAGGCGGACAGCCACCTCGGGATCACCAACCGGCTGCTTTCTCCGCTCGCACGGCGTGTCTTCCTGGCGTTCCCACTCGGCGGACGCACGGCCGGGAAGTACCTCGTTACCGGCCGCCCGGTCCCGCCGGGCACCGGCGAGGCGGACCGACGCGCGGCGCGCGAGCGCTTCGGCATCGCGGTCGACGACCAGTGCCTGCTGGTGTTCGGCGGTTCCCTGGGAGCGCGGCAACTGAACGAGGCCGCCCTTGAGGCCTTCGGGGCCGCGGCCCCGTGCACCGTGCTGCACGCAAGCGGACGCCGCGACCACGACGAACTTCGCCGCCGCCTCGACGCCCTCGGCTCGCCGCCCCACTACCGCCTGTACGCGTACATCACGCCGTTCGCCGACGCCCTGGCGGCGGCCGACCTCGTCGCTGCCCGGGCGGGGGGCTCCGTGCTCGAGCTCGCCGCCGCCGGCCTCCCGGCGATCCTTGTCCCTTATCCGCACGCAACGGCCGACCACCAGACGGCGAACGCAGGCTTCATGGACCGGGCGGGCGCCGCGGTGGTGGTTCCGGACGCCGAGCTGGACGGTCCGCGCCTCGCCCACGAGGTGGCGTCGCTGCTCGGGGCGCCTGAGCGGCTGGCGGCCATGCGGGCGGCGGCGAGGACGGCGGCGAGGCCCGACGCCGCCGACCGGATAGCGGAGGAGCTCTTGGCCCTGGCCTGAAGGCGGCGGGCTGTACCTTGAGGCCGTGGCCCCTCGTTGGCGCGCTCTGGCGTTTGGGTCGGCCGCCGCGCTGGTCGCCGCGGGTGCCTTGTGCGCGGTCGTGATCGGCGGACTGACCGGCCAGGTCCTCGCCATCACGCTGATAACGGTCGGACTCGGCGGCGCGTTGCTCCTCCTGTTCCTCGAAGTCGGCCTAAGCGAGGACCGGGCCCGCGCCAGGGAGGCGGAGGAACGTCGACGCATGCGGGCCGCGAAGCGCGTCGACCCGGGGCGGCGGGTCCGGCTGCCGCGGCGGCCACGACGGCCGGGCTGATCCGTTGCTCAAAGGACCTTGTCGGGTGCCGGCTTCGCCAGGTAGCCGTCGAGGTCGTCGTGCTTCAGGACGTGCTCCAGCCAGGCGCGGCGCTCGAAGTCGATGACCTCCATCTCCCAGACGCAGCCCAAACCGGTGCCGTCGTACGGCGCGAGGGCGGCGGGCTCGTCGAGGGGCGAGACGAAGAAGCGCGCGTGGATCTCGTTTTCGTGCGCCCACCAGTAGACGAGGGCAAGCCCGGCCGTCTTGGCGTCGTGAGCGATGACGAAGCCGGTGCCCCCGCCCTCGGGCAGCGCATCGCGTGCCGCGTCGAGCGTGGCCGCGACGAACTCGGGGCGGGCGTCGTGCGCGTGTGTCCCGATGCCGTAGACCTTCAGGCGCCAGCCCTGGATGTCCTCGCGGCCGATGAAGCGGATAGAGCGGGTCTCGTGGATGCCTCGGAGGCTACCGCCGCGTCAGGGCGCCGTCCGCGGCCAGCGACGCGATGACTCCCTCGAAGCGCTCCATCGCCTCGCGATGAAGGAGCAGGCCGTAGCTCACCCGGGCCACTCCGAGCTCGGCGAGCTCGGGGAGGGAGGGGGCGTTTGGGAGGGCGAGGGCGTTGACCGGGCCCGGCGCCTGCGAGGTGAAGGTCGCCAGCGCGTCGGGCTCCCACAGGGCGATCGGGAAGACGCAGTCGACCCCGGCGTCGATGTAAGCCGCGGCCCGGCGCAACGCTTCGGGCACGAGCTCGGCCTGCGTCCCCTCGCCCGATCCGGAGAGGAGGGCGGTCAGGAAGACGTCGATCCGGGCGTTGATCACGAGCCCGTACCCCTGGTGGGACGCGGCCTCGCGGACGGCTCGCAGCCACTCCGCCTGCTGGGCGGAGTCGCGGAGCGTCCCGGTCGCGTGGTTCGTGTCCTCGAGGTTGCAGCCCGCCGCTCCCACGTCCTTTAGGGCGGCCACGAGCTCTGCGGGCTCCATTCCGTAGCCCGCCTCCGCGTCGATCGTCAACGGCGCGTCGACGCTTTTGGCGATCCTCGCCGCGACGGCGAGCATCTCCTCCGCCGGGGCTCCTTCGTGGTCCTCGTAGCCGAGCGTCGCCGCGACGCCGCCGCTCGTGGTGGCGACAACGGGGAACCCGGCGGCGACGACCGCCTTCGCCGTGGCGACGTCCCACGCGTTCGGCAGCACCAGCGGGGCGCCGGGGACGTGCAGCGATCGCAGCAGGTCGGACCGGTCTTCGAGGCTGTTCGCTGAGGTCATCGTCAACGAGATATCAGGTACCGTACATCTTGTCAAGTACTTGATAAGGTATCCGGCCGAATGAGCACTCCGGTCATCGGCGAGGGGTACCGCGGCGTCGAGGGGCACATCGGCTACCTCCTGCGCCAGGCGTCGTACACGCTTCGCGGCGCCCTCGACGCGACCTTGCGCCGACACGGCCTGACGGCCCCGCAGTACTCCGTCCTCAGCGTGCTTGCGCGCGATCCCGGCTCCTCCGGCGCCGATCTCGCCCGCGCCTGCAACACGACCCCTCAGGCGATGAACGGCGTTCTGGCGACGCTCGAACGCGACGGCCTCGTCGAGCGCCGTCCGCACCCGACGCATGGCCGCATCGTCCAGGTCACCCTCAGCGGCGAGGGCGAACGCCGGCTCGAGGCGGCGAATCCGGCGGTTCGACACCTGGAGGCGGCGATCGAGCGGGACTTCGGGTCGGAAGACGTCGCGGCCGTCAAGACGTGGCTCGTCGAATCCGCGAAGCGGCTGGAGCGGATCGCCGCTTCGCGTGATGGATAGCGGTGGAACGCGGGGCGGCCTCGCGGCGCGTCTGACCGTCTGGCGTGATCGTGTCGCGGGGCGCGCGTAGGGTTCGCGCCTATGGACCGATTCATCTGCGTGGCCTGCGGGACCCAGTTCCCGGAGGCGGATTCCCCGCCGCCGTCGTGCCCGATCTGCACCGATCCGCGACAGTACGTCCCCGAGGGCGGCCAGGAGTGGACCACGAGCGCCGAGCTCGCCGAGGACCACGACAACCAGATCCGCGACGAGGGCGATCTCGTCGGCATCGGCACGGAGCCCTCGTTCGCCATCGGCCAGCGAGCGCTGCTCGTCCCGTTCGGCGACTCGAATCTGCTCTGGGACTGCATAAGCCTCCTCGACGAAGCCACCGCCGACGAGGTCGAGCGCCGCGGCGGCCTGGCGGGCATCGCGATCTCGCACCCGCACTACTACTCGAGCATGGTCGAGTGGGCGCACCGCTTCAACTGCGCGATCCACCTCCACGCCGCCGACGCGGAGTGGGTGATGCGGCCGGACCCCACGATCGAGCACTGGGACGGCGAACGCAAGGAGCTCGGCCATGGGCTGACTCTGATCCGCGGAGGCGGGCACTTTCCGGGCGGAACGATCCTCCACCGGCCGGAGGGCGCCGGCGACCTCCTGACCGGGGACATCATCCAGGTCATCCCCGACCGCACGCACGTCGCGTTCATGTGGAGCTATCCCAACATGGTTCCGCTCCCCGAGACGGCGGTGCAGGCCATCGGCGCGGCGGTAGAGCCGTTCGACTACGAGGCGATCTACGGAGCCTGGTGGGGCCGCCTGATCCCGTCCGGCGCCAAGGACGTCGTGAGACGCTCGGTCGAGCGTTATGGCGCGGCCCTGCGCGGCGAGCTCTGATGGACGAACCGCCTTTTGCCGGACGCAGCCTGCATTTCATAGGGATCGGCGGGGCCGGGATGAGCGGACTCGCCCTCGTGGCCCACGCCCTCGGCGCGACCGTCAGCGGCTCCGATCGCGCGGACTCCTCCTACTGCGCTCGGCTCCGGGCCGCCGGTATCGAGCCGGCGATCGGGCACGATGCCGCGAACCTGCCCGAGGGGGCGGCCGTCGTGGTCTCGACGGCCATCCCCGAGGACAACGTCGAGCTCGCCGCCGCCCGATCCGCCGGTGCAACGATCCTCCACCGCGGCGACCTCCTCGGCGAGCTCTCCCACATGAAGCGCACGATCGCCGTCGGCGGCACGCACGGGAAGACCACCACCGCGGCGATGGCGGCTCATGCCCTCCGCGAGAGCGGACGAGCGCCCGCCTTCCTGATCGGGGGTGAGCTGCGCGCCGCCGGGACGAACGCCGATTGGGGCTCGGGTGAGTGGGCCGTCATGGAGGCGGACGAGTCCGACCGCTCGTTCCTGAAGCTCGACCGCGAGGTCGCCGTCGTCACGAACGTCGAGCTCGAGCATCACGCCACCTACCGCACGCTCGGCGAGCTCGAGAGCGCCTTCGGCGAGTTCCTCGAGCCGGCGTCGGTGCGGGTGCTGGGCGCGGGTCTGGAGCTGCCCGGAGCGGACGCCGCGGTGACCTTCGGGGTCGAGGAGGGCGCCCTTCGGGCGGACGGGCTCGAGCTCCTGCCGGGAGGCTCGCGCTTCGGCGTCGACGGGGCCGAGGTCGAGCTGCGGGTGCCGGGACGCCACAACGTGCTGAACGCCCTGGCGGCGCTGGCCGCCTGCCGAGCCGCGGGACTGGAGCCGCCGGAGGCGGCGCCGGCGCTGGCAGGCTTCACCGGCGCCGCGCGGCGGTTCGAGGAGCACGGCCGGACGCCGTCGGGGGCGCTCGTCTTCGACGACTACGCCCATCACCCCACCGAGATCCGGGCCACCCTGGAGGGGGCTCGAACGCTTCGGCCCACGCGCCTGGTGGCCTGCTTTCAGCCGCACCTCTACTCGCGCACGCGCATGCTCGCCAGCGAGTTCGGCCGCGCGCTGGCCCTGGCCGACCTGGTCGTGGTCCTCGACATCTACCCGGCCAGGGAGCGCGCGGAGGACTATCCCGGCGTCAGTGGCGTGCTGGTCGCGGGGGCGGCGGCAGACGCCTCGGCCGGCCGGCCGGTCTGGTGGCTGCCGCGCATCGAGGACGCCGAGCGGATGCTGCGCTCGGAGCTGGGTGAGGGCGATCTGGTCGTGACGCTGGGGGCGGGGGACGTAGACGAGCTGGCGCGCCGGCTCGTCTCGCCCGCGGAGGGCGGCCGGTGACCGCCGGGCCCGAGGGCGTGCAGCCGGCCTATCCGCTCGCCCGGCTCACCACTATCCGAACGGGGGGGTCGGCGGACTACTTCGCTCGGTCCGACTCGCCGGAACGGCTCTCCGAGCTGCTCGCCTGGGCGGCGGCCGGTGCGATCGAGGTAGGAGTCGTGGGGTCGGGCTCGAACCTTCTCGTAGCGGATGCAGGGTTCCGAGGACTCGTAGTGAAATTGGACGGCTCGCTCGCCGCGATCGAGCAGGAGGAGTTGCGCCTGCTCTGCGGTGGCGGCGCGCGCCTGCCGCAGGCCTCCGCCCGGGCCGCCCGGGCCGGCCTCAGCGGGCTCGAGTTCGGCGTCAACATCCCCGGCACCGTGGGCGGCGCGGTGAAGATGAACGCAAACGCCTACGGCGGGGACCTGGCGCGCGTGCTCGAATGGGTCGAGGTCACGACGCCGGAGGGGACGGAGCGACGCCGACCCGAGGCGCTCGGCTTCCGCTACCGGCGCTCGAACCTGGGGCGGGGGGAGATCGTCGCCCGCGCCTCGTTCGCGCTCGAGCCGGCCGAGCCCGACTCGGTCAAGGCGACGCTGGCGGAGATGCGCGCCGCCCGCAAGGCGGCCCAGCCCTCGGGGATCAAGACCTTTGGCTCGACCTTCAAGAACACCGAGGATCCGCGCGCCGAGGGCCGCAGCGCGGGCGTGCTGCTCGACGAGGCCGGTTGCCGCGGGTTGACCGTGGGCGGCGCCCGCTTCTCCGAGAAGCACGCAAACTTCGTCGAGAACATGGGCGAGGCCACCACCGCGCACGTCGTGGCGGTCATGGCGTTGGGGCGGCGCCGAGTGCGCGAGCGCTTTGGAGTCGAGCTCGAGCCGGAGGTGCAGTTCCTCGGCGACGTCGACGCCTCGCGCCTCCATTCGTGAGGGCCGGGGCCGCCACCGTCGCCGGACGGCGCCTGGCGGTCCGGAGGCTCGTCCGGTTGCCGCGGGTCTCGGCGCGCGTCAAGCGGTGGTTGCTCGCGGCGGCGGCCCTCTGCCTGCTGCTGGCGGCCGTCTACCAGTACTGGTTCCGCGATTCCTGGCTCGTGGCGGTCGACCGGGTGACCGTCAGCGGCCTGACCACGGAGGACGCTCCGCGCGTGCGGGCCGCGCTCACCACCGCGGCCCGGTCGATGACAACCCTCCACGTCGACCGCGATGATCTAGCGCGGGCCGTCGAGGCGTACCCCGTCGTACGGGGCCTCGAGCCGAGCCCCGACTTCCCGCACACCCTCCGCATCCGGGTGTTCGAGCACCATCCTGCCGCGATCGCGATCACCGACGGCGGCCGCGTGGCTGTGGCGGGTGACGGCACCGTCCTGCGCGACCTGCCGGTGGAGGGGCGCCTCCCCACGATCAGGGCCGACGGAACCATTCGCGGCGAGCGGCTCGAGGACCCCGCCGCGCTCACCGCGGCGCGGGTGGCGGGTGCGGCCCCCGCACCGCTCCGCCGCCGCCTCGAGACGGTGCGCGTCCGCAAGGAGGAGGGGCTCGTGCTCCTGCTTCGCGACGGCCCCGAGCTCATCTTCGGCGAGGGGATCCGCATCCGCGCCAAGTGGACGGCTGCCGCCCGGGTGCTCGCGGACAGGGCCGCGGCCGGGGCGAGCTACATCGACGTGCGTCTGCCCGGCCGCCCGGCGGCCGGCGGGCTGCCGGCGGAGACCGTGACGCCGGTGGCGCCCGCGGGCACCACGG
>DATDLN010000212.1:0-2208 GCA_036519295.1 Thermoleophilaceae bacterium
TGCTCGCGCCAGGTGACGGGGCTGCCTTGGTCGTCGGCTTCCCGGATGGCGAGGTCGGTCATGAAGCGGCTGGGGGCAGCGCCGTGCCAGTGTCTTCCCCGGGCTCGACCGGTTGGGCACAGCTGGCCTTCAGCGCGAACCCTGTCGAACAACCAGTAGCCGCAGGCGTTCATCGCGACGGCGAGGCCGACGAAGTGGTAGATGAACGCGGCCCATGATCAGCGGGCCGATGCCGCTGAGCAGCGCCGTGTGAACTGCGCTGGGACGATCAGCGACGGCGGGCTCCAACGCCCCCGCTCCCTACCGTTGTTCGAGTGCCGAGTGTCCCACCTTGTCCTCCTGATCGCGCTCGAGGTCCTGCTCGTTGAGACGCCGGTGAAGCTCGGGCCGGACCGATTCTTCTCGGGCACGACTGGTGTCATGAGAGGTATGGGAACGAACTGGACGTGCGCCGAGAGGTGTACATGGAGGACGTAGTCTTCACCCGCGCTCGGGCCGGAGACAGGAAGCTACTCGATGACAAGAACGCCGTGATCTACGGACGTGGTGGTGCGATCGGGGGACCCGTGGCGCGCGCCTTCCCACGCGAGGGAGCGAGGCCGGCGGCGACGGCAGCCGCGCTGGCCGCGACGCTTGGCCTGGCCGCCGCCGCCTGGGTAGTCGCGGTTCGGCAGATGGACGGGATGGACATGGGCGTCGCGACCGAGCTCGGATCGCTCACGTTCTTCGCCGCCGCCTGGGTACCGATGATGGCGGCGATGATGCTGCCCGGCGCGGTTCCGGCAGTGTTGAAATGCGCTCGCCGCGACGGGCCCTTGCGCGCAGTGCCGCTCTTCGTCGGGTCGTACCTCGCCATTTGGGCACTTGCCGGCGGCGCGGTGTACGCGCTCTACCAGCCGCACGGCACTTTCGCCGCCGGCGCCTTGACGATCGCGGCCGGCGTCTACGAGCTGACGCCGCTCAAGCGCGGCTGCCGCCGCCGCTGTCGCAGTAACGTCCGCTGGGGATTCGAGTTCGGGCTCTACTGTGTCGGCTCTAGCATCGGACTGATGGCGATGCTGCTGGCGCTGGGCGTCATGAGCGTCACCTGGATGTCCGTCGTCGCCCTCCTCGTCCTCACCCAGAAGCTGCTGCCGCCGACAGCCGTCATCGACGTGTCGCTGGCGTTGGCGATCGTGGCCCTTGGAATCGTCATCGCAGTTGCGCCGTCGCAGGTTCCCGGTCTCGCGCCAATGACGTGAAGCTCGTTGGTGCCCCGGGCTCAAACCCCCGATGTAGCGACAAGAAGGAGAGAAAGCAAATGACCCAGCAGAGGACGGGAACGCAGGAGGAGTGGCAAGCGGCCCGAGATGAGTTGCTCAAGCGCGAGAAGGAGCTCACGCGGCTGAATGACGAGCTCGCCGCGCAGCGCCGGGCGCTGCCCTGGGTGTCGGTCGAGAAGGACTACAGCTTCGAGACCGAGAACGGGACGAAGTCGCTCGCCGACCTCTTCGATGGGCGCTCGCAGCTGCTCATCTACCACTTCATGTTCGGCCCCGCGTACGAGGCCGGATGCACGGTCTGCTCCTCGATCGCGGACACGCTCGACCCCAACGCTGTCCACCTGAGGGCCCGCGACGTGACGCTGATCTGCTCCTCGCGCGCGCCGCTCGACAAGCTGCTCGCCTACAGGGAGCGCATGGGCTGGAGCTTCGACTGGGTGTCGACCGTTGGCGACGACTTTCACCGCGACCTCGGCTTCGCGCCCACCGAGGAGCAGCTGAAGCCGTTCCTCGAGGGCGAGATCCCCCCGACCGTCAGCCAGATGGCGGAGCGCTCCGGCACGGACGTCGCGGGCTACGTCTCCGAGGCCCCCGGCCTGAGCGCCTACGCGCTATCTGACGGCACCGTCTACCGGACCTACGTGACCACCGCTCGCGGCCTCGAGCCGGCGATGGCCTACTACAGCCTGCTGGACCGGACGCCGATGGGCCGCCAAGAGGAGGGGTTCTCCCATCGCGCCGGCGAGCAGGAGTTCTGGCTCCGCCGCCGCGACGAGTACGGGAGGACCTGAGCGGGGGCGAGGCTCGCCGCACGTGCGTGAGACCATCAGCTGATTCTCGACTCGCGGACGGCACACGCGCGCGACGCGACCGGCGCCCCGCCACCCCCAGGACCGCTGCACTACCCGGCCTTCCGCCGCGCGCTCATCGGTCGCACGGTCTCAGC
>DATDLN010000213.1:0-4865 GCA_036519295.1 Thermoleophilaceae bacterium
CGCGCCCTCTGCGACGCGCGATGGGCGAGGCCGTCCGCTATCCAGTTGGACGAATCTGAGCAGCGGCCCACATACGTCGCGGGCGGATGCACCGCTGCTCTCTCGACAAGCCGCGTCTCCATCCCGCCCAAGCTCGCGCCCGCTCAGGACGACGGGGAGGCGTCTCGCGTGGGGGCGGCCATCCCTTCCGCACGTCGTGCAGTGCGAGTACTCAGCTAACCGCACGCTCTGGAAGCAAGCCTCGTCGGCCGCATCGCGGGGGAGTGGTGCGGCGTCCAACCGCTATCGGAGCGGCGTGAAGCCGAGGATGGACCGGGCGTTAAACGCTCAAGCTCCCGGGATCAGCGTCCCACAAGCGGTCCGGTCCCGCGAGCCTGCGATTCAGGCGGCGGTCTGTCGGGCCGGCTGGGCGGGCCGGCGGCCAGTAGGAGCGCTATGAGCTCCTCGGTCACGGTCGGCGGGAGCATGCCGGCGTCGGCGAGCTCCCTGACGGACCGGGACGCGTTCTCTCGGAGCTCCCGGACCTCCGCTCGGCTCGTATCGGCGCTGAGGAGCATGAGCTCGGCGAGATCTTCGAGGATCTCCCGTGCGGGCTCCTGAAGCCAATCGGGGTCGGTCGCGGCGAGGACGTCGAGTGCTCGGCGGTAGCTTCGGTAGCGGCCTGTGGTCATGAAACCCTCCTTCGGCTGGTGGTCCTGCCGAGGGTCCCGGGCCGCCTCGCGTCGAGGCCGGCTGTCCCGCTCAGCTGTTTACTGGTTCCGCTCCCACGCGCCACCGCGCCAGACCGGAACCGGTCTACGGGTGCCCGTCCCGAGCCGCGGAAAACACGCTTAGGGGGACGCGTCCGTCATGGGAGATGAGACGGGTTGGTTTACCCCAGTTGGTGCTGGATATCCGGGCTGTGGGACGACAGGCGTCTCTCTGTAGGCGTTGGGCCGGACCGCGAACGGCAACCCCCAACGCTGAAGGAGTTGTCCCATGGACAACCGTACCCGCGGCCGCTCGGCGGCGCAGTGGTTTTGTCTGATCGTCGGCGCCACCCTCGTCGTCGTTGGGCTGCTCGGCTTTCTCGCCGAAGCCAAGTTCGACACCTCGGCCGGGGGCGATCCCGGCGCGCTCGACGGCGAGAATTTCATCCTCTTCGAGGTCAACGGCTGGCACAACATCGTGCACATCGCCTCGGGCCTCTTCTTGCTCGCCCTGGCGGGCAAGCACCGGACGGCCCGCGCGGCGGCGCTGGCGTTCGGCGCGATCTACGCGGTCGTGACCGTCATCGGCCTCATCGACGGCCACGACGTGCTCGGCCTAATCCCAGTGAACCCGGCCGACAACGTGCTGCACATCCTGCTCACCGTCGCTGCCCTGGCGGCCGGATTGGTCTCCGATCGCGATCGGCGTGAGGTCCGGCCCGGCGCGGACGGCCGTCGCTTCGAGCCCGGGAGCAGGGCGGAATCCCGGACCCTCCAGAGGAGGTAGACCATGCAAGAGACACAGGAGAAGGCCCGCGAGGTCGCGGGCCAGGCCCAGGACAGGGCCCGTGAGGCCGCCCGCCAGGCGCGCGGACGTGTGAGGCAGGAGGTGGACCGGCGCTCGACCCAGGCGGGCGAGCAGGTCAGCTCGAACGCGAGCGACGCTCGCTCGGTGGCCGATGAGCTGCGCAAGCAGGGCAAGGACGCGCCGGCCCGCTACGTCGAGCAGGCGGCCGACCGCGCCGAGCGGCTCGGCGGCTACCTGCAGGAGAGCGACGGCGACCGGATCCTTCGCGACGGCGAGGACTTCGCACGCCGCAATCCCTTGGCCGTGGCGGCCGGGCTGCTGGTCGGCTTCGCCGCATCGCGGCTGCTGAAGGCGTCGAGCGGCGATCGCTACCGCTCTTCGCTCTCGACGCAGAGCAACGGCACGACGGGCGTAAACCCCGGCGAGGCTGTCGGCCACGGCACCCGCGCGAGCCACTTCGAGCCGCACGCCTGAGCCATGGCGGCCGATCACAACAACGACCTGCGCGAGCATGGGACCGGCGAGCTGCTCAGGGAGCTCTCGGATCACACCACGACACTCGTGCGCCAGGAGATCGAGCTCGCCAAGGCCGAGCTCGGCGAGAAGGGCAAGAAGGCGGGCCTTGGCGCGGGCATGTTCGGCGGAGCCGGCCTGTTCGGCGTCTTTGCCCTCGCCGCGCTTACAACCTGCATCATCGTCGCCCTCGACTCGGCGATGCCGCTGTGGCTCGCGGCCTTGATCGTCGCCGTGGTCTACGGCGCGATCGGCGCGGTGCTCGCACTCCAGGGCCGCAACAAGGTCCAGGAGGCGGGGCCGCCCGTGCCCGAACAAGCAACCGAAAGCGTGAAGGAGGACGTGGAATGGGCCAAGACAAAGGCCAAATCAGGCAGGACATAGAGGAGACCCGCGGCCGCATGGGCGAGACCGTGGAGGTGCTGGGCTATAAGGCCGATGTGCCGGGCCGCGCCAAGGAGGCGGTCTCGGGACGGGTCGAGTCGGTGAAGTCGACGATCTCGGGCGCCACACCCGACAGCGGCGACGTCAAGCAGGGCGCCCATCGCGCCAAGGGCATGGCTCAGGAGAACCCGCTCGGGCTGGCGATCGGCGCCGTCGCGGTCGGCTTCGTGGGCGGGCTGCTCATCCCCTCCACTCGGGTGGAGGACGAGAAGATCGGCCCGATGGCCGACCAGGTCAAGGGGAAGGCGAAGGAGACCGGCCAGGAGGCCATGGACCGAGGCAAGGAGGTGGCCCGCCAGGCCGCCGACAGCACCAAGGAGACCGCTCAGGAGGCCGGCCGCGAGCAGGCCGAAGGCCTGAAGGAGAGCGCGCACGAGAAGACCCAGGCCGCACAGACGACATTCAGGAGGTAAGTGATGGTCAACGACAATCTCGCCCAAGGCGCGCGGGCCGCGCACGACTGGGGTCTCGCGAGCTGGCTCGGCGGAAGCATGTTCGGCCAGTTCGCGCTCAACCCCGCGGTGGCGAAGATCGAGGACAAGCGTGAGCGGGGCAAGGTCGTGAACGCGGCCTGGAACGGCTACAACGTCATCAATGCGCTCTCGCTCGGATCGGTCGCGCTCGGCTGGTTCGCCTCGCGGCTCACGGAGACGCGTCCCGACCGCCTGACCAAGGAGGAGCGCAACCTGGCTATGGCCAAGGACGGCCTGACGCTGGCCGCGCTGGCCACCGGCATTGCCAGCGGTGTCCAGGGCGCGCGCCTCGCCAGGGAGGCCCCCGACGGGGCGGTCCCGATAGAACGGGGCACGAAGCCGACGGACGGCACGCCGCGCGAGGCGGCCCGGACACAGCGCAGCTTGGCCGGGTTGGGCATTCTCAACATCGCCTCCGGCGTCGGACTCGTCGTCGTCAACGCACTGCTGGCACAGCGCAATCACAGCCGCCCACCGCTGAGGCGTGCGCTGTCCCGCCGCAGCTGACGGCCCTCGAAGGGAGGCCCCGCCCGGTGGGGCCTCCCTTCTGCCGACCTCCCCGAGAGTCCCTCCCAGGCACCGGTCGGTTTCGCGCACACGGGTGGGTACTCGCCGGCTGGACGAGCTCTACACCGTTCGCGACGGCGCACTCGTCGAGGTCGGGATCTTCGAGGCGGACCAGTACACCGTCGACGAACTGATGGCAAAGGCGTGAGCGGATGCGAGCACCTGGCGAGCGTCGGCGGAGATGCTCGCAGGTAGTACTTTCCGCTATGGCCCGCGGGCGGTGACGGCGCGCCTGCCTTGTGGCCAAAGGACCCCGTACGCCGCGTTGGCGTCCCGTTGTCGGCGCTGACTCGACTACACGCGGCGTAACTCGCTGACAACAACCGAGGAAAGCAAGGACCTCATCCGGCGCTACATCCAAGCGGTCGATGACAATCACACGAGCGACTGGAGCATTCTCGACGAGTACATCGCGGAGGATTTCGTAGCGCACAATCCCCCGATTCCTGGCGTCAGCCTGGATCCTGACGGGATGAAACAGGCGGCGGAGATCTTTCGTGTCGCAACTCCTGGGCGCCACGAGATCAGGATGCAGGTGGCAGAGGGCGATCTCGTCGTCAGCCACATCGTGGGCCGAGGCGTCCACGAGGGAGAGCTCCTGGGCATCCCCGCGACGAACAGGGAAGTCGAGACTGCCGGGATTGCGATCCACCGCATCCGCGAGGGCAAGATCGTTGAGTATTGGACTGTCGTAGAAGTCGCGCGTGTCCTACAGCAGGTGGGCGCGCTGCCCGGCGCGCCCGGCTGAGCATTTTGCGCCTCGCGGATTGCGAGGTCATCCAACGGCACGACTGCTTCAGTCACGAAGCGGTGGTGTCACCATCGCCGGCGCGCTATCGCAAACGACGAGCGTGCTTTGTGTGACAGCCTCCGTCGATCCCGAGCGTCTCGCGAGCTCAACGGCACGCCTTCTCCCCACGCGAGAGGAAAGCGGGAATCCTCCGACGAGGCCGCCGCCTTCGCGTGGATCAGCTCGGCAGTCCGGCGCCCGAGTCGTGCTCAGTTCTGCTCGTTGCATGATCAGCTGGCGCCCAGCTTCGCGAGCTCCGACAGCGCCTCGCGAAGAGGCTCTGGATCGTCTGCCTCGGCTACCGACGCCACCGCTACGACTCGAGCCTCCGCGCGCCCATCGAGGCCGTGCCGCTGGAGACGCGCTCGATCTCGCCAACACGTGCCTGAACGGGATTGGGTTCCTCGCGGAAGACTAGCCGGTGCGTGCCGCCACTACGCGCTGGATCGCCGTCTGCTGCGGAGCGCTCCTCGCCGGCGCGGGCCTCGCCTTTGTGGCCCGGGACGTGCTTGGGCTCGAGCAGCCGGCGGTCGCGATCGCCCGGGTCGTGGGTGTGGCGGCGGGGCTGGCTGCCGAGTTGA
>DATDLN010000214.1:0-40474 GCA_036519295.1 Thermoleophilaceae bacterium
CGCGTCGCTCGAGCTCCGCCTCGAGCGCGCGGATCCGCTCGGCTCGCTCCGGGTGCCCATACCCGGTGTCGTGCTCTAGCGAGGAGGAATGGCGGAGGTAGACCGGCACGCGCGCCGATACGGTACCGGCCCCCTGCCCGAGCCACTTCGCACCGATGTCGCAGTGGTCGGGGCCGGCGCCGCCGGCCTGTACGCGGCCCTCGTGGCCGCCGGGGCGGGCGCGCGCGTCGCGCTCGTGAGCCGCTCCCCGCTGGCGCAGACGGCGAGCTACTGGGCGCAGGGCGGGATCGCCGCGGCGCTGGCCGACGACGACTCGGCCGGGCGCCACCTGGAGGACACGCTCGCCGCCGGCCGCGGCATGGCACGCGCGAGCGCCGCGCGCGTGCTGTGCGACGAATCTCCAGCGCGCGTCCACGACCTCCAAGAGCTCGGCGTGCGCTTCGACGCGGACCGCGACGGCAACCTCGCGCTCGGGCTCGAGGGAGGGCACTCGCGACGGCGAGTCGTGCATGCCGGCGGCGCCGCCACGGGTCGGCGGATCACGCGCGACCTCTCGGCCCTGGCCGCCACAGACGAGCGCATCGACGTGCTGGAGCCCCTGGCCGCCACCTCGCTCGCCACCCACGACGGCCGCTGCGTGGGCCTGACCGCGAGGCCGAGGCGCGGCGATCCGGTTCCGGTGCTGGTCCGGGCGGTGATTCTCGCGACGGGCGGCATGGCGGCGCTGTGGGAGCGCTCCACGAACCCGCGCGGCGCCATCGGCGCCGGCCTGGCGCTGGCGCACGGCGCGGGCGCGGACCTCGCCGACCTGGAGTTCATGCAGTTCCACCCCACGGCTCTGCGCCACGACGGCCCGCGCGACGGCTTCCTCATAACGGAGGCCGTGCGCGGCGAGGGCGCCACGCTCGTGAACGCGGCCGGCGAGCGGTTCGTGGACGAGCTCGCCCCGCGCGACCAGGTGGCGCTCGCGGTCGAGGCGGAGCTCGAGCGCAGCGGCAAGCGGTCCGTCGGCCTCGACATGCGCGGCATCGACATGGGCCGCTTCCCCAACATCGCGGCCGCGCTCGAGGAGGTGGGGATCGACCCGAGGCGCGAGCTGGTCCCGGTCGCGCCGGCTGCCCACTACACGATGGGCGGCGTGGCCACGGACCTCGAGGGAGGCTGTTCGCTGCCCGGCCTCTATGCGGTCGGCGAGAGCGCCTGCACCGGCCTGCACGGGGCCAACCGGCTGGCCTCGAACTCGCTGGCCGAGTGCTTCGTGTTCGGTCGCCGCGCCGGTCTCGCGGCCAGCGAAAACCCGCCGCCGCCGGCGGCCCCGGCCACGAGCGACGAGGTGCACACGAGCATTCCGACCGAGCAGACCCGCGCGAGGCTGTGGCGCCACGCGGGCCTTCAGCGCGACGCGGCGGGTCTCGCCGAGCTGCTCGACGACCCGTTCCGGCTCGCCCGGCTGATCGCCGTCTCCTGCCTCGCGCGCGAGGAGAGCCGGGGCGCCCACCAGCGCACCGACCATCCAGAACCCGATCCCGCCCTCGACGGCATGCATACCCTGGTGGGCGGGGACGCGGAGCCCCGCTTCGAGCTATGGGAATGAGCACGAACGCCGCCCTTCACGAGCTGTTCGTCGAGGCCATGACCTCGCTCGCGTCCGGAGTGGCGGTGGTCACCGCCCGCAAGGCGAACGGCGATCCGTGCGGCCTGGCGGTGACCGCGGTCACCTCCTACAGCGCTCACCCGCCGTCCCTCCTCGTCTCGATCGCCCATCTCTCGCGCTGCCATGACGCGCTCGTGTCCGCGGAGCGCTTCGGCGTGCATCTCCTGCGTTCGGACGAGCTGGCGCTGGCCCACCGCTTCGCCGACCGCGAGGCGGAGGACAAGTTCGGTGGGCTCGAGTGGGCCTGGGACGGCGACGTCCCGGAACTGGCAGGCACGCTCGCGTACCTGCGCTGCCGGCGCGCCGCCAACTTCGTGCGCTACGACCACACGGTTGTGATCGGCGACCTCCAGGGCGGGCGCCTCGAGGCCGGGGAACCGCTGCTGTACGCCCGCCGGCGGATGGGTTGGCTCATGCGCCGGGAAACCGAGTGAAACCCTGGGCTTACCACGGGAATTGTCTTTGCGCCAGCCTAACGATGGCTGGCTGGACAGCCAGCCCCGTCTGCGGTAGCGTGCGCGCCCGAATAGGGCAACTGACTGACTGTTCAGTCGTGAATACAAGCTTAACGGCGGCCTGGTCGTCAGCGGGTATAGGAGTGGTTCGTAAAACCGCCACACGCCGTGCGGCAATGCCGCTGCAAGGGGGCTAAGGGAGGCCCGATGTACCAGTTCAGTCGCTCGATGTACCGCGAGCTGGCGCTCGACGTCGTTCCCTGCAGGGGGGAAGGCGTCGCGGTCACCCGCCAGCGGTTCCTCCGAGCGTGCGAGACGTCGATGGAGCGCCTGGCGCTCGACCGGCATTACTTCGCCCACCCGGTCCGCACGCTCTTCAACGACGTGCGCTGCTACTTCCCGATCGGGGAGCAGATGCGGGTGTACCGCATTTGCGCGAAGCACATGGCGCTGGCAACCGAGTACGTCGACAGCCGCCTCCGCCAGGGGGTGACCTTCGACGGCAGCCCGATCAGCTGCCACGCCAGCACACGGAAGGGAACGGCCTGCCAGCGCGTGCCGCTGCCGGGGAGCAGGTACTGCCCTTCGCACAAGCACCTCGAGGACGAGTTCGAGGTGGCGGCGTAGGCCACTCCGGTCGGGGCGCTGCGCAGATCGCGTAGCGTCCCGCCGGTGATCCTGGGGGTCGACGTCGGCGGCACGTTCACGGACGCCGCGCTGCTCACGGGGGACCGGCTCGTCACGGGCAAGTCGCCCACCACTCCGGGCGACCAGTCCGAGGGTGTGATGGACGCGGTGACCGAGGCGCTCGAGAGCGCGGGCGCCGCCGCCGGTGACGTCCGGCGCTTCGTGCATGGCATGACGGTGGGAACCAACGCGCTGCTCGAGGGGCGCGTGGCACGCACGGCGCTGCTCGCCACCGAGGGCTTCACGGACCTCGAGGAGCTTGGCCGTCAGGCCCGCCCGGAGCTCTACCGCCTCTGCGCCGGCCACCCGCCCCCGCTCGTTCCGGCCGAGCTGCGTGTGGCCGTGCCGGAGCGCAGCGGCCCGGACGGCGTGCTGCGAGAGCTCGACGAGGAGGCGCTCCGCCGGGCGCTCGCGGACATCGACGTGGAGGCGATGGCGGTCTGCCTCCTCTGGGGCTTCCTCCATCCCGGGCACGAGCGCCGCGTCGCCGAGCTGGCCGACGAGGAGCTGCCGGGGGTCCACGTCTCCACCTCCCACGAGACCGCGGGCGTGTTTCGCGAGTACGAACGCTGCGCCACGACCGTTGTCGACGCGGCCCTGTCGCCCCTGCTGCGCGGTTATCTCGAGCGCCTCACCGAGCGCGCCCGGGACGCCGGCCTGCCCGAGCCCGAGGTGATGCTCTCGAGCGGCGGCACCGCCGCGGCGGCGAGCGCCGCCCGTCACGGCTCCTGGACGGTGCTGTCGGGCCCGGCCGGCGGCGCGGTGGGCGCCGCGCGGATGTCGGCGGCCACGGGAGCGGGCGACGCCGTGGGCCTCGACATGGGCGGAACCTCCTGCGACGTATCGGTCGCGTTCGGCGGCCTGGCGGCGGTGGGCGCGGGCCGCCAGGTGGGCGGCCGGGCGCTGGCGCTGCCGATGGTCGACGTCCACACCGTGGGCGCTGGGGGCGGCTCGATCGCGTGGCGCGACGCCGGCGGCGCGCTGCGCGTGGGCCCGCAGTCGGCGGGCGCCGAGCCCGGTCCCGCCTCCTACGGCCGCGGCGGCGAGCTCCCCACGGTGACCGACGCGAACCTGCTGCTCGGCTACCTCGACGCCGAGTCGCCGCTGGCGGGCGGCGTCGAGCTGGACAGAGGGGCGGCGGAGCGGGCGGTGGGCGACCTCGGCGACGAGCTGGGGCTGGCGCTCGACCAGACCGCCTCCGGCATCGCGCGCGTGGCGAGCGCGGAGATGGCGCAGGCGGTTCGCGTCGTCACGGTCGAGCGCGGCATCGACCCGCGCGATATGGCTCTCGTGGCGTTCGGCGGCGCCGGACCGCTCCACGCCGCGCAGATCGCGGACGAGCTCGGCATGCGCCGCGTGGTCGTGCCGAATGCGAGCGGGGTGCTCTCGGCCCTCGGCCTGGTTGTCTCGGAACGGCGGCGGGATCTCGTCGAGAGCGTGCTGCTCGCGGGCGATCGGCTGACGCGCGAGAACGTGGCCGCGGTCGTTCGGCGGCTTGGCGAGCGCGGTCGCGAGGAGCTGGGCGAGGCGGACGCCGAGCTGCGCGCCGGGTATGACCTCCGCTACGCCGGCCAGGCCTTCGAGCTGACCATCCCCGGCGAGCTCGAGCCAGACCCGGGCGAGCTGCGCCGAGCCTTCGACCGTGCCCACGACGACCGGTACGGCTATGCGGATCCGGAGGCGGCGCTCGAGCTGGTCACGGTGCGTGTGGCGGTGGCCCTGCCCGGCGAGGACCTGCGGCCGGCGGAGGCCGCGGCCGCGGAGAAGCGCGGGACGCGGCGGGTGCGCTTCGGCGACGAGATGCGGGACGCGACGGTGCTGGGCGCCGGGGAGGCGGCGGTCGATGGTCCCGCGATCTTCGAGCTTCCCGGCTCCACGCTGGTCGTTCCGCCGGGTTGGCGCGCTCAGGCGAGCGCCGACGCCGTCTCCGTGGAGCTGACATAGATGTCGGATCTCGACCCGATCACGCTCCAGGTGATGCTCGGGGCACTGCGCGCCGCGTGCGACGAGATGGGCGCCGTACTGGTCCGCTCGGCCCACTCCGCGAACATCAAGGAGCGCCGCGACGCCTCGACGGCGCTGTTCGACGCCGAGGGGGAGATGGTGATTCAGGCAGAGCACATCCCCGTCCATCTCGGCGCGATGCCCTCGGCGGTGGCGGCGGTGCTCGGCGAGGAGCACCGGCCCGGCGACGCGTGGGTCCTGAACGACCCCTACCGGGGCGGCACCCACCTGCCCGACATCACGGTGATCTCGCCGCTGTTCTGGGAGAGCGAGCTGGTGGGCTTCGCCGCGAGCCGCGCCCACCACGCCGACGTCGGCGCAAAGGAGCCGGGCAGCATGCCCGCCGACTCGCGCACGCTCGACGACGAGGGTGTGGTGATCCCGCCCACGAGGCTCACGATGGACGTGCTCCACGACCTCGCGCGCCGGATGCGCAACCCGAGCCAGCGCGAGGCGGATTTGCGGGCGCAGCTCGCGGCGGGGCGCACGGGCGCGGAGCGAGTGGAGGCGCTGATTGAGCGCTTCGGGCTGGAGACGGTGAGGGCCGGTATGCGCGAGACGCTCGACTACGCCGAGCGCCGCACGCGGGCCCGGATCGCCGAGCTCGAGGACGGTGGGCGGGAGGCACGCGACGTGCTGGAGGCGGCCGGCGACCTGGACCTCGAGCTGCGCCTGCGGGCCACGGTCGCCGGCGAGGAGATCGCCCTCGACTTCACCGGCTCCGCCGCCCAGCACGAGGGCAATCTCAACTGCCCTCTGCCGGTCACGCTCTCCGCCTGCTACTTCGCGCTCCGCGTGCTCACCGACCCCGACGTGCCGCCGTGCGCGGGCGCCTACCGGCCGCTCACCGTGACCGCGCCCGAGGGTTCGATCCTGAACGCCCGGCCTCCCGCCGCGGTGGCCGCCGGCAACGTCGAGACCTCCTCGCGGGTGGCGGACCTGGTGCTGGCCGCATTCGGGCGTGCCCTCGGCCAGGGCACCATGAACAACGTCACCCTCGGAAACGACGACTTCACCTACTACGAGACCATCGGCGGTGGCCAGGGCGCGTGCCCCGACGCCGATGGGCCGAGCGCCGTGCACGTGGCGATGTCGAACACCCTGAACACCCCCGTGGAGGCGCTCGAGCTCGAGTTCCCGCTGAGGGCGGTGGAGTACGCAGTGAGGCGCGGCTCCGGAGGGGCCGGTCGCCACCGAGGGGGCGACGGCGTGGTGCGCGAGCTCGAGGCTCGCGCCGACATGCGCTACTCGCTGCTCACCGAGCGCCGCCGGCACCCCCCGCCCGGGGCGGACGGCGGCCGTCCGGGCGCGCCTGGTAGGAACCTTCTGGACGGCAGGATGGAGCTTCCGGCCAAAGCGTCCGGCACGCTCCGGGCCGGAGAGCGGCTGCGAATCGAGACCCCGGGAGGGGGAGGACATGGCAAGGATTGAGCGGGTCGCCTTCTGCGGCCTCGGGATCATGGGCGGGCCGATGGCGGCGAACCTCGCACGCGCCGGCTTCGAGCTGTCGGTGTGGACCCGCACCTCGGAGAAGGCGGAGCGGTTCGCGGACGACCACGGCGCCCGCGCGGCGGCCACGCCCGCGGAGGCCGCCGCCGGCGTGGAGGCGCTGATCACGATGGTGCCGGACTCGCCCGAGGTCGAGTCCACGCTCTTCGGCGCGGACGGCGCCGCGACCGCGCTCCCGAGCGGCGCGCTGGCGATCGACATGTCCACGATCGCGCCGAGCGCCGCCAAGGTGATCGGCGAGCGCCTGGCCGAGCAGGGCATCGACTTCCTCGAGGCGCCCGTCTCCGGATCTCGCCCGAAGGCCGAGGACGGCACGCTCACGATCATGGCGGGCGGCGAGCGTGCCGCCTTCGAGCGGGCCCTGCCGCTGTTCGAGGCGATGGGCGAGCGAATCGTGCACGTGGGCCCCCGCGGTCACGGGCAGCTCGCGAAGCTGCTGACGAACACGATGGGCGCCGTCAACGCGGCGGCGCTGGCCGAGGCGGTGGTCACCGTTAAGCGCGCCGGCCTGGATCCCGACGCCTTTCTCCAGGTGGCCGGCGGCAGCGCCGGCGCCAGCACCGTGCTGACGCTCAAGGGCCGTCCGATGTTCGACGAGGACTTCAAGCCCCTCTTCAAGCTCGAGCACATGCTGAAAGACGTCCGCCACTGTCTCGAGGAGGCCAAGGCGCTCGGCGTGCAGCTGCGCCTGGGCGCGGTCGCGGAGGCCCTTTACGCCCGAGCGGCGGAGCAGGGCCACGGGGAGGAGGATTTCGCCGCTGTCATAACCGTCGCGGGTTAGCTCACGTTGCAGACGGCACGCAGTTTCGCTTGAAACAAGCGGAGTCTTTCGCAACAATTGCGGCCCGCGTTCCGTCCCGATTTTCGCGAAGTCCGGAACGTGGGCGATGGAGGTTTCCTCGTCTATGCCAGTTGCTTTCAAGGAATGGGCTGTGACCGTGCGTGCGCTCGCCGAGGGCGAGCAGCTCTTGACGCTTCGCAAGGGCGGAATCCGTGAGGAAAACCGACACTTTGAGATCGAACACGACCAGTTCTTCCTCTACCCCACCTTCGACCATCAGCGAAACGACCTGATCCGTCGCTCGCACCACCCCGAGCTCGCCCGCGCGCTCGAGGAGGGGGTGTGGCCGGAGAGCGAGCCGCCGGCCGAGGCGCTGATTCAGGACGGCGGAATCCCACAGCCGGAGCGAGTACGCATCCGCGCCTGGGCCGAGGTGGCGGCGAGCTACCTGATCACCGATCCGCGTGCGATCGACGCCCTCTCGCCGTATTACATCTGGACCACCGACTACGCGGAGAAGCGGCTGCACTGGAAGCGGCGTCACCCGCTTCACGTGATAGTCCTGCGCACGTACCGAATCCCGCGTCCGGTGACCGTCAAGGTGCGGCCGGAATACCACGGCTGCCGCTCCTGGATCGAGCTCTACCGCGACCTCCCGTTCGAGGGCACTCCGGTGCTGTCGGACGACGAGTTCGAGCGGGCCTCCGAGGAGATCGAGGCGATCGCCTCGGACGCGGTGCCGGTGCTGGCGTAGGGCGCGCCCTACCTGCCCGGGCAGCACCAGCCGGCGACGCGCGGGAAGCCCGCGCCCGCGCCGAGCTCGCCGCTGACGCCGGACAGGGGCCGGACCCGCCGCCCGGGGCCCACCAACAGCCACTGATCGGTGTCGCGCGAGGCCACGAGGAGCCTGCGGCCGTCCGGCGACCAGGCGGTGCCGTCCACGCGTCCCAGGCCGGTGACCAGAGGGCGCGCCCTACCGTCGGCCGAAAGGGGAACGCTCAGAACGCGGGTGCCGCCGCGGCCGGCCACCGTGACTGCGGCCCGGCGGCCCGACGGGTGGAGCGCCAACGCGCGGGCGCCTGACAGCCGCCTGGCAAGGACGGGCCGCCCGCGCCGGTCGTAGACACGGAGCCCCCTCGCCGAGAGCTCGACCAGCCGCCTGCCGTCGCCGGTCCAGGCGAGCGCGGTCGGACGGTCCGACGTCCGCAGCACCCAGACCCGGCGGCCGCTGTCGGCGTTCACCGTCTCGATCCGACCACGCGCAGCGGCGTAGGTGAGGACGTAGCCCCCACCGGGACGCCAGGCGGGCGTGACGGGCGCCGCGTCGCGGCGCACCAGGTGGTCCTCGGTCCCGTCGCCGGCGACCACCCGAACCGTGTCACCGGCGAGGTAGGCCACGCGGAAGCCATCCCCGGGCGACCAGGCAGGGTGATGCACGGCGCTCCGGCGCGCCAGGGTCCACTTGACCGTGCCGGTCGGAGTGACCGCCTCGAGCCGCCGCCCTCGCGCGCCCACCACGTGCAGGCCGTGCGGTGACCACCCCGCCTCGGAGAAACTCCCGACCCGCTGCAGTCCGCCGTTCGCATAGACGACCCAGGCGCCCGCGTCGCCGACGGCCAGCACCTCCCCGCCCTTCGGCAGGCCGGCGAACGCAGGCCGCGCGTTCTCGGCGCCGGAGGAGAGCCGATCCCCGATCCAGTCGCCCACCCTGGCGCCGGCCGGCGTGAGCGCCGCGGCGAGCGCGAGCGCCACGATCGCGGCGGCGAGCGCCAGGCGCCATCCGGGTCGGGCGCGGGCCGCCCGCGGCGGTCGCTCGGCGTATGCCGCCTCGACCACGCGCCAGGCGCGGTCGCCGGCCTCAGCCTCGCCCGGCGCGGGGCGGTCGGGAAGCCGGCGAAGACGGTGCTCGGCCTCGCGCACGGCGGGGGCGCCCCTCACCGGCCGTCCTCCCCCCAGCGGGTCTCCTCCTTCGACCGGCCCTCCTCCCCCAGCAGCTCCGCCAGGCGGTCGAGCGCGCGGCGCAGGCGCGAGTTGACCGTTCCGCGTGGCAGATCGAGCAGGCGGGCGATCTCCGCGGGCGTGTAGTCGAGCAGGTATCGCAGCGCGACCACGGCGCGGTGCTCGGGCCCGAGCTCCGCCAGGGCCGCCGTCAGCTCGTCCGACAGCGGCTCGGGCGGGGGATCGGCGGCTGCGTCCTCGGCCGCCGCCGCATCGACCTCGCGCCGGAGTGCCCGCGAGCGGGCCGCGTCGATCGCCCTGTTCACGACGATCCGGTGCAGCCAGGGGGCGAACGGCCGTCGGCGATCGAAGCGATCGAGTGCACGGACGGCGGAGATGAAGGCCTCCTGGGCGATGTCCTCGGCCGCGGCCGCGTCCCGCATGACGACCCACGCCGCGCGGTAGGCGCCCGCCCAGTGACGCCGGAAGAGCTGCTCGAGCGCCTCGGCCGAGCCGCGCTGTGCCTCGCGTACGAGCCGTCGCTCGCGGAGCCGCGAGGCTGCGGCGAAGCGAGCGGCGATCCCCGTCCCGCCCGACGCGACGGGGAGCGTCGCCACTGGCCTGTCCCGGATCACGCTCGCAGCGGAGCTTCTCACGCGCTTCACCCGAAGTCACTACGGGCGTGGCCGCCCCGGAGGTCCCTCCGGCGTGCGAGAGTTCGGCGGCAGGTGCCCTGGGTCGAGTCGAACTCACTCTCGTTCTCCGCGCGCCACGACTCGTCACAACGCGACGAGGCGAACCGGGTGCTCGACGCCCTGGAGCGCTTTCGCGACGATGTGCGCGGCCTGTTCGAACGGACGCCCGGCGAAGTGGCGGTGGTGCTCCACCCGCGGTCGGCGGCGCTGACGCTCGCGCACCCCTGGCTCCCGCTCGCCCGCATGCTGGCGGCTCCCGCGAGCCGCCGCTACTTTGCCGGCTGGTTCTCGGAGAGCGAGATCCACGTGCTGGCGCCGTCGGCGCTCGAGCGGCGCGCCTCGGCCGTCCCGGGCTCGCGCGAGGCCCTGCTGCTCTCGCCCGAGCACGAGTACGCCCACATCGTCCTGGGAGCGAACAATCCCGCTCTGCCGCCGCCCTTCTCGATCGCGAGCTTTCGCAGCTACGTCCACTGGGCCTGGCTGTGCGAGGGCGCGGCGACCTGGCTGGCGGGCCAGACCCGCCACCTGCGCGCCGCGATCGTCCGCCGGCTCCGTGAGGGAGGCCGGCCGGAGTTCCCGCCCGCGCCGCGCGACGCCATGCTCCTGGGAGGGACCGTGTTCGTGCTGCTCGAGCGCTTGGCGGGGGCGGCGGCCGCCGCCGAACTCGCGACAAGCCCGCTCGACGGCGGCTCTCGGGCGCTCATCGCCGAGGCGTTCGGCCGTCAGACGCCGAGCGTGGAGCGCGACTGGCGCGCCGAGCTCGACTCGCTCACGGCCTGAGTCGGCGGCCCCCCGCCGATCAGAGGCCCAGCGTCTTCGCGATGATGTTCTTCTGGATCTCGGACGTGCCGCCGTAGATGGTCGTTACGACGGCGGTGCGGAGGTTCCGCTCCATCGGGTACTCGACCGCGTAGCCGTAGCCGCCCATGATCTGCACGCCCTCGAGCGCACAGCGCTTCGCCAGCTCGGTGGCGGCGAGCTTGGCCATCGACGCCTCCCGGGGCAGCATTCGACTCGGGTCCTCGTCGGTGAGGCCGGCCACCCAACGCACCAGCAGACGCACCTGCTCGATCTCGGTGGCCAGCTCGGCGAACTTGTGGGAGATGGCCTGAAAGGAGCCGATCGGCCTGCCGAACTGCCTGCGGTCCTTGGCGTACGCGAGCGCGTCGTCGAAGGCGCGCTGCGCGAGCCCCAGCGAGGTCGCCGCGAGGATCGTACGCTCGTAGTTGAGCCCGGACATGAGCTGGGTCCAGCCGCCGCCCTCCGCCCCCAGGAGCGCGTCCTCGGGCACGCGCACGCCGTCGAGGTGGAGCTCGTTCGTCTCCTCGCCGCCGAGGGTCTTGATGGGCGTGATCGTCATGCCCTCGGACTCGCGAGGGACGAGGATCATCGACATGTCGTCGTGGCGCTCGCCGGGCCCGGTGCGGCACACGATCAGGATGTGGCTCGCCTTGTGGGCGTAGGAGCACCACATCTTGGCCCCGTCGAGCACCCACTCGCCGTTGTCGCGACGTGCCCTCAGCTTGAGGCTCGCCACGTCGGAGCCGGCGTCGGGTTCGGACATGGCGATCGCGAGCGTGCCGCCGCGGACCACGCGGCCGAACAGCTCGCGCCTCTGCTCCTCGGAGCCGAAGCGGTTGAGCGCCCCCACCACGATCAGCGTCACGCCGTAGCCGCCGATCGGGATGCGGCCGCGGGTGGTCTCCTCGAGGAAGAGCGTCGCGTCGAGGAAGCTCCCGCCGGAGCCGCCGTACTCCTCCGGGATCTGCAGGCCGTACCAGCCGAGCTCGCCCATCCGACGGGCGACGTCGTCGGAGTGCCCGTCCTCCTCGGGGACCTCGAACTTCTCGCGCGCGGCGAAGTCCCGGATGGCCTCGACGAAGGCAACCTGTTCGTCGCTCAGACCTACGCTCACGCCTCGACCGGCTCCCGCGGCTTGAAGCGGTTCAGCTCCCTCAGCGCGATCACCATCTTGTGCACCTCGTCCGGCCCGTCGGCGATCCGCAGCCAGCGGCCCTGGCGCCACATGGCCGCGAGCGGAACGTCGTCGGACATCCCGAGAGCGCCGTGCACCTGCATCGCGCGGTCGAGCACCTCCTGGTGCATCTGCGCCGCCACGACCTTGATCATCGAGATCTCCTGGCGCGCCGCGCGCTTGCCCTCGGTGTCCAT
The DNA here is from genome assembly GCA_036519295.1 of Thermoleophilaceae bacterium. Lineage (GTDB taxonomy): Bacteria > Actinomycetota > Thermoleophilia > Solirubrobacterales > Thermoleophilaceae > JACVRW01. Next base: position 11,896 of record DATDLN010000214.1, read on the forward strand.
CTTCCAGGCCGCGTGCAGCACCATGAGCCGCGCGGCGTCGATCTCCAGGCGCGACTTCGCCACGAAGTCCTGTACGAACTGCTTCTCGGCGAGCGAGCCGCCGAAGGCCTGGCGGTCGTGGGCGCGCCGGCACATCAGCTCGAACGCCCGCTCCGCCGAGCCGATCGCGCGCATGCAGTGGTGGATGCGGCCGGGGCCGAGGCGGTCCTGCGCGATCGCGAAGCCGGCGCCGCGCTCACCGAGCAGGTTCTCGGCCGGCACCCGGCAGTGCTCGTAGCGCACCTCCCAATGGCCCGGTCCGCGGTCGTGGCCCATCACCGGCACGGGTCGGACGCCGACGAAGCCGGGCGTGTCGATCGGCACCAGAATCATGCTGGCGCGCTTGTGCGGCGGGGCCTCGGGGTCGGTGACCACCATCGCGATCGCGATCGCGGCGCCGTTGTAGCCGGACGTGAACCACTTGTGCCCGTTGATGACCCAGTCGTCGCCGTCGAGCTCCGCGCGAGAGAGCAACCGGGTGGGGTCGGAGCCGGCGCTCTCGGGCTCGGTCATCGAGAAGCAGGAGCGGATCTCGCCCTCGAGCAGAGGCGCGAGCCAGCGCTCGCGCTGCTGCTCGGTGCCGTGCTCGGCCAGGATCTCCATGTTGCCCGTGTCCGGCGCGGAGCAGTTGAAGACCATCGGCGCCACGGCGCTGCGGCCCATCAGCTCGCAGAGCATCCCGTACTCCCAGTTGGTGAGACCCGGGCCGTAGCGCTCGTCTGGGAGGAAGAGGTTCCAGAGCCCCTCCGCCTTCGCGCGCTCGCGCACCTCGACGAGGATCTGGGGGTAGGCAACGCCCGGGCCGACCTCCCTGTCGAGCGCCTCGAGCGCTTTCCGCTCGACCGGGGCTACGTGCTCGTCGATGAATTCGCGGATCCGATCGAGGAGGTCGGCAACCCGGTCGGACGGAGCGAAATCCATGCGGCGGCGAAGCCTACCGGGACGACTGCGCGCTACGGCCCGCCCTGGAGCAACCAGGCGACGAGCGCCGCGGCCGCCCCGCCCAGCGCGATCGCCGCGCCGAGCACAACCGGGTTGGGGCGCGCCTGCGGGCCCGCCGTTCGCGGCGCGAGATCGGTCTGCAGCAGGAGCTCCCGCGCGGCCTCGGCCCCAGCCTGGGGGACGAGCACGTCGCGGGGCCCTGCGGCGAGATAGTCCGGCACGTCGAAGCCCGCCGTGCGCCGCAGGATGCTCGGGACGCCTTCCTCGAGCAGCAGGCCCTGGATCAGCTCGGCCTCCGCCTGATTGCGCCCGCCCGCGACGCGGACCAGCTCGCCTTCCGTGTAGGCCGGGTTGATCTTCCGCGCCCGCCCGTGCGCCTCGCTGAGCGGCTCGTCGAGCGGCTCCGCGCCGGCCCACGTGAGCGGCATGCCGCAGCGGCTGCAAAAGGCGCCGGCCGACGAGGGGTGCTCCAGCCCGCAGGACGGGCACGCGAGCGGCGAACCCTCAGTCCCCGACGACGATCGGTTCCTCGTCGGCACGGCCGTCGGCTATCCGCCACCCCCGCACGTGCGGCACGTCCCCGTTCTGGAGCGAGACGATCAGGTAGGTCCAGTGCGGGTAGGTGGCGAGGTTGATGTCGGTCTGCGAGGGCTCGGCCGGACTGCGGGGGTGGGAGTGGTAGATGCCGACCTCGAAGCCCTCGTCGTCGAGCTCGTTCGCCGCGAACAGGCTCCGGTGGTCGAGCTCATATCCGTAGGGCGAGTGACGCTCGTTGACCGCGCGTACGACCTTCTCGGCGGTCCCGTCCCTCGCGCGCACGTAGCCGCAGCATTCGTTGGGCGCCTCCTCCCGCGCGTGCGCGACGATCTCGTCCCAGAGAGCCTGCGGGATTCTCACGTCTTGAAGGCTAGTGTGCCCCGAATGGCCGGCTCCCTGACTAGGCGCGGCGCCCTCGGGGCCGCTGCCGTCGTGCTCGCGTCCTGCGGCTCCAGCGATCCGCCGCCGCGCACCGGCCCCCGCCCCGGGTCGGGGGCGGGGCTCCTCAACTCGATCCTCGCCCTCGAGCACGCGGTCGTGGCGGCGTACGCGACCGGTGCAGGCCTACTCCGCGGGGAGGCTCTCCGATACGCGCGCGTGATCGCCGATCAGGAGCGAGAGCATGTGCGCCGGCTGGACGAGCTGATCCGCGGCCTCGGCGGCACCACCGCCCGCTCGCGCACCCCCGACGAGTACGCCCGCTCGTTCCCGGTCCTCCACGACGGCGCCGATGCGCTCCGGTTCGCGCACGACCTCGAGGAGCGGCTGGTGCGCGCGTACCTTCAGGCGCTGCCGAAGCTGCCGGACGCCGAGCTGCGCCGTGCGGCCGCGGAGATCGGCGCGGACGAGGGAGCGCACCTGGCGGTGATCAACGTTCTGCGCGGCCGTCCCGCGGCGCCGCAGCCGTTCGTCACGGGGACCCTGTGAGCGGCGGCGCGGCATCCACTCGGCGTGGCCTCGTGCTCGCCGCGGGCGCGGCGCCACTGGCGCTCGCGGCCGTCGCCACCGCCGCTCCAAAGCCGGACCTCGACGTCCTCGAGCGCCTGCTGACCCGGGAGCGCCGGCTCGAAGCGGCCTACGAGGCCGCGCTGCGGCGCGGGGCACTCAGCGAGCCGCTGGCCCGCGCCCTGCGCGATCAGGAGCGCGAGCACGCGCGCGGGATAGAGATGAGCCTGACCGCCCGAGGTCGCCGGGCGCCCGGGCCGCCCGAGCCCGACCGCGCGCTGGCCGCCTCCCTGCGCTCCCGCGAGGCCTTCGCCCGCTATGCGCTGGGCCTGGAGGACCGGGCAGTGCGCGCCTACGTCGACGCGCTGTCAAGCCTGCGCGACACCCGAGTTCTGCAGCCGCTGGGCGCGATCCTCGCCAGCGAGGCGCAACATCAGGTCGCGCTGCGCCGATTTTTGGGAGAACCGCTTCTCGGGGTGTAGCCTGAGGTCCCATGGGAGGTTTCCTCTCGGCGCCCGGTCCGCTCGAGTTGCTCGTGATCCTCGTGATCGCGCTGATCGTGCTCGGCCCGAAGAAGCTCCCGGAGGCGGCCCGCTCGGTCGGTCGCGGCATGCGCGAGCTGAGGGAATCGCTCCAGGGAGCGACCGAACCCGATCCCTACGAGGACTACGAGCCCGAGGAGGAGCGGGAGACGAAACCGGCCGCGAAGACCGGGTCATAGGACCGCAGTCGCCGCCTACCAGAAGGAAGCGCGCTCGAGCACACCTTCGGCCTCGAGCTGCTCGACCGACTTGTTGTAGACACCGGAGCTGAGGTACTTCCAGCCGTCGTCGGGTGCCACGAAGACGACGTTGCCCTCGTCGAGCTCGGCTGCCACGCGCACGCAGATCGTGGCGATCGCCCCGGTCGAGACCCCGACGAACAGGCCCTCCTCCTCGAGCAGCCGCTTGGTTCCGATGACGGCGTCGCGGTTCGCGACGAAGATCTTGCGGTCGAGCAGGGAGAGGTCGATGATCGGCGGGATGTAGCCGTCCTCGAGCGAGCGCAGGCCCTGCACCTGCTCGCCCTGGAGCGGCTCGGCCGCGACGATCATCGTGTCGGGGTCCTCCTCCTTCAGGCGCCGGGCGTTGCCCATCAGCGTCCCGCCGGTGCCGAGCCCGGCGACGAACGCGGTCACCTCGTCGAGCTCCTCGAGGATCTCGACGGCGGTGCCGTTGTAGTGGGCCTCCGGGTTCGCCTGGTTGCCGTACTGGTACGGCATGTAGTAGGAGGAGTCAGCCTCGGCCATCTCGAGCGCCATCTTCACGGCGCCGTTCGAGCCCTCCTCGCCGGGCGAGTAGACGATCTCGGCCCCGTACATCGATAGGAGCTGGGTGCGCTCCTCGGTGACGTTGTCGGGCATCACCACCTTGAGCGGGTAGCCCTTGCGCCGGCAGATCATCGCCAGCGAGATGCCGGTGTTCCCGGAGGTGGGCTCGAGGATGGTCTGGCCGGGCGCGATCAAGCCGTCCTCCTCGGCGCGCTCGATCATCGAGCGGGCCACGCGGTCCTTCACCGAGCCGGTCGGGTTGTAGCTCTCCATCTTGATGTAGATGCGCACGTCCGGCTTCGGGCTGAGGCGCTTCAGCTCGACAAGGGGCGTGTTGCCGATCGCCTGGACGATGTCGCCGTACTTGCCCCCGCACGGCCTGTTGTCGAGCCGCGGCTCCAACACTTCAGAAAGAGTAGTACCCGGTCAATGTGGGGGCGACCCGGTGACGACCGTGTCCTCGTGCGAGTAGGCGGGTGCGCAGCAGCAGAGGAGCCGCAGCGGCTCCGAGCCCGTGTTCCAGAGCTTGTGGGACACCCCCGGCGGGATCACCACGCACGCGCCCTCCTCGACCTCCCGCTCGTGCTCGCCGAGGCGCATTCGCCCGCTGCCGTGCGTGAAGAAGTAGATCTCCTCGGTCACTCGGTGGTAGTGCTCCGCCGTCTCGCCGCCGGGGTCCACGGTGGCCTCGGCCAGGCTCTGGTTGACCGCGTCGCCCCGGGCCGGCCCGGCCACCTCGCGGATCTCGGACCCGTCGAGCGTGCGGAACGCCTCGACCTCGTGGAGCTTCGAGATTCGCATCGAGCGGGAGGCTACGACAGCGCCAGCCGGTAGCGTACCTCGAGCCGATCGGCCCAGACCTCCTCGCGCTTCTCCGCGCCGTCGCGGCGGAAACCGTGGTGCTCGTAGAACGCGTTGGCGCGAGCGTTGGCGTCGAAGGACCACACGGTCGCCTCGGCGTAGCCGAGCTCGCGCAGCTCGTCCAGCGCGCGGTCCATCAGCGCGCTTCCGACGCCGCGTCGCCAGGCCGCGGGCCGAACGAACAACGCCCTGATCTCGCCCACGTCGGCGGCGACGTCGACGTCGCGGTTCTTGCCGAAGGTGGTGTGGCCGAGCGCCTCGCCGGCGTCGTCGGCGACGAGCACGTGCAGGTCCGGGTTCTGGATCAAAGCCCGAAAGATTCCGGGATCGAACTCCGGCAAGGGGTGTCCCTCCGGGAGCAGCGGACCGAACCCCGCGCGGGCCGACTCATCCCACAGGGCGCCGATCGCGTCGGCGTCCCCGGCCGTGGCCCGTCTCAGCTTCAGCGGCCGCCGGCCATCGCCGGCAGGATCACGATCGTGTCGCCCGAGCACACCGCCGTGTCGAGGCCATCGAGCACGCGCACGTCCTCGTCGTTCAGATACACGTTGACGTAGCGGTTTAGGCCACCGTCCTCGGAGAAGAGCTGCGACTCCGTGGCCGGATGCGAGGCGGCCAGCGAGCGCAGCACCTCGCCGACGTTGCCGCCGTCGGCTTCGACCTCCTTGAGCCCGCCCACGGAGCTCCGCAGGACGGGTGGGATCTTGACCGTGCTCACCCCGGGCGGGAGGCTATCCGGCCCCGGCGCAAAACGCCTCGTAATCCGGGAAGACGCCCATCTCCTCGTCGGAGATCTCGGACGGGTCGCGCGAGCAGATCGGGCAGTCGGGGTCGCGGCGGACCTTGAGCTCAGTGAAGGTGGTGCCGAGCGCGTCGTAGAGGAGCAGCCGGCCGGCCAGGGGCTCTCCGGCCCCGGTGATCAGCTTGATCACCTCGACCGACTGGAGCAGACCCATCACGCCCGGCAGCACGCCGAGAACGCCGGCCGCGCCGCAGGACGGCGCCAGCTCGGCGGGCGGCGGCGTGGGGTACAGGCAGCGGTAGCAGGGACCCTCGTAGGGGTGGAACACCGACAGCTGGCCCTCGAAGCCGAGGATCGACGCCGAGACCACCGGAATCTGCTTGCGGACGCTGGCGTCGTTGAGGAGGTAGCGGGTGGGGAAGTTGTCGAGGCCGTCGACGATCACGTCGTAGCCGTCGATGATCTCCATGATGTTCGAGGCATCGAGCCGGACGCCGTGCTTCTCGACCTTCACGTCCGGGTTGATCCCGTTGATCGCGATCTCGGCGGAGTCGACCTTGGGCACCCCGATGCGGTCGTTCGAGTGAGCGACCTGGCGCTGGAGGTTCGAGAGGTCGACTACGTCGTTGTCGACGATGCCGAGCGTGCCGACGCCGGCGGCGGCCAGGTAGAGCGCGGCCGGCGAGCCGAGGCCGCCTGCGCCGAGCAGCAACACGCGCGCGTCGAGCAGCTTCAGCTGGCCCTCGAGGCCGATCTCGGGGATCAGCAGGTGTCGCGAGTAGCGCTCCCGCTGGTCCCCCGTGAGCGTCCGCGGAACCTCGACCTCGTAGCCGCGATCCTTCCACAGCGTGATCCCGCCGCGCATCGAGGCGACGTCCTCGTAGCCGAGGAGGTCATGCATCGTGTGAGCGGCGAGCGCGGAGCGGTTGCCCGAGGCGCAGTAGAGGATGACCCGCTGCGACTTGTCGGGCGCGGAGCCCTCGATGCGGGACTCGAGGTGGCCGCGCGGGACGTGAACGGCGCCCGGCAGGTGCGACTCGTCGAACTCGTGCTGCTCGCGCACGTCGACGATGACGGCGCCGTTGCCGTTCTCCACCCGCTCGTGGACCTCCTTCGGGTCCACCTCCTCGATCTGCTCCTTGATCTTGCGGATCAGGTCAGCGCCGCTTGCCATCGGTCTCGAATTACCTCAATCCTTGTCCAGATTCCAATACTTCACAAAGTGTAGCGAGCACCTCGGCCCGCGCACACCGCCGTTCGCCCCTTCAAAAGGTACCGCGGCGGGGACCGCGGGATGCGGGCCCCGCCGTGGCTCTAATCGTCGTCGTCGCTGTGCCACGACGCTCCGGAGACTCACTGGCGGAGCGCCCTACCGGTCCAGGACGCGATCTCGCCCAGCCTCGACGGCCGTCTGATGTCAAGCCCCCGAACGCGGTCGTTGGGAAGCCCTAGTAGTAGTAGTCCCCGTGCCCGTCGAGATCCGTCCCGACCTGCGCCCCGGCGACATCGGCGACATCGTGCGCATGCACGGCGAGGTCTACGCCCGCGAATACGGGCTCGACGCGACCTTCGAGGCGTCGGTGGCGGAGACCCTGGGAATGCTCGTCCGGCGCAGCTGGCCCTCGGAGGGCGAGGGGATCTGGGTCGCCGAGGCGGACGGCGAGCGGGTCGGCGCGGTCATCCTGAGCAACGAGGGCGGCGGGCGCTCGCGCCTCCGGATGTTCGTGCTCCGCCCCGAGCACCGTGGCGCCGGCATCGGCCGTCGCCTCCTCGAGGAGCTCCTCGCGAGCGCCCGCGCCGCGGGCCACAAGCGGATGGAGCTCGACACGTTCAGCGAGCTGCGAGCCGCCGCCCACCTCTACCGCGGCGCCGGCTTCAGGCGCGTGACTGTCCGGCGCCAGCCCATGTGGGGGCGCGAGATCGAGTTCGAGCGCTACGAGCTGGAGCTCTGAGGCTCGCTCGGCACTACCCTCGGGCGGGTGAACGCGCGCGTGTTGATCGCGCTCTTCCTGCTCGCGGTCTTCGCCCTGGGCGCGACCGTGCTGGCGGCCGGCGGCAGCGACGACGACGGGGAGCTCGCGAGCCCTGGCAGCCGCTTCGAGGGCTCCGTCATGCCAGAGGGCGTGCGCGCTCCGGACTTCGAGCTGCGAGACCAGGACGGCGAGCCGATCTCGATGCGCGGCTTCCGCGGCCGTCCAGTGATCGTGACCTTCCTCTACACGACCTGCGAGGACACCTGCCCGCTTCAGGCCCAGACCATCCGCGGAGCGCTCGACCAGCTCGGCCACGACGTGCCTGCGATCGCGATCGCCGTCGACCCCCCACGTGACACGCCCGAGCGGGCGCGGGCCTTCCTCGTCGAGCAGCGCGCCCTCGGGCGCCTCGACTTCGTGCTCGGCAGCCGCGCCCAGCTGCGCAGCCTGTGGCGGGGGTTCGCGATCAGGCCGCAGTCCGTCGCCCAGGAACACCAGGCGCGGATCACGCTCGTCGACCCGCGCGGCTATCAGCGCGTCGGCTACCCCGGATCGCAGGCGACCCCCGAGCGGCTCGCGCATGACCTGCGGCTGCTCGAGAACGGAGCCGCTTCGTAGGCCTCCGAAGTTTCTCCGACTCACCGAGTAGGATTTATCCGGATGATGTTCTCGACCAAGGCCGAGTACGGCGTGCGGGTGATGGCGCACCTCGCCGCCGCGGCGAGCGAAGCGAACGCTCGCGACGGCGCCGGGGAGGCCCCCATCTCGCTCGGCTCGATCGCCGACGCCGAGGGCCTGCCGCTCGCCTACCTCGAGCACCTCGTGCAGCGCCTGCGCCGCGCCGACCTCGTCGAGTCGCGCCGGGGCGCGCACGGCGGCTACACGCTCGCGCGCCCCGCGGAGGACATCAGCATGGCCGACGTGGTGCGCGCCCTCGAGGGGGAGATCGCCCCGATCGAGTGCATCACGGCCGATCCCGAGCGGGGCCTCGTCTGTGTCCGGGAGGGCGAGCTGGGCCACGATCCCTGCCCCACGAAGCTGCTCTGGACCCGCGTACAGGCCTCCATAGTGCGCACCCTGAACGACATGACGCTCGCCGACCTGGTGAGGCCGGCGCGCACCCGAACGGAGAAAGTCACTGCATGACCCTGGAGATCCAGAACCTGCACGTCCGCACGGAGGAGCGGGAAATCCTTCACGGCGTGGACCTCGTCGTGAAGCGCGGCCAGACCCACGCTCTCATGGGCCCGAACGGCTCGGGCAAATCCACCCTCGCGAACACCCTGATGGGCAACCCCGTCTACGAGGTGACCGAGGGCCGCATCATCCTGAACGGCGAGGATCTGACCGAGGCCGATCCGGACGAGCGCGCGAAGGCCGGCCTGTTCATGGCCTTCCAATACCCGGCCACGATCCCCGGCGTGTCGGTGGCGAACTTCCTGCGCATGGCCATGAACGCCACGCGCGAGGAGCCGATCAAGGTCAAGGAGTTTGGCCGGCTCCTGGGGCGGAACATGGACCTGCTCCGGATCAACCGCGACTTCACGAGCAGGTACCTCAACGAGGGGTTCTCGGGCGGCGAGAAGAAGCGCGCCGAGATCCTCCAGCTCGCGATGCTCCAGCCGGAGTTCGCCGTTCTCGACGAGACCGACTCCGGCCTCGACATCGACGCGCTTCGGGTCGTTGCGGAGGGCGTGAACGAGATGCGCGTCCCCGAGCGCGGATTCCTCATCATCACGCACTACACGCGCATCCTGGGCCTCGTACGCCCCGACTTCGTTCACATCATGCTCGACGGCCGGATCGTGCGCGAGGGCGGTTCGGAGCTCGCCGACGAGCTCGAGGACAAGGGTTACGAGTGGGTGCGCGAGGAGGTGGCTGCGGGTGCCTCCTAGCTTCGTAGAGGACCGGCGCAAGGCGGCCCTCGAGGTATTCGAGGGTGAGCCCCTCCCGACCTGGCGGCGCTCCGGCTTCTGGACGACCACGGTCCGCAAGCTGCGGCTCGACGAGCTCGAGCCGAGGCGCTACGAGCCGCTCGACGAGCTGCCCGAGATTCTGCGCCAGGACCTCGCGGACGAGGAGCACGCCGGCCTGATCGTCCAGCGCGGCGCGAGCGTCGTGTACTCCCACGTGGGCGACGAGCGCATCGTGATGATGCCGCTGGAGCGGGCGCTCGAGGAGCACACGGAGCTGGTGAAGCAGTATTTCGCCAAGCGCCTCCCGTACGACGAGGGCAAGTTCCCGGCGGCCACAGCCGCGTTCTGGACCGGCGGAGTGTTCGTCCACGTGCCGAAGGACGTGCAGCTCGAGCATCCGATCCAGGTGGTCTGGCTGATCGACGAGCCGGGCACAGCGCAGTACGCGCAGACGCTCGCCGTGGTCGGCGAGTTCGCCGAGTGCAAGATCCGCGAGTACTTCGTGGCGCCGGACTTCGAGGGGCAGGCGCTCCACGCGGGCGCCTTCGAGCTCTACGCGCTGCCCGGCTCGCACGTGAACCTCGCCCACTATCAGGACTGGGGCGCCGGCGAGGTGTACGACATCTCCACACGGCGCGTGGAGATCCGCCGCGACGCCCAGGTCAAGTGGGTGCCGATCCACCTCGGCGGCCACCTCACGAAGCAGACCCTCGACATCGTCACCGCCGAAAAGGGCTCGGACATGCGCCACACCGGCATGTACTTCACCGAGCGCGACGAGCACCTCGACCTGTTCACGACCGACAAGCACGAGGAGGGCCACACCACCGGCGACACCGTCTGGAAGGGCGCCCTCACCGGCGAGTCGCGGGCCTCGTACGAGGGGCTGATCCACATCGTGCCGGGAGCGAGCGAGACCGACACCTACCTCCAGACGCACCAGATGCTGCTCTCGCCCAAGGCCAAGGGCGACGCCATCCCGTCGCTGATCGTCGAGGTCGACAACGTGAAGGCCTCCCACGGCGGCACCGTCGGCGAGCTCGACGCGGAGCAGATCTTCTACATGATGACCCGCGGCCTGTCGCGGGCGGAGGCGGTCCGCGTGCTGGTCGAGGGGTACTTCGAGGAGGTCATTCAGCGGCTCGAGGATCCCGGGCTGGAGGCGCTGGTCCGACGGCGCATCGCCGAGAAGCTGCGCGGCGCCGAGCAGCAGGTGCGCGAGTTCATCGGGGAGCGAGCGGAGGCTGCATGACCACGGGGGCGGTGGCAACCCGGCCGCTGGTCGACGTCCGCGCGGACTTTCCGGTCCTTCGGCGGAAGTTCAACGGCAAGCGGCTCGTCTACCTCGACTCGGGCGCCAGCGCGCAGAAGCCGCGCCAGGTGATCGAGGCGATGGATCGCTTCTACTCAAACTCTTACGGAACCGTGCACCGAGGGGTCTACGAGCTCGGCCGCGAGGCCACCGAGATGTTCGAGGGCGCTCGCGAGCGGATCGCGGCCTTTGTGAGCTGGGATCCCGCCTGCTCGATCTATACCCGCAACGCGACCGAGGCGATCAACCTGGTCGCCTACTCGTGGGGACGGGCGAACGTCCGCGAGGACGACGAGGTGCTCATCACGGAGATGGAGCATCACTCGAACATCGTCCCCTGGCAGCTCCTCTGCGAGGAGACCGGCGCCCGGCTGCGCTACCTGTCCGTCTCCGACAGCGGCGAGCTGTCGCTCGACGAGCTCGACGCCGTCCTGGCCGAGGGCCGCGTCAAGCTCGTGGCCTTCGCCCACGTCTCGAACGTCCTCGGGACGATCAATCCCGTCGAGGAGATCGTCCGCCGCGCGCGCGCCGCCGGGGCGGTGACCGTGATCGACGGCGCGCAGGCGGTGCCGCAGCTGCCGGTGGACCTCGGCGCGGTCGACGCCGATTTCTACGCCTGGACGGGCCACAAAGCCCTCGGCCCGACGGTGGGCATGCTTCACGGGCGGGGCGAGCTGCTCAAGGAGATGCGGCCCTTCCTCGGCGGCGGACACATGATCTCGCGCGTCGAGCGCGAGCACTCCAGCTGGAACGAGCTGCCCTGGAAGTTCGAGGCCGGCACCTCCGCGATCGCGGAGGCGATCGGGCTCGGCGCGGCGGTCGACTATCTCGCCGAGGTCGGCATGGTGAACGTGCGTGCGCACGAGCGCGATCTCACGCTGTACGGGCTGGAGCGCCTGGCCGAGGTCGAGGGCATCCACATCTTCGGGCCCACCGACCTCGACCGGCGCGGCGGGGTGATCTCGTTCGCGATCGACGGCATGCACGCGCACGACATCGCCGAGCTGTGCGACCGCGAAGCGGTGTGCGTCCGGGCCGGCCACCACTGCGCCCAGCCGCTCATGCGCCTGCTCGGAGTGGCCGCCACGGCTCGGGCCACGTTCCAGGTCTACAACTCGCGCGAGGACGTGGACGCGCTGGTCTCCGCCCTCCACGGAGCCCGGAAGGTCTTCCGCCTGTGATGGACGCCCTCTACCGCGACTACATCCTCGAGCACTACAAGAACCCGCGGAACTTCGGGACGCTCGAGCCACACGACCTCGAGTTCCACGACCACAATCCGCTGTGCGGTGACGAGCTCGGCGTCCACATCGTGGTCGACGACGGGAAGATCGCCGACCTTCGGTTCCACGGCCAGGGCTGCGCGATCTCGCAGGCGGCCGCCTCGATCAGCTCGGAGGAGCTGATCGGGATGCCGGTCGACGACGTCGAAGGTCTGGACGCCGACTGGGTCATCGACCAGCTAGGAATCGACATCTCCCCCACTCGCCGCAAGTGCGCGCTGCTGCCCCTGAAGGTCATGCGCGGGGCGACGACCGGCGACCCGTCCTGGCCCGAGTAGCCAGGCCCGCCCTCCCCGCCTAACGCCCTTTCCGCATCGTGCGGGATCGACGCCGGCTCGCGCGTCTGCAAAGAGCGAGATCGCGTTCGGTGTCTGACCGGGACAGCGGCTAGCGTCGCCGCTCATGGCTACTCCCACCGATCTCCACGACACTCCCGACCGGTTCGCCGAGGGCGTCGCCGAGCTGCTGGAAGAAGTTGGGGCGCTCGAGGACGCCGCCGAGGTCGAGCGCTTCGTCTGCATGGCCGTGCTCCCGCTCGGTGAGGCGGCGGTGCCCGAAGAGGTCACCCAGGCGCTCGTCGATGCCCTCGAGGAGCTCGGCCCGCCCGCCGCCCCGCTTCTGGCGGGAGCCGAGCTGCTGGGCCCGTCAAGGCTCCGCGATGGGGCCGCCGCGGCGCTCGGGCGGCTGCGCCCGCAAGGCGGTGAGCTGCGCGTCCCGGCCGGCCTGGGGGCGCTGCGGCTGCGCGACGCCGAGCACATGCGCTCCGCTTCGGCCGACATGTACGTGCTGGAGCTCACCCGCCCGGGCGACTCCCGTGTCCAGACCGCCGCCCTCGTCGTCGAGCGCGAGGAGACGGGGGGCGCGCTCACGGGCGGCCTGCTGGGGGAGCCGCAAGCCGAGGAGGAGGCACGGAGGATCCGCGAGGAGCTCGGCCGGGCCGACGTAGAGCTCCTCGAGCGCGTGCCGGTCGAGCCCACGACGGTGCGCAAGGTCCTGCTGGCGGCAGCCGAGCGCGCGCGCGAGATCGACCTCGAAGTGGACTCCGAGCTCGCCTGCTGCCTGCCGCTCATCTCCCTCGCCGTGACAGGGGACGCGGAGGCGATCGGCCCTGTGCGGGCCGCGGATCCGGACCCGGGCGGCCTCTACGTCCATCCCGAGGATCAGGAGGAGTTCGAGCGACTCTCCGGCGAGATCCTGAGCGACTTCGAGCAGGCGGTGGTGGCCCGCGCGCCGGAGGCGAGCGCGCTTCGGCTGAGCGGCGAGTTCATGGCCGGCTCAATGCTGAACTGGAAGTGGAGCTACGGCGACGGCCGCCTCTCTCGCTGGACCGCGGCGGAGGTGGAGGAGTTCCTGCTCGATTACGTGCCGCTCAAGATCTCCTTGCACGACGATGAGGTGGACCATCCGATCGTCGGCGCGATCGCCTTCCTCGACTTCCTCGCCGACGCCGGGGTGCTCGAGGGCGACACTCCCGAGACGCTCGCCCGGATTGCGGCCTCGCTCCGGACGGACGTCGCCGAGGCGCTCCGTGACCGCAGCCGCTGGGGCCCGGCCAAGGCGCTCATGACGCAGGCCGGGGCGGAGGGCGTGGACTTCGCCGACGGAGGAGCGCTGCAGGCCTGGATGGACGACTTCAACTCAAGGCCCTTCGAGGAGCGTGATCGTGTCCTCGGCCCGTCGCTCGCCGGCATGGAGGGCGCGACCCACCCTGCGGCCCGGACGCCCCGAGCGAAGCAGCAGCGCCGCCAGCGCCGCAAGGGAGCGCGGGCGGCGCGGCGGCGGAACCGTCGGTAGCAGCGACCCCAGGCCGCCGCGCACCACCGCTCAACGCCGGCGCCGACGCCGGTTCGCCGATTCCCACCAGTCTGGCCGGTCGCCCTCGGCCTCCCAGAAATCGAGCGTGCGCGCGGCCCTCAGCACGTGCGAGCCGCCACCAACGCAGAACTTCCACAGTTCCTGCGTCGCCTTCTTGTAGCGGTGGACGAGCTCGTCGAACTCCAACACGTCGAGCTCACCCGCGTCGTAGCGGCGAAGGCCGTCGCGCAGCCGATCCACGAGGGCGGCGAGCTCCGCTTCGTGGTAAGCGGCGACCCGCCTGCGGGCCTCGCGCCGCTCGGCATTCGACGGCTCCGACAAGTGAACGTCCGCCAGCGGGGCTCCTCGAGGTCGGGTCCGGCGGGATCCTGCCATAGGCAACCCTGCAGAGGACTCCACCTGCCTACCCCCGCCGCGATTGCCGGTCACGCGGCCACCCGCTCACGCCCTGCGGACTCGCGGCGCACGACCGTCGCCACCGAGACCACGATGGCCACGGTGCCGGTAACGACGGTGAGGGTGATCTCCTCCGAGAGGATCGCCCAGCCTAGGAAGACCGCGACCAGCGGGTTCACGTACGCGTAGGTCATGACGGTCGAGACCGGCGCGTTCTGGAGCAGCCAGACGAACGCCGTGAAGGCGAGCAGGGACCCCGCCGAGATGAGGTAGACGAACGCGATCAGCGAGTCGGCGGAGAACGCCGCCGCGCGCACGTCCCCCGCCTCGCCGGCGATGAGCCCGACGGTCAGCATGCCCAGACCGCCGAACAGCATCTGCCACGCGGTCGAGGCGAGCGCGTCCCGCGGGAGCGGCGTCCGCGGCGAGTAGAACGCGCCGGACGCCCAGGACACCGAGGCGGCTACGACCACCAGCACCGCCCACAGCGGCGCGTCGCCGGGGCGGTCGCCGGGCAGGACGAGCACCGCGAGGCCCGCGAATCCCACGGCGACGCCGGCGAGCGTGGCGCGCGGTACCCGGTCGCCGTGGCCGGCGCGCATGAGCAGCACCCAGAGCGGCATCGCGCCCATGATCAGGGCGGCGAGGCCGGAGGGCACGTCGCGTTCCGCGACGGTGACGAGGCCGTTGCCGCCAAAGCAGAGCAGGGTGCCGATGAGCGCGGCGCCGGCGAGCTGGCGCGGCGTGGCGCGGACCCGCTCCGGCCCGCTGGCGATGCGGAGGATCGCCCAGAAGGTCGACCCCGCGACCACATAGCGCGCCCCGGCCGCGAGCAGGGGCGGCATCGTCTCGACCATGACCCGGATGGCCAGATAGGTCGAGCCCCAGACGATGTAGATGGTGGCGAGGGCGGCCCAGAGCAGCCACCCGCTCTCGGCCGGGCGTCGCACGATCGACTAACGGTGGCAGAGCTTCGGGTGTGAGACCAGTCCGAGCCGTGATGCCCGGGATCAGGCGGGCTTATCCGCGCCGCTCGCCGGATGCGCCCCCGCCCATTCGACGATGCGCTTCGAGGCGACGATCGTGTCGCCCTCGTCGGTCACGAGCACGGGCACCATGTTCTGACCGGTGAGCGCCCGCACCTCGCTGCGGGTGGGGTTCATGAAATCCGGCAGCGGGCCGAGGCCATAGACCTTCCTCACCTCGGGGTCCCAGCCGGCCTCGCGCAGCGCATTGTGGGCGTTTCTGCATGGGTGACCCCCCGGCCGCCAAGGGGCTGGAAAGGTGCCCCAGCAGACGTAGAGCTTCACCGCGCGGCAGCCTACTCCCGGCGTTGCGGCACCGCGGACGGCGGAGGGGCGGCCTCCCTAATCCACCAACGTCGTCACCGCCGACGCCGCCGGGCGCACGAACACGCGCTCTCCCACCTCGTGCAGCTCGAGCGACGGCAGCTGCACGAGCACCACCCGGCCGGCCTCGTGGCGGAGGCGGTAGAGCACGTCGTGGCCGCGGAACTCGCGGGCAACCACCTCGGCGTTGCCGTCGTGGTCGGCGCGCAGCTCGAGCTGCTCCGGCCGCACGGCCACGTGCACGGAGCCGCTGGCGGGTGCGCGCAGGTCGAACACACCGAGCTCGGTCTCGACGCCGGTTCCGTGGGCGACCCCGGCGAGCACGTTCACCTCGCCCACGAACTGCGCGGCCCAGCGGCTGGCCGGTCGCACGTAGACCTCCTCGGGCGCCCCGACCTGGACGATCCGCCCTTCGCGCATCACGGCCAGGCGGTCAGCGAGCGAAAGCGCCTCCTCCTGGTCGTGCGTCACGAGCAGCGCGGTGGCCTCGGCGTCGCGGAGGATCAGCTCGACCTCGCGCCGCAGCCCCGCCCGCAGGCTGGCGTCGAGGCTCGAGAACGGCTCGTCGAGCAGCACGAGCGCGGGCTCTGGCGCCATCGCACGAGCCAGGGCCACGCGTTGGCGCTCTCCCCCCGACAACTCGTGCGGATAGCGGTCCGCCTTGTGCTGGAGGCCGACCAGCTCGAGCGTGCGGCGGGTGAGCGGCTCGCGTTCGTCGCGTGGTCGTGCGGCGAGGCCGAACGCGACGTTGGCCTTGACCGTGAGGTGAGGGAACAGGGCGTAGTCCTGGAAGACCATCCCGATCCGCCGCCGCTCGGGCGGCACGAAGCGGCCGGGGCCGGCCACCTCGCGGCCGGCGACGACCACGGAGCCGGTGTCTGGACGTTCGAAGCCGGCGATGGTCCGCAGCAGGGTGGTCTTGCCGCAGCCCGAGGGGCCGAGCACCGCCATCAGCTCGCCCTGGTCGATCTCGAGGGTCACCTCGCGCACGGCGTGGAGAGCGCCGAAGGACTTCGACACACCCTCGAGGCGGACCTCGGTCATGCCGGCACCACGCGCCGTTCCTCCAGTTCCTCGGCCCAGGCCCCGGCCGTCTGCGCCGCCTCGAGCTCGGCGCCGCGGCGGCCGGAGAGCCGGATCATCGCCGCCACCGGCAGCAGGCCGACGAGCACGATCAGGAGCGCAGGCAGGGCGGCCGTTCGGAACAGGGATTCGGTCGTGGCCTGCCAGACCGCGATGGCGAGGGTGTCGCCGCCGAGCGGTCGCAGCAGGAGCGTGGCCGGCAGCTCCTTCATCACTTCCACGAACACCAGCAGGGCGGCGGTCACCAGGCCCGCGCGCATCAGCGGCACGTGCACGCGCGCGAGCACCTCCAGGCGATCGGCGCCGAGCCCGCGAGCCGCCTCGTCGAGCTGGCGCGGTATGCGAGTGAAGCTCGCCTCCACAGCTCCCCAGGCGAGCGCCAGGAAGCGCACGAGATATGCGTAGAAGAGTCCGATCACAGTCCCGGTGAGGAGAAGGCCGGTGCCCGCGACCGCGTCGATGCGGCGCTCGATCCATCCGAGCGGCACGATCACTGCCACCGCCACGACGGAGCCGGGCAGGCCGTAGCCGATCGTAGCTGTCCGCGCCGCCCCCGCCGCGAGCCGGGAGCGGCTGGCGCGGGCGCCGTAGGCGAGCAGGATCGCGGCGAGAGGTACGAGCACCGCGCTCATGGCGGCGAGCAGCACGCTGTTCCGCGCCGCGGTGGCGAACTCGGGGGCGAGCAGGCCGTCGCGAATCGACTCGATCGACCACACCGCGAGCTGCGCGAGGGGCGCGATCACCACGAGGCCCACCAGCGCGAGCGGCGCGAGCACGGCGCCGGTGGCGGCCACGCCCCGGAGGCGCACCGGCGGCGCCAGGTCGCCGCGAGCCGCCAGCTGGTGGTAGCGCGCACGGCCCCGCGCGAGCCGCTCCAAGACCAGCAGGGTGAGCGTTACCGAGACGAGCAGCGTGGCGAGCTGCATGGCGGCATCGCGGTCGAAGGCGATGAACCAGACCTTGTAGATCGCATCCGTGAACGTCTGCACGCCGAGCAGGTTCACCGTCCCGAAATCCGCCAGGGCCTCCATGAGCGCCAGCGCGACGCCTCCGAGAATCGCCGGTCGCGCGAGCGGAAGGCCCACCCGCGCGATCGCGGCGCGGCGCGACAGGCCGAGTCCGCGCGCTGCCTCGAGCAGGGTGCGCGACTGCGCCAGGAAGGCCGCCCGGGCGAGCAGGTAGACGTACGGGTAGAGCACGAGCGTGAACACGCAAACGGCCCCGAGCGAGGAACGTATGCCCGGCACGTCGAGCCCCAGCGCGAACAGCGTGAACACGTAGCCGGGCATCGCGAGCGGCAGCACCAGCACCCACTCGATCCAGCCGCGCCCGGGAAAGTCGCAGAAGGAGACGAGCGCGGCGAGCGCAGTCCCCAGCAGGAGCGTTCCCGCCCCCACGCCGGCGACAAGCACGGCGGTGGCACCGATCGCTTCGGGTACCAGCCTCGAGAACTCCGACAGGCGGCCGGGGGCGACCGCGAAGCTCAGCGGGAGACCGATGAGCGGCGCGGCCACCGCCGCCGCGCAGAGGACCGTCAGGATCGCCCAAGCATCAATTCCATCCGACTTCATTCATCAACCTCACCGCCTCGTCCAGGTGCTCCCCCGCGCCCGCGACGTCGATCGGATCGCGTTTGAAGTCGGTGCCGCCGCCGCGCACCGGGAACTCGTGGTTGTTCTTTACGAACACCCCCTGCTGAGCCCGCCGGAGGAGGTACTCGATCAGCGCACGAGCCTCGTCGGCCTTGTCGGATCCGCGCACCACCCCGATCCCCGAGAGGTTGACGTGCGTGCCGCGACCCTGCTGGTCGGCCCAGACCGGCGCCACCGGGAAGCCGGGATCGTCGGCCAACTCTCGCTCCAGGTAGTAGTGGTTCGTGAGGCCGACGTCGCACTTCCCGTCGGCGATCGCCTCGAGGACGTCGGTGTCGGAGCCGAGGATCCGCGGGTCGTTCGCCATCCAGCGGCGCAGCATGCGCTCGGTGGCCGCCCGCCCGTCCTTGGCGAGCCGGTCGGCGACGAAGGAGACGTTGTAGTCGCTCGTGCCCGACCGCAGGCAGAGGCGGCCCTTCCAGCGCGGGTCGCCGAGCCCCTCGTAGGTGGTCACCTCGTTCGGCCCGACGCGCTCGGTCGAGCGCATGATCGTACGGGCTCGTAACAGGAGGCCGAACCAGGTGTCGTCGGGGTCACGCAGGTCCCGGGGCACGGCGGCCTCGATCTTTGCGTCACGGACCGGCTCGAGCAGACCGGCCTCTTTGGCGTGCCAGAGGTTGGCGGCGTCCACCGTGATCAGGACGTCCGCCGGAGTGTCGTCCCCCTCGCTCTTCAAGCGCTGGTACAGCTCGAACGCCGAGCCGCCACGGATCAATAGGTCGGTCCCGGTCTTCTTGGCGAAGTCCTCGAACGGCTTCTCCTCGCCGTAGTGGGAGCGGGCCGAGTAGATGACGAGCTCGTCGCCGGAGGAGCCTGACGTGGCGACGACCACCCCCACGAAAGCGGCCACCAGCAGCGCCCCGCTGGCGATCAGGATCAGGAGCAAGCCGCGGCGGGACACGTGCTAGGGGGCCGTCTCGGACTCGGCCTCGGTCTCCGTCTCCGGCGACTCAGTCTCGACCGCCCCGCTTCCGGTCGTCTCGGTCCCCGCGGTTCCGGTGGCGAAGGTCTCGGTCCCCGCGGTTCCGGTCCCGTCCTCGAACTGGACCTCTCCCTCCCGGTCCTCTCCACACGCGGCCACGCCGAGCGCCGAGCCCACTCCCAGGACGGCCACCAGCACGAGGATCCCAACCTTCCTCACCACCGGACTTAGGGTACCCTAAATCCGACCCATGCGGTCTGGTAATCCGGGCCCCGCTCCGCCGCCCCGTCTCGCTAGAATTGCATTTCCGACCTCGGAAAGCGGAATTTGGAGCGTAGTGGCTACCACTGACAAGACGCGAATCCCCAAGCCAAGTCCCATCAAGGAGAACGAGCAGGGTCAGCTCGTTGCCAAAAAGGGCGTCTCCCGCGATGTGATCGAAGAGCTCTCCCGGATCAAGGGTGAGCCCCAGTGGATGCGCGACAAGCGACTGAAGTCGTTCGAGATCTTCGAGCGCAAGCCGATCCCCACCTGGGGCGTCGACCTGTCTGACCTCGACCTCACGCAGCTCGTCCTCTACTCCCCACCGGAGGCCGGGCGCTACGACAGCTGGGACGACGTGCCGGAGGAGCAGAAGCAGACGTTCGAAAAGCTCGGCATCCCGCAGGCCGAGCGCGAGCACCTCGCCGGGGTCGTCGGCGTCTGGCGGCAAGAGCCGTTCTACGAAGGCCTCAAGCAGGAGTACGCCGACAAGGGCATCGTCTTCTGCGCGATGGACACGGCCGTGACGGAGCACGAGGACCTCGTCCGCGAGTACTTCATGAAGAAGTGCGTGCCGCCGCAAGACAACAAGTTCTCGGCGCTCCACGGCGCGGTCTGGTCGGGCGGCTCGTTCCTGTACGTGCCGAAGGACGTCAAGGTCGACCTACCGCTCCAGGCGTACTTCCGCATGGAGGGCGCGAACGAGGGCACCTTCGAGCACACGCTGATCATTGCCGACGAGGGCTCGGACGTGAACTACATCGAGGGCTGCACCGCGCAGACCTACTCGGTCAACTCGATGCACTCCGCGGTCGTCGAGATCTTCGTCAAGGAGGGAGCGAAGGCCCGGTACACGACCGTGCAGAACTGGTCGAAGGACGTGTTCAACCTGAACACGAAGCGGGCGATCGTCGAGGCTCACGGGACCGTCGAGTGGGTCGGCGGCTCGATGGGCGCCAAGAAGGTCATGCTCTACCCGGGCTCCTTCCTGATGGGCGAGGGCGCGCGCGCCGATCACCTGAACGTCGGCGTGGCGAGCGGAAACGTGTGGAAGGACACCGGCGCGAAGGTCGTGCACCTTGCGCCCAACACCAACTCGAACATCCTCGCCAAGTCGATCTCCAAGGACGGCGGGATCATGGGCTACCGCGGGCTCGTCCGAATGGGCCACAACGCGCAGGGCTCGAAGGCCCACGTGCAGTGCGACGGACTGATGATGGACGAGCGCTCGCGCTCGGACACCTGGCCCGACATCCAGATCCAGAACCCGCACGTGACCGTGGCCCACGAGGCGGTGGTCGGCAAGATCTCCGACGAGCAGCTCTTCTACCTGCAGTCGCGCGGCCTCTCCGAGGAGGAGGCGGCGGCGATGATCGTGAACGGCTTCATCGAGCCGGTCACGAAGGAGCTGCCGATGGAGTACGCCGTCGAGCTGAATCGCTTGATCCAGCTCGAGATGGTGGACAGCATCGGCTAGCCCGGCGCGAAGCTGACCACGTCCCGCCCGAGGGGCAGCTCCCGGCGACGCGGGCCGGCGCCCGCCGGGTTCACCGGCACCGGGCCCCCGGCGTTGATGGTGGCCTCGAGGGTGTCGTCGAGGGACGGGATCCGACCGGCGAGTCGGAAGCGGTCGAACACGTAGGGGAGTCCGTCGGAGCCGACGGGAGACCGGCCGTCCATCATGTGGAAGTGCAGATGCGGTCCGGTCGAGCTTCCGGAGTTGCCGAGCAGCCCGATTACCTCGCCCCGGCGCACCCGGTCGCCGCGCTTCACGCGGACGCTGCCGGGCTTCATGTGCGCGTAGAACGCAAAACGACCGTGGCCGAGAGCGAGGATCACGTGGTTGCCGTCGGCCTCCTGGAGGGTTACCGGGTTGGGGTGATTCGGAGTCTGGTCCGGGAAGCGGTCCACGGCGGCCACCACCCGCGCGTCGGCAACCGCGGTGACCGGCTTCGCGAAGAAAATCCAGCTGGTGGTGACGTCCGGGTCGCCCACCACGAAGCGGTTCTCCGAGTCCATGCCGTTCCAGTCGATGGCGAACCGCTGTCCCAGATACAGCTTTCCGTTGATCGGCTGTAGTGAGCGGCGGTGGGGCCCATCGCAGCAGCTCCCGACCGCCACCCAGCCGGGGCCGCGAAGCGGTGGACCGAGCACCGCCGGCGGGC
This sequence comes from Thermoleophilaceae bacterium, assembly GCA_036519295.1. Taxonomy (GTDB): domain Bacteria; phylum Actinomycetota; class Thermoleophilia; order Solirubrobacterales; family Thermoleophilaceae; genus JACVRW01. The sequence goes on from DATDLN010000214.1 coordinate 33,398, forward strand.
GGCGATCCACTCTGGCGAATCCGCCCGTGTCGGTGATAGTCCCGGGAACCGGCAGCCCGGGCGGCACGGTGACGGTAAGGACGTGCCTGATGGCATGCGGCACCTGGCGCCGGCCCCTCAGGACGATGTCGAACCAGACCACGCCCACACCCGAGCCCGGCACGGTCGTCGTCGGCTCGGTGGGGGCGGCGAGGAGCGACATCGAGGCGTCGAGCTCCGATCCGCTCAGCCTCTCGATGGTCCGCCGGCGGCCGAGGTCGCGGACGGACACCGAGGAGACGGTCACGGGCACGGGGAAGCCGTTCGTGAGCCGGAGCTCGTAGGCGACATGGACCCGCCCATCCGAGTCCGTGAACCAGCGCGGGGTGGACATGACGGACTGGACGAGCGGCGTGTAGCGGTCGGCGGCGCCGGCCGGTGCGGGTGTCGCGGCGCACATCACGACGATCGCGGCGACCACCGCACGGGGGAGGGAATGGGCGAGGAGCTGGAGGCGTCCTTTTCTCATGTGAGGCCCATCCGCAGTAGGCTCGCATTTCGGTGAGGACCGCGCAATGACTCAGCTCGTCTTCGACGAGAGCCTGGCGGAGCAGCTCGAGGTCCTGTACCGGAGCCGCGACGTTCTGCGCCGCCGGGCCCTGATCCGGGAGGCGCTGGGCGCGCAGCCCGGCGAGCGGATACTCGACATCGGCTGCGGGCCGGGCTTCTACGTCGCCGAGCTGCTCGATGAGGTTGGACCCGAAGGCTCCGTCGTCGGGGTCGACGGCAGCGCCGCGATGCTCGCGGTGGCGGCCCATCGCTGCGAGGGGCACGCGAACGTCGCGTTCCACGAGGCCGACGTCCAGTCCCTGCCGGTGGAGGACGCGACCTTCGACCGTGCCCTCTGCGTACAGGTGCTCGAGTACGTGCCGGACGTCGAGTCCGCTCTCACCGAGATGCACCGCGCGCTGCGGCCGGGCGGGCGGCTGGTCGTCTGGGACGTCGACTGGGCCACGGTGTCGTGGCACTCGTCCGATCCGGACCGGATGGCGCGGGTGCTGCAGGCCTGGGACGCGCACCTGGCCCATCCGTCACTGCCGAGAACCCTCACCGCCCAATTGAGGGCAGTGGGCTTCGAGGACATTCGCATGGAGGGTCACACCTTCGCAGCGAACGAGTTCAGCCCCGACGCGTACAGCGGCGCGCTCGTCCCGGTCATCGACCGCTACGTCGCCGGTGGGGACGAGATCGGCGAGGAGGAGATGAACGCCTGGGTCGCCGAGCAGCGCGAGCTCGACGAGCGCGGCGAGTTCTACTTCGTATGCGTGCAGTTCTGCTTCACGGCGACCAGGCCGCGCTCATGAGCGCGCCAGTAGATCCGGGTCGTCGGCGGGCACACGCCGGACCGTGAAGCGCCGGTCGTCGACCTGCATCCAGCCCTCGCCGTAGACGATCATCTTGGGCATGGGCTCTCCGCGCAGGAAGTCGTGCGGGAAGCCAAGCTCGATCGCGCTGGCGCGGTCGAGTCGCTCGCGCGGTGTGTCGTCGAGGGTGAGATCCGCCGAGGCGAGGTTGTCGCGGAACTGCTCCTCATTTCTCGCGCCTACGATGGGGACGACGGCGCCCGGTCGTCCGCGCAGCCACGCCAGCGCGACCTGGGCCGGACTGGCGCCGATCTGCTCGGCCACCGCCACGACCTCGCGCACGATCGCGTCGCCGCGCTCCTCGGATCCGTCCTGGCCCGTGACCGTCAGCCGCGCGCCGGCGACGTCGGGGTGATCCGCGCCCGCCAGGTACTTGCCGGTGAGTCGCCCCCTGGCGAGCGGCGACCAAGCGGTCACGCCGAGGTCGAGGCCGTGTGCCATGGGCACGAGCTCGCGCTCCACCGTCCGCTCGAGCAGGCTGTACTCGATCTGAAGGCCCACGAAGGGCGACCAGCCGCGCAGCTCCGCGAGCGTGGTCGCCTGCGCGATCTCCCAGGCCGGCCAGTCCGAGACCCCAACGTAGAGGACCTTGCCGGCGCGGACCTGGTCGTCGAGAGCCCGCATGACCTCCTCCACGGGAGTCAGCGTGTCGCGCGCGTGAACCCAGAGGAGGTCCACGTGATCGGTGCGCAACCGCCGAAGGCTCCGCTCCAGCGAGCGAACGAGGCTCTTGCGGTGATTGCCGGCCGAGTTTGGGTCGGGTTCGGTCTGGCAGGTGTACTTGGTGGCGAGCACGAAGCGGTCCCGGCGGCCCTCGAGCAATTCGCCGACAAGGGACTCGCTCGACCCGGCTGTGTAGTTGTTCGCTGTGTCGATGAAGTTCCCGCCCGCCTCCGCGAAGAGGTCCACGATCCGGGCACATGCATGCCGCGGCGCTCCCCAGCCCCAGTCCTCGCCGAACGTCATGGTCCCGAGGCACAGCTCGGAAACCCGTAGGCCCGTCTTGCCGAACATCGTGTATCTCATGGCCTCGGGAGAGTAGGCACGGGCCGCCGTTGACCGGTACCGGCAATTGGTCTTAGGACTGACAGCCGGTCAGGGCGCTCTTGTTGCTCACCTACAAATTCCCCGCCGGGTGTCCTGGCTTTTCTCTCTATTGAGCGAGCGTTTTCGTGGGTACGGTCCAAGCATGACTCGAGCACAGCGCTCGGCGAACCTGATCGCCGTCGTCCTTCCGTTCGTGGCGTTCATCGGAGCGCTTCTGCTCTTCTGGGGCCGCTGGGTCGACGCGAGCGACCTCGTCGCCTTCGGCGTCATGTACCTGATCGCGGGCTTCGGGGTGACCGTCGGATTCCACCGCCTCCTCACTCACCGCTCGTTCCAGACCTACAAGCCGGTCGAGTACGCCTTTGCGGCCGCCGGCTCGATGGCGGTCCAGGGGCCGGTGATCGACTGGGTGGCCGACCACCGCAAGCACCACGCCCACGCCGACGAGGAGGGCGACCCGCACTCACCGCACGTCGACTTCGAGGACGGGTGGCGCGGCGCCCTGCGCGGCCTCTTCCACGCTCACATGGGCTGGCTATTCGTCACCCAGGGCCAGGCACGCCGCCGAAAGCACGCCCCCGATCTGGTCGAGGACCGTGGCATGCGGATCTTGAGCAGGAGCTTCCTCTGGCTCGTGCTGCTCGGGCTTGCCATCCCGTTCCTGGTCGGGCTGGCGCTCGACCAGACCCTCGCCGGCGCGCTGAGCGCGCTGCTCTGGGGCGGCCTGGTCCGGATCTTCCTGCAGCACCACGTAACGTGGTCGATCAACTCGGTCTGCCACTTCTTCGGCCGGCGGCGGTTCGACATCGAGGACCAGTCGACGAACGTCTTCTGGCTGGCGCTCCTCTCGTTCGGCGAGTCATGGCACCACAACCACCACGCCTTCCCGCGATCGGCGCGGCACGGCCTCCGCTGGTGGGAGATCGACATCTCGGCGCTGCTCATCGGGGCGCTCGAACGACTCGGCCTGGCCTGGAACGTCACGCGCATCCCGCTCGAGCGCCAGCAGGCGAAGCTCGCCACTTGACGGTCTAGTCTGGGCCGCCCATGAGGGCGATCCAGATCATCGAGCTGAGCGGCCCAGATGGTGCACTCCGAGAGGTGGACCTCCCCGCGCCGGAGCCGTCCCACATGCTCACGCCGGGAAGCGGCGTGGTGGTGGAGGTGCACGCCGCGGGCGTCTCGTTCCCGGAGGTGCTCCAGACGCGCGGCGAGTATCAGGTCAAGCCCGACCTTCCCTTCGTGCCCGGCAGCGAGGTCGCCGGAATCGTCCGGAGCGCGCCGGACGGCGCGGCCGTGAAGGAGGGCGATCGCGTGGCCGCCTTCTGCATGCTGGGCGCGTTCGCGGAGACCGCCGTGGCGCCGGACTGGCTCACGTTCCCGCTCGAAGACGAGCTCGACTTCGCCCAGGGTGCGGCCCTCATCCTCAACTACCACACGGCGTACTTCGCGCTAAAGCTCCGGGGGAGGCTGAACGAGGGCGAGACCGTGCTCGTTCACGGCGCCGCCGGCGGCGTGGGCACCGCCACGCTCCAGGTCGCGAAGGGCCTCGGCGCCCGCACGATTGCGGTCGTCTCGAGCGACGAGAAGGAGCAGGTGGCCCGTCAGGCGGGCGCCGACGAGGTCGTGCGCTCGGACGGTCCCTGGAAGGACGAGGCCAGGGAGCTCTCGGATGGCGGCGTCGACCTCGTGATCGACCCGGTGGGCGGCGACCGCTTCACGGACAGCCTGCGCTCCCTGCGCGAGAACGGACGATGCGTGGTGGTGGGCTTCACCGGAGGATCGATCCCCGAGGTGAGGGTCAACCGCCTGCTGCTGAACAACATCGAGGTTGTCGGCGCGGGCTGGGGCGCGTCCGTGATGGGCCGGCCCGAGCTCGAACGCCAGATTGGCGCGGCCGTCGGAAGGCTCGTCGACGAGGGCCACGTCGAGCCGATCGTCGGCGCCCGCTTTCCGCTCGAGCGGGCGGCCGAGGCGCTTCAGCTGATCGACTCGCGCGGCGCGACCGGCAAGGTCGTGCTCGAGATCGCGCGTTCGTAGAGGGGTGGTGCGTCCACGCGTTCCCGGGCGATCGCCGCCGGGGACAGGCCCGCCAGGCGTGAACACTCCCGCGTGAGGTGCGCCTGGTCCGCGAAGCCGCAGTCCGCGGCGAAGCGCGCCAGATCCACGTCGCCGCGGGTGGCGTCGAGCCGCTTCAGGAAGCCGCGGAATCGGAGCACCCGCTGGAGTGTCTTCGGGCCGTATCCGACGCTCGCGAGGAAGCGCCGGCGCAGCTGTCGCTCGCTCAGCCCCAGCTCGCCGGCCAACGTGGAAGAGCGGGCGCTTGGGTCGGCCAGCCGCCGCGCCGCCGCGCCGACGAGCGCGTCGGGCGGGCGGGCCTCAGCGAGCTGGCCGGCGGCGAAAGCGACCTGCCGCAGCGCGGCCGCCGGCGTGAGGTCCGGATCGAGTCGCCGGGTGAGGCCCGGCAGGACCTCGCCGAGCTCGACGCGCATGTCACGGAGCTCGTCGAGGGGGTGCGAGAGCGCGGGCCCGCCGGCCCCAGGGCGGAAGCGGGCGCCGACGAAGACCGCGCCGGGCGTGGCCGGGCCGACGACCGGACCGGTATCGGGACCGGCTATGAAAGCGCCCTCGCCGGAGCGCCAGATGAGGTCGCTGCACGCGTCGGGGAGGATGCGAATCGGCGGGCCGCCGTTCGAGGGAACAACCCGTACCCAGAGGCACTCGAGCGCCTTCCGCAGCCCACTGGGGGGTGCCAGCTCCCGGTAGCCGTCGGAGATCTGCACGCCCATAGTGTGCCCATGTCCGTTTCGTTCAAGACCGCGGCTATGCGGTCTGATCGACTGCGGGGCATGACCTCACCTGACATCAATGCCGCAGTTCACTTCCTGGCCGCCAGCGCCCGCCTGCTCGACCGGCGCCGCTTCGAGCGCCTCTTCGCCGGCGGCGACGCGGAGCCCGTCCGCGCGGCGGTGGCCGCCTACCGCAACGACGACGGCGGCTTCGGCCACGCGCTCGAGCCCGATGGCCGAACGCCGGGCAGCCAGCCTGCCGCGGTGCAGCTCGCCCTGCGAACCCTGCACGAGGCGGACGCCTGGGACGACGAGCTGGTGGGGGGAGCGCTCGGCTGGCTCGAGCGGACCGCTCCCGCCGAGGGCGGCGCCGTGTTCGTCGCCCCCGGCATCGAGGCCTGGCCCCACGCGCCGTGGTGGGCGCCGGTCGACGGCCTGCCGCCCTCGCTGGCCACGACGGGCCCTATCGCCGGGACGCTGCACGCCCACGCGGTGGAGCATCCCTGGCTCGAACGCGCCACCGAGATGATCTGGACGCGCATCGAGGAGCCCGGTGAGCTGGGGTCGTACGACGTGCGCGGCGTGTTCGCGTTTCTCCAGCACGTGCCCGATCGTGACCATGCCGAGCGGGCCGTCGAGCAGGTGGGCAAGCTGCTCTTCGAACGCGGCCTGGTCGAGCTCGATCCCGAGGCGGCAGGTGAGGTGCACGGCCCGCTCGACTTCGCGCCGCTCCCCGGCTCGATCGCGCGCCGCCTGTTCGACGAATCCACAATCGAAGCCCACCTCGACCATCTGGCGCGCGGCCAGCTGGACGACGGCGGCTGGACGTTCAACTGGCCGGCGTGGTCGACGGCCGCTGAGCTCGACTGGCGCGGATCGCTCACCGTCGACGCCCTCACCATCCTCGCCGCGAACGGCCGCTGGTCGGGCGAGGTGACGGAGGCCGGGTCCCGAGCCTAGACACGACGACGGGGCGGCCCGAAGGCCGCCCCGTGCTGCGAGTCCGCGTATCCGGACGAAACCCGAACCGGCGCTACTTCCGGCAGGCGGCCGACGGGCTGTCGGTCAGGGTGCCGCCGCGAAGCGTGTTGGTGACCTTCGCGGTCCAGCGGCCGCCCGAGCAGGCGCTCGACTCGAGCGCGCCCCGGGTCTTGCCCTTCACCTTGGTCTTGCCGTTCAGGGTGAAGGTCAGGCTCTTGATGCCCGTCGCGACGCCGGTGACGGGCTCCTGGATGTTCGCGGGGATCGCGACATTGATTGTCTGGCCGCTCACCTTCCCCTCGAGCATGGCGTTGATCGGGAGCGGCTGCGTGGCGGTGAGGAAGAGACCGAGGCCGCCGCCGGTGGTGACGAACGCGGTGAGGTCGATCTCCTCGACGACTGTGCCGTTCCCGCCGAGCGCGGTCACGTGGCCGTTGCCGATCCTGGAGCCCTTCGGGCAGGCGCTCGGGGAGCCCTGGGCGTTCGCCTTGGAAACCGAGCAACGCTTGGCCTTCGGCCACAGCTTGCCGTTCCACTTGATCCCCTTCGGGAGCTGCACGCGAATCCTGGTCGACGTGTCGGGCTGGCCGGTGCCGCTCTGCGTTCCTCCCTCGATCCCGAGCGTCAGGCCGACCGGCTTGGGCTTCGTCGAAGTACCGGCCTTCGATGGGCTCAGGCGCAGCGACGCGTCCATCGTGGTCTGCGCGAGCGCCGTGCCGGTTATTGCGAGTGTGAGCGCGCCGACGAGCGCGCCACCAATGATGACTTTCCGCATAGTTCCTCTCTCTTGGTCAGGGTGTGAAGCGGCGGGAGTGTAGGGACCCCGGCGCGACACGCGGGCGGGGCGGCCCGAAGGC
>DATDLN010000215.1:0-7067 GCA_036519295.1 Thermoleophilaceae bacterium
GCTTCCACAGGCGAGGCAGGATCAAGGTTCGCCTCGAGTGGCGATTACTGATGACGACCCACAACCTCACCAAGCTCCACGGCCACCGCCTCGCCGCCGCGGGGGCCTGAGAACGGCCCTCGGGGCGCTCACACCGCCACCACCGCGGGCGCGCTCCTGACGACCCACCCACCGTCCGCCGCGCCGCGAGCCACCGGCCTGAGCCTTTGAGCGACAGCGTGGCTGGCGGCCCGCCGCCACCTCTGAGGGCTGACAATCGCCCGCCGGGCATCCGCCCGGCGGCTATTTACAGGACAGCCTCGACGAGCAGCACGCGTCCGCCCGCATATGATCGCGCCCGGCGCCGCTCTCCCAATCGTCGAGAAGCAGCGCTGCGATGGGCGTGCTTCTGCTGCTCATCCGGTGCGAGCGCCGTCGGCGCCTCCGCACAGATGCCTGCTTCCATGGGCAAGCCGAGCGCCCTTGGGATACTCGCCGCGTGGAAACGGACGGCCCCGATCGAGCCGCAACCAAGGAGGCGGGACGTGATGGGGCCGCAGTCGACCTGTACTGGCTACCACTCGGAGCGGGTGGACACTTCGTCAGGCTCAACGGTCGCATCTACGAGGCGCTGGCGGCCCGGATGCAGAGGCGGCCCGTCTGCGATCTCTACCACTCCGCGCTGCAAGTCGAGCTAGCAGCGGACAGGTTCGTCATCGAGAGACCCCGGTGCCTCGGCTGAGCGGCGAGGAACACAGCGTCGTCGCGGGGGGCGCCGTGGGCGCTCGCTCGGCCGCCCACTTACGGATCCTCAGCTACGAGATCCGCCTATGGCGCGGCGGGCACATCCCCGACGTGGCCGAAGCAGTAGATAGCCCGCGGCGGCTTAGCAGCGACGCACACCAGGCGCGGCGTGTCCTCGAGGTCGTCCCGCACGTTCCGACTCCGGTGTGGGGCCGCGACGAACTCAGCACCGGCGAGATGTGGAACTCAAACTCGGTAATCGCGTGGGTGATCGCGCGCAGCGGCATCGACGCTGGTCGATTCGACCGCCCACAGGTGGTCGAGCGCCCGGTTGGCAGGCCGGACTCGCCGTAGCGCGTAGCCACGAGGCGGAGGCGCGACGACCCGGCGCCGAGCTCACCGTCTCCTCACGCCAGCGGTGAACCGCGCAGCCGAGTCCCGCTTCGAGCCCGGCCTAGTGTCGGAGGTCGACGAGCCGGTTCGTCGCTACTTCACTCATGCTCTCGCACCCGGTGCCAAGCTGGGATACGGGGTCCAGCTGACCATGGAAGGCCGGATCAAGGCCGGCGCTTGGATGCCCTTCGAAGCCGAGTGGCATGGCGATGGGCGCTCGTTCGAGTGGCGCGCCCGTGCCGGCCGACCGTTCCGCCCGCTGCGCGTCGTCGACCACTACGCGAAGGGCGACGGCGGCATGGACGTTCGCCTCTTCGGCCGAATTAGCCTGGTCCACGCCCGGGGCGACGACACGACGCGCTCAGCCGCCGGACGCGCGGCCCTCGAGGCGGCGATCTGGGCGCCCGGTAGCCTGGTCCCACCCCGCGGAGTCGCCTGGCACGCGGAGAGCGAAGAGATAATCGTGGGGACCTGGGAGGTGCCACCGGAGCGACCCGAGGTCCACATCACGATTGATCGCGCCGGGGCCCTCCGCACTGTCAGCGCGATGCGCTGGGACGACGGCTCCCACGGCCACCGGGGCTACATCTCCTGCGGCGGAGAGGTACACGCGGAGCGACGCTTCGGCGACCTCGTCCTTGCGAGCGACATCACCGTGGGCTGGTGGTTCGAGACGCCGCGCTGGGCGCCGTTCTTCAAGGCCCGAGTCCTCGACGCACAGCCCGTCTTGGGGTAAATCGGACACGAGCGGGACTAGATCCCGGTCGGGGCTCCCGGCCATCAAGCAAGGCGTCGGCCAGCAACGCAACCTGAGCAGGAGCATGTCGGTGCCCTATGGACGGAGGCGTCTACGCGGGGGCGCCGAGGGCGCTCGCTCAGGACGAGAGGGAGGCGCCACGCGGCACGCGATCGGCTCCCATGCCGCACCCGCCTTCGTCGACGAGCAGCACTCCGCGTCCGCTGTCGCTTAGCTCGCTTTCGCTTCGCCGGGCTGGGGGCGGCTGGCCGAGGTGCGGCAGCTGGCTGTGCGGAGCGAATGTGCTCGACCCGCAGATAGCGCCGAGATCGAGCACTGTGCGCGGCTGGCGATGGTGCTTATCGGTCGGAGGTGGAATATCCGGGAAGTGCCATCCGTCGTTGAGGGGAGGCGGATCTATCCGATGCACCTGAACTGAAGAACGGAGGACTCAATGAGCAGAGCGCTGGCCGCGATCAGCGAAAACGAAGCGGCTCGGCCAACCCCCGACGCGATCATGAAGCTTGGCTCTGCGTTTTGGGGATCGAAGACGCTCCTCAGCGCAGTCGAGCTCGGGCTCTTCTCGGAACTCGCCGCATCGGGGCCGCTCGCCGCCGAGGAGCTTCGCGATCGCCTCGGCCTCCACGAGCGAAGCGCCCGCGACTTTTTCGACGCGCTCGTCGCCCTGGGCATGCTCGAGCGCGAGGACGGGGCCTATCGCAACACGCCCGCAACCGAGCTGTTCCTCGATCGCGCCAAGCCGAGCTACGTCGGAGGCATGCTCGAGATGCAGAACGCCCGGCTGTTCGGCTTCTGGAACTCGCTCACCGAGGCCCTGCGCACCGGGAACCCACAGAACGAGGCAAAGACCGGCGGCGACTTCTTCGAGGCGCTCTACTCGGACCCGGAGCGGCTCCGCGGGTTCGCCAAGGCGATGAGCGGGCTCAGCGCCGGGTCGGCACAGGCGATGGCGGCGACGTTTCCCTGGGGCCGGTATCAGACCGTCATCGACATCGGCTGCGCCGAGGGGTGCGTCCCGGTCCATGCTCGCTCGCGAGCACGGCCACCTGCGTGGCGGCGGCTTCGACCTCCCCGCGATGGCTCCGCTGTTCGAGGAGTACGTCGCCGCCGCTGAGCTGACCGACCGGCTGAGCTTCTACCCCGGGGACTTCTTCGCCGACGGGCTGCCGAACGCCGACGTTCTCGTCATGGGCCACATACTCCATGACTGGAACCTGGACGAGAAGCGCCTCTTGCTCGAGAGGGCGCACCGGGCGCTCCCCGACGGCGGCGCACTGATCGTCCACGAGTCGATCATCGACGACGACAGGCGAGAGAACGCCTTCGCGCTTCTGATGAGCCTGAACATGCTGATCGAGACGCCCGGCGGCTTTGACTACACGGGCGCCGACTGCCGGGGTTGGATGGCCGATGCCGGATTCCGCCAGACCTACCTCGAGCAGCTGGACGGACCCGACTCCATCGTGGTCGGGATCAAATAGACCTCGCGGCCGTTCCGGTGGCGCTCGACACCTCCAGCATCAGCGGTGCCCCGGAGGGAAAGCTGACATCCCGAAAACTGAATCCACGCTTCCCCGTGGACGAGCAGCCGGCGTCAAGCCGTCCGCGATCAGGTGGCGCCCGCAGAGCTGCTCCTGTGGACAAGCGAGTGCGAGGTCGGCGGTCCCCGGTTCGTCGAGAAGCAGCACGGGCGTCGTCCGCTGCCGTGGGTCCTCGAGAGCACGTCGCCTCGTGTGAGGGTGGCGACAGCTCCCTTTCGCGCAAAGGGACACTCGACGCCCGGCGCGGCTAGCGGGGGGCGGCCCGGCTCGTGAACCTCCCGCGCCGACCGGTGACGAGGGCAAGGTATGCACGGCGCCGGCGGACCTCCACAAGGGGTGGGCAGGGCGCGCGCGCTGCAACGATGCCCGAGTGGGCCGCCGAATGCCCAGTGGCGTGGCGCGTGACGCGCTTGCGGCCGGCCTTGCCGGCGCGGCGTGCTCGGCGCTGCCCTCCACCGCCTGGGCGCTGCTGCGAGGCGATGATGTGCTCGAAGGCGCTCGCGCGGTAGGCGTCATGGTGTTGCCGCACGAGCGCCGCACGCCCGTGCTGTTGATCACGGCCGGGACGGTCCACCTCGGAATATCGCTTGCGTGGTCAGCGGTCATCGCCGCCGTGTTGCCCCGCCGCGCCGAGCCAGGCTGGGGCGTCGCCGGTGCGTTGGCGATCGCGGCGCTCGATCTGGCTGTCATCGGCCGGCGCATCCCCGCAATCCGGGCGCTTCCGCAGGGCCGCCAGTGGGCCGACCACGTCGCCTACGGGCTCACCGTCGGACTCGTGCTCCGGGCACGCCGGTCCGGCTGACGGCTTAAACGGTGTCTCGTTCAAACGGAAACAAGGCTCAGACGATGTGCTGCGGTCCCTGGCATACCCGCCGGCTCGACCGGGAGTCGCGCCGTCGGTACGGGCGTGCCGTACCAATTATGAAGTCCAAGCCGGCGCCGCTCTTCGCGCAGCACTCCGTCTGCGGCCGCGAGCAGCGCTGCGGGCAGGCGACGCGGCAGCGCAGATTGGGGAGAGGCGACGGCGTCAGGCGGGCTCGAAGACGACGAGAGTGAACGTCGCGGTGGTCGTTCCCGGGTTGGAGTACGTGTGCGGCAGCGTCGCATCGAACCAGGCGCTATCGCCGGCGGGCACTTCGACGTGGTGGTGGCCGACGTCGAGCGCGATGGTGCCGGTGTCGACGGTGATCAGCTCGACCGATCCGGGGCGGTGCGCTTCGCTGGCGCGTTGATCGGCGGTCGTAAGCGTCCACGACCACAGCTCGATGGCTTCGTGACTGACCAGTAGACGCGCGGCACTTCCGGCGGGGCTGGACCAGAGCGTCATCGCGTCCTGACCGGCTACGACGGCCACCGGCTCGGCCTCCGGCTCCTCTGACAGTAGCTCGGTGAGCGTGATGCCGAGCGCGGCCGCGAGCTTCAGCAGGGTGGCGAGGCTCGGGTTGGCTTCGGCGTGCTCGATCTGGACGAGCAGGCGGCGGCTGACCGTGCTGCGGGCCGCGAGCTCGTCCAGCGTCCATCGGCGTTGCGCCCGCGCGGCGCGCACGCGGGTGGCGATCTCGCCCGCGACGTGCTCCCGGCTGGCATTCATCGCGAGTGCACTATAGTGCCTTCATGGTGCACAAGCGGGAGGTGGAGTTGGAGACGTGGGCCGTGATGGCGGGTCGCGGGGCGGCGGGCGCCGGGACGCCGCTGAACATTCCTCCGGTGCTGGCGTCGAATTTCGAGCTCGGCTCCGGGCGCGCCTACAGCCGCGACGACGCCACACCGACCTGGGAGGCGTTCGAGGAGCTGCTCGGCGGCCTCGAGGGCGGCCAGGCCGTCGCGTTTGCATCGGGCATGGGCGCGATCGCGGCGGTCTTTGACCTGCTCCCGGTCGGCGCCACCGTGGCGCTGGGCGACGACTGTTACCAGGCTGTCGCGGGTCTGGCGGCCGCCGGTGCCGCGCAGGGCCGCTGGCGCGTGGTCCGCGTCGGCGTCGAGGACACGTCACGCTGGGTTGAACTCGCCTCCGGTGCCGATCTGTTGTGGCTGGAATCGCCGTCGAACCCGCTGCTGGCGGTCGCTGACCTGCGCGCCGTCTGCGCCGCACGGCGAAAGCCCGAAGCGTTGGTCGTGGTCGACAGCACGTTGGCCACGCCGCTTGTCCAACGGCCGCTTGAGCTGGGCGCCGACCTGGTAGTGCACTCGGCCACGAAGTACCTGGGCGGCCACTCCGACCTGCTGCTCGGCGCCGCGGTCGCGGCGTCTGCCGAGCGCGCCCGCCAACTGCGCGAGCGACGGCAGCTGGCCGGAGCCACTCCCGGCGCGCTCGAGACCTACCTCGCCGTCCGCGGCATGCGTACGCTCGCGTTGCGGCTACCGCAAGCGAGCGCATCGGCCGCCGAACTCGCCGAGCGCCTGGCCCGGCAGGTAGGTGTCGAGGTCGTGCGCTACCCCGGCCGCCGCGACCATCCGACCCACGCGACGGCGCGCAGCTTCATGGCCGGGTTCGGCGCCGTCGTCTCCTTCGACGTGGCGGGCGGGGCAGAGCCCGCCGACGCCGTTTGCCGATCGGTGCGGATCATCCGCCATGCCACGAGCCTGGGCGGCGTCGAGTCGACCATCGAGCGCCGAGCCGCCATTCCCGGACAGACCCACCTCCCGCCCGGACTGCTCCGGCTCAGCGTCGGATGCGAACATCCGGACGACCTCTGGCGCGACCTCCAACAGGCCCTCACGCCGTGACGCCCCCGAGCCCCGACCACACCGAACGCTCCACCCTCGCCGTCTGCATCGCGCACGTCGCCGGCGCCTCCGCGAGCGATGTCCCGCTTGATCCGGAAGAGCAGCGAGCGTGGCTTGCCGAGCGCGGACTCGGGCTCGTACCCGTACAGGACGCGGCAGCGTTCAGCTGGGCGGGACCGTGGATCGCCCGGCGCCCGGCGCGCGACGGCAGCGGCCCGCGCGCCGTCGTGATGTTCGGCGTGCCCTCCGGCCCGATCTGGGACCCCGCCGGCACCACCGACGAGATCCTCGACGGCTCCGTCCTCGCGGCCCTGGACCTCGCAGCCTGGCCGCCGCTCACCGCAGCCGAAGCGGGCATCGGCCTCGTCGAAGCGCTCGTCCTCGCCCCGGCCGCCGAGGCGCCCGTGATGCTCGTCGACGAGGCCGTCGCCATCGTCGGACGCGGACTGAAAGGCGACCGCTATGCCGACGGGACCGGGACCTTCGCCTCCGGACGGCCAGGCAGTGCACTCACTCTGATCGACGCCGCCGTCCTGGACACCTTCGGCGGCGACGTCGACCACCGCCGCAACGTCGTCGTCCGAGGAACCGACCTCAACGCGCTCGTCGGCCGCGAGTTCACGCTCGGCGAGGCACGCTGCCGCGGCCGCCGACTGTGCGAGCCATGCGCCCACCTCGACCGCCTCAACGGCGGCGGCATCCTCCGACCCCTCGTGCACCGCGGAGGACTGCGCGCAGACGTCATCCGCGGCGGAACCATCCGTATCGGCGACCAGCTCAAACCCGACTGAGGCCGGCGCCGGCTATCGGATCTCGCGCAAAGCGCAAGCTAGAGCGCTTCAAGGAACACCACGCTTGGGTGGGCTAGCGTTTAGGAATGTACCCCGAGGTCCTGGATCGTTTGGGTCCCGCCACAGTCGGGGTAG
>DATDLN010000216.1:0-3239 GCA_036519295.1 Thermoleophilaceae bacterium
ACACTCCGGCCCGCCCAGCGCGGCCGAATGGATGACTGGAACGCTTCCGCCGACGTCCCCGCCGTCGCGCAACCCGGGGCGCCCGACCATCCGGGGCCCGTGACCGCCCCTTGACACGGCCCGCTCCTTCATGGATGACACGAGCCCCTTCTTCAGAGACGATCAGCGGTCGTGACGGACGACGACGTCCGCGCTTCCGCGATTGCTGACGGATGCGAGCGTGACGCGATCGTTAGTCGACACGCTGGGCCGGGGTCGGTGTGCATCGGCACGCCCCGCGCGCAGCCGCCGGCGAGCAGTCCGGCGTAGGCCGGGGCGGGTACGGTGGGGGCGATGATCGCCGAACTCCGCCCGCGCGATCTCCGGCGCGTGTCGCTCGTCGTCTGAATGCGACGGTCTAGTCGGCCCGGCTCGGCGTGGGCGGCGACGAGTGGGTGCACCCGGAGGCGCCACGGGTCTCCCGGTCTCAGAAGCCGACGTCGCCGCCGCCGAAGTCGCCACCGCCGAAGTCGCCGCCTCCGGTATCACCGCCCGCGTCGCCCGCCTCTCCCTCCGCACCGGCACCCGCGGCGCCGGCGTCTTCGCCGCCGAGCTCCGAGAACAGCGACTGGGCCACCAGGCTGCCGGCGAAGGCCGCGGCGAAGCTGCCGAGCAGGGTGCCGCCCATGCCGCCGAGCATGCCTCCGCCGCCACCCAAGGCTCGCTCTACGGTGCCGGGCCGGTTCGTCTCAGCGCGGGTGGCCATCCGGGCGAGGGAGCGGGGGTCGTCACCTCCGGTGCGCTCGTGTTCGGGCACCGCCGCGCTCAAGTCGCGCAGCGCCATGCGCCGTTGCTCGGGCGTCAGCATGGCGAAGCCCTCCTCATGGGCCTGCTCGATCGCTTCCGGCGGGGCGGTCCGGACAAGGTAGCGGTAGCGCTCGAGCGCCTGCTCGTCTGTCAGTTCGCCCGGGGCGGCCGGCGAAGACGCGGAAGCGCCCTGCCGCGGCCGCGATTCGGGCCCAGTACCGCGGCCAAGGAGACGATCCAGAAATCCCATAGTGCAGATGTTCCCGGATTGGGGTGCCGCCTGCGCGTCACCTGAGCAGCATTGATGGTCGCTCGCCCTGTCCCGCGCCCACGAGACCAAGACGCCCAAGGCACTCGAATTCTTCTCCAGCGGTTACAGGCGGCCCGAGCTGTCGGACCTAGTAGGGGCGCCCGGTCCCACGTCGACGATCGCCTCCCGGGCCCCTCCCGAAGTCCTCCGTGTCGACGGCGTAGCCAAAGTCGCGCGACCGCGTCGTCTACCGGAGCTCTCCGAGCAACTCGCGCGCCCGTTGCGCCTGGTCGTTGGGGACGGTCAGCTCGTAACGGCCGGCGACGAAGTTGCTCACCGACGAAAAATCGCGCTGTCCTCGCGTTGCCCAGTGTGCGAAGAAGCCGAACACCGCGCCCCAGAACGCGCCGATGAGCAGTCCGCCGAGCACCAAACCCAGCCACTCCGGGCCCGTGGTGAACAGCCCGACCAGCAGTCCGATAAACAAGCCGAACCAGGCGCCGCTCGCCGCTCCCGCACCCGCAGCGCGCGCGTTGGTGAGCCGACCGGTGACGCGCTCGACGAGCCGCAGGTCGTGCCCGACGATCTCGGCGACCTCCACCGGGAAGCCGGCGTCCGAGAGGGAGTCGACGGCCTGCTGGGCCTCCCCGTACGTTGGGTAGCTCGCGACCGTCTGCCGGGCGTCTTGGGTGTGGGTGGCATCAGCTCGGGGCTGCATGTTGGACCTCCTTTGTGGCCCTTGACAGTCGCCTCACGATCCCACACGCGAGTGCTCGCGCCTAGGCGGGCTGCCCTCCAAGTCTCCAGGCTGGCTAGCCGGAAGACTGACGGACAAGCGGCGGCCTCGTCCGGAAAGACGCCGGAGAAGACGGTGACGTCAGTCGTGGCCAGGCGGGCGGCCAGCGCTGCGGCAAGCTTTCCCACGGGCATCGTCGACGGCCGATGTAGGCGGCTTCGCGCGACTCTGGACGAGTTGCCGAGCGACTCGCTGCTCGACCGGAGCGGACGGATCGACCCCGCACTCAGGCGGGATCCCGTCGGGTGCGGAGGCTGTCTCGCTCAGGCCCGCCCCCGAAAATGTAAAAGCCGTTTGCTTCGTGGACGGACTCGAAACTCTGTTGGTGATGGCCCGCACCGCCTTTTTGGAGCGCTCTCCGCTCACGCGCCAGGCCCTCGCGTTCGCCGACGAGCGTCACGCCGGACAGAAGCGCGAGATCGATGGCGATATCCCCTTCGTGACGCACCCCATCGAGGCGGCATGCCTTCTGCGCGAGGCCGGTCACCCCGAGGAGGTGGTGGCCGCCGGCCTGCTGCACGACGTGCTCGAGGACACCGACGCCGAGCCCCGCGACCTCGAGGAACGCTTCGGACCCGAGGTGACACGGCTGGTGGCGGCCGTGAGCGACGACCCCTCGATCGACGACGACGCTCGCCGCAGGGCCGCCCTGCGCCAGCAGGTCGCCGAGGCCGGCGAGCGGGCCGCCGTCATATTCGCCGCCGACAAGGCCTCGAAGACCCGCGAGCTGCGGGTCCGCCTGGCCCGCGCTCGCCGCTTCGAGCGCGCCGACCGAGGCAAGATCGATCACTACGAGGCGAGCCTCGAGATGCTGCGCCGCCAGATCTCGGGGCATCCCCTGGTCGATCAGCTCGCGACCGAACTCGACGCGCTTCACGCGCTGCGTGGCGGCGACCGGTCTTAGAGCACAGAAGGGAGGCTCGATGCTCCCGCCCGAAACTGGCCAGACGGCAGGCCAGCTCGATTACCGGGTGTTCACCATCAAGCGTCGGGGGTTGGGTCGCGACGTCCCGCCGGGCTGTGAGTCGCTCATGTGGGTCTCGAACTCGGCGACCCTGATCTACGGCAAGGGGAGACGCTGTGCTGGTCGACACGTTCCCAACGATCGACCACGGCGTCGAGCTCGCCGACCAGATCGCGGCGAGCGGCAAGAACCTGACCTACATCTACGTCACGCACGGCCACGGCGACCATTTCTTCGGCATCAACATGCTGAAGCACCGGTTTCCGAACCTGAGGGCGGTGGCACCGGCTTCCGTCGTCGACCGCATCGACAACCGGCTCGCGGCGGACATGCAGCTCTTGCGCGGGCGCTGCCCAGGACAGATACCCGACGACCCGGGCACCCCCGAGAGCCTGGATGGAGCATCGATGCAAGATTGAAGTCGGGCCTCCTTGGAGCTCGCT
>DATDLN010000217.1:0-13339 GCA_036519295.1 Thermoleophilaceae bacterium
TGCCATTTTCAGGCATTGCACCCTCCCTGCGTCCTTGCGTGGCGGCCCGCGGAGCTCGCCGAACCGGGCACGGACTCACCGGACGCGGCACTAGGATCGGTCTTAGGAAATGGACGAGTGGGTGTGGTGGATGATCGCGGCCGGTGTGCTCGCCGTCGGCGAGATCGCAACGGTCGGCTTCTTCCTCGGCCCGGTAGCCGTGGCGGCCGTGCTGGCCGCGGTGGTCGCGCTGGTCGGGGGCGGGCTCGCTCTGCAATGGGTCGTGTTCATAGCCGCCTCGGTCGCTTCCCTACTGGTGCTTCGTCCCCTAGCTCGCCGCCACCTGCGTACTCCCTCCCAGCTCCGCAGTGGGACGGCGGCGCTGGTCGGATCCCAGGCGCTCGTGCTCGAGCGCGTCGACGTGAACGGCGGGCAGGTGAAGATCGGCGGGGAGATCTGGAGCGCGCGCACCTTCGACGAGGACGAGGTGCTCGAGCCAGGCATTCGTGCCACTGTCATGAAGATCGACGGCGCAACGGCGCTCGTCGCGGAATAGGAAGGACGTTGGCTCTATGGCCGCCCTGATCGTGCTCATCGTCGTCGCCCTGGTGGTGCTGTTCACGCTGTCGCGGGCGATCCGCATCGTGCCGCAGGCGCGGGCGGGGATCGTCGAGCGGCTGGGCCGCTATCACCGCACGCTGGATGCGGGGCTGGCGCTCGTCGTCCCCTACGTGGACCGGGTGAAGCCGCTGATCGACCTGCGCGAGCAGGTGGTCTCGTTCCCGCCCCAGCCCGTGATCACCGAGGACAACCTGACCGTGAACATCGACACCGTCATCTATTACCAGGTCACCGACCCAAAGGCGGCCTCGTACGAGATCGCCGACTACATCTCGGGGATCGAGCAGCTCACGGTCACGACGCTGCGCAACGTGGCCGGCGGCATGACGCTCGAGGACACGCTCACGTCGCGCGACACGATCAACGCCGAGCTGCGCACGGTGCTCGACGAGGCCACCGGGAAATGGGGGATCCGGGTGAACCGTGTCGAGCTGAAGGCGGTCGATCCGCCCGGAACCATCCAGGAGGCGATGGAGAAGCAGATGCGCGCCGAGCGCGACCGGCGCGCGGCGATCCTCACGGCCGAGGGCGTCAAGCAGTCGCAAATCCTCACCGCCGAGGGCGAGAAGCAGTCGGCGATCCTGCGAGCGGAGGGCCAGAAGCAGTCGGAGATTCTGAAGGCCGAGGGCCAGTCGAAGGCGATCGAGAACGTCTTCGAGGCGATCCATAGCGGCAACGCCGACCCGAAGCTGCTCGCCTACCAGTATCTCCAGACGCTGCCCCAGATCGCCCAGGGCGAGTCCAACAAGATCTGGATCATCCCGAGCGAGTTCACGCAGGCGCTCGGCCGGCTCGGCGCGATGATCCCCGGCCCGGACGAGAGCGAGCCGCCCGAACGGTGAGGCTTCGCCTGGGCGTGGTCGCCGCGGCGGCCCTTCTGGCCGCGCCGCGCCTCGGCCTCGGCGGCCCGGCTGGGGCGACGCGTGGGGAGCTGGCTCGGCTGGGCAGTGTGTAGCCTCAGCAGTCCATGTTCGACGCGCTCTCCGACCGGCTCCAGGCCGCCCTCGACGACGTCCGCTCCCGCGGCAAGCTGACCGAGGACGACATCTCGAAGGCGATGCGCCAGGTTCGCCTGGCGCTGCTCGAGGCGGACGTCAACTTCAAGGTCGTCAAGCAGTTCACCGACGCGGTCAAGGAGAGGGCGCTCGGGCAGGACGTACTCGAGTCCCTGAATCCGGGCCAGCAGGTCGTGAAGATCGTCTCGGACGAGCTCGCGGAAGTGATGGGCGGAGCGGGCCGCGATCTCGCGTTCGCCAAGCCCGGGCCCACCGTGATCCTGATGGCCGGCCTCCAGGGCTCGGGAAAGACGACCGCCTGCGCCAAGCTCGCGCGTCACCTGCGCGAGGAGCACGGCATGGACGTGGCCCTCGCAGCCTGCGACGTGTACCGCCCGGCGGCGGTGGACCAGCTCGTCAAGGTCGGCAGCCAAGCGGGCGCGCACGTATACGAGCAGGGCACGGGGCGGGACCCGGTCGACATCGCCGAGTGGGCGCTCGACAAGGCGAAGCAGGAT
Organism: Thermoleophilaceae bacterium; assembly: GCA_036519295.1. Classification (GTDB taxonomy): domain Bacteria; phylum Actinomycetota; class Thermoleophilia; order Solirubrobacterales; family Thermoleophilaceae; genus JACVRW01. The sequence continues at coordinate 2,114 of DATDLN010000217.1, forward strand.
CGGCGCGACGCCCTGATCATCGACACGAGCGGCCGGCTCCACATCGACGAGGAGCTCATGAAGGAGCTCGCCCAGATCCGGAAGCGCACGAAGCCGCACGACGTGCTGCTGGTGGTGGACGCGATGACCGGACAGGACGCCGTGAACGTGGCGGAGCAGTTCGCCGAGACGGCGAACTTCGACGGAGTCGTCCTCACCAAGCTCGACGGCGACGCCCGCGGCGGCGCCGCGCTCTCCGTCAAAGCCGTCACCGGCAAACCGATCCTCTACGCCTCCACCGGCGAGAAGCTCGGCGACTTCGAGCGCTTCCACCCCGACCGGATGGCGCAGCGCATCCTCGGCATGGGCGACGTGATGACGCTTGTCGAGAAGGCCGAGCGCCAGCTGGACGAGAACCAGGCGCAGGAGCTCGAGCGCAAGATCCGCAAGCAGCAGTTCACGCTCGACGACTTCCTCGAGCAGATGAAGCAGGTCCGCAACATGGGCCCGCTCCAGAACCTGCTGCGGCTGATGCCCGGAGTGGGCCAGCAGCTCGGCTCGCTCCAGGTGAGCGAGCGCGAGCTCGACCGCCTCGAGGCGATCATCCTCTCGATGACGCCGCAGGAGCGGGCGAATCCATCGATCATCGACGGGTCGCGCCGCAGGCGGATCGCGCGCGGGTCGGGGACCTCGGTGCAGGCGGTATCGCAGCTGGTGAAGCAGTTCGGGCAGATGAGGAAGCTGATGCGCCAGCTGTCGCGCGGAAAGATGCCTTCCCTGCAGCAGCTTGCCGGCGGTCGCTAACCTCCTCCGCTCTATGTCAGTCCGAGTCCGGCTCACGCGGGTGGGCAGCAAGAAGAATCCGATCTGGCGCGTGGTTGTGGCCGACCAGCGCTCGCCGCGCGACGGTCGCTTCATCGAGACGATCGGCCGCTACAACCCGCAAACCGATCCCTCGACGATCGCGATCGACGAGGAGCGCCTCGAGCACTGGATCGCCCGCGGGGCGCAGCCCACCGGGGTGGTGAAGCAGCTCATGAAGGCCCAGGCGAAGTCCGGAGGGCCGCAGCTGACCGAGGCCCAGGCTGCGGCGGCGGCCGCTGCGGAGCCGGGGCCGCCTGCGGAACCGGAATCGCCGGATGCTGCGGAGTCCGGGTCGGCGGCAGCTCCGGAGTCCGCGCCGGCCGCGGAGACCGAGGCGACGGCGACCGCGCCCGCCGACGACGGCGAGGGCGAGCCCTCACCCACCGCGACCGACTCGTAAGTGGAGGAGCTCCTCGAATACCTCGCCCGGTCCTTGGTCGACAAGCCGGACCAGGTATCGGTCGAGTCGTTCGAGGAGGAAGACGGGACCGTGGTGCTGGAACTGCACGTCGCGGAAGACGAGGCGGGCAAGGTGATCGGCCGCGGGGGCCGCACCGTCGCCGCGCTGCGCACCGTGATGAGGGCGGCGTCGGTGCGAGCGGGGCACCGCGTGCTCGTCGACGTCGTCGATTGACGCTCGTGACCGCCGGCCGCGTGGGTAAGGCCCACGGCCGGGACGGGAGCTTCTACGTCGAGGACGTGGATCATCCGCTCGCCGAGGGGACTACGGTGGTGCTCGACTCTTGCCTCCGCGCGGTCGAGCGCCGTGCCGGCGCTGACGACAGACCGCTCATCAGGCTCTCCGGCATCGGTGATCGCGAGGCGGTGGCGCCCCTACGCGGAGAGCTGCTCCTGGTGGAGGAGGAGCTTGCGGAGGGCGAGTGGCTCGCCGGCGACCTCGTGGGCTGCCAGGTGCCGGGGCTGGGCAGGGTGAGCCGAGTGCTGGACGGGCCCTCCTGCGACCTGCTCGAGCTCGACGACGGCACCCTCGTACCGATCGTCTCGGACGCGATCGTGAGCATCGACCCAGCCGCCGGCCGCATCGAAGTGAGACTGGAGTTCCTCGGATGAGGATCGACGTGTTCACGCTCTTTCCGGGCTGGTTCGACTGGTTCCGCTGCCCGCGTCATGTGCGCAATGCGCTGGACCTTGGCCACGAGTTGGGGATCGTGGACCTGCGAGCCACGACGCCGCTGAAGGCGGGCCAGGTGGACGACACGCCCTACGGCGGCGGCGCCGGGATGGTGATCCGCGTGGACGTGGTCGAAGCAGCGCTGCGTGCCCGCTACGGGATCGACCCGCTCGGGTTGCCCGAGCGGCGGCGGGTGATCGCCCTGGCTGCAGGAGGCCGCCGGCTGGACGACGCGCTGGTTGGCGAGCTCGCCGCCGAGCCGGAGCTCACGCTGCTGTGCGGCCGCTACGAGGGCTTCGACGAACGGGTGCACGAGCAGCTCGCGAGCGATGTGGTCTCGATCGGCCCCTACGTGATCTCGGGCGGCGAGCTGGCCGCGATGGTCGTTTGCGACGCGGTCATCCGGAAGCTGCCCGGTGCGCTGGGGCACGAGGAGAGCGCGCTCGAGGAGTCGTTCAGCGAGGCGCTCGAGGGAGCGCCCGAGTATCCGCATTACACCCGGCCCTTCGACTGGCGCGGCCATAGCGTCCCCGAGATCCTGCTATCGGGCGACCACGCCCGGATCCGCGACTGGCGGCGCGAGCGCAGCCGGGAACGAGGCGGCGCGGGGGCCTGAGCGCGGCAGGTGCTTCGCTACCATTTCGATCCCGCGCGACGGCTCCTGGGAGGTCGCGCCTCTTTTGTGCCTCCCGCGGGGTCGTCGACCGATCACCGCCCATCATGTCCCGCGTCATCGAAAGCCTCGAGCGCGCCCAGCTGCGCCGCGTGCCCGTCTTCCAGGCGGGTGACCGGGTGCGCGTGCACTTTCAGGTCGTCGAGGGCACCCGCCGCCGGACCCAGGTCTTCGAGGGGGTCGTGCTGAGGCGCCAGGGGAGCGGTGCGCGGGAGACGTTCACCGTCCGCAAGCAGTCGTTCGGGGTGGGCGTCGAGCGCACATTCCCACTGCACTCGCCGAAGGTCGAGAGGATCGAGGTGGCGGCCCGCGGAGACGTGCGCCGGGCGAAGCTGTACTACCTGCGCGAGCGGGTGGGCCGCCGAGCGCGCGTGCGTGAGCGCCGCTGGACGGGCGAACGCGAGGAGGTCCAAGCGGGCGCCATGCCGGTGGACGACGCGCCGCGCCCGGGCGAGGAGGAGCTGGCCGTGCAGACTGCGGCGGAGGAGGCGGCCGCCGAGTCGGCCGAGGGGGATTCGGAGGCCGCCGAGGCGGGCCCGAGCTCCGAGGCCTCTGCTGAGGCCGAGGCTGACGGCGGCGGGGCGACCCCCGAGGCCTCCGCTGAGGCCGAGGCCCAAGGCGGCGGGACGAGCTCCGAGGCCTCCGCTGAGGCCGAGGCTGACGGCGGTGGCGCGAGCCCGGAGGCCGACGCGGCCGCCGCGGGCGATCGTTCGGACCAGGGCGACGGCGGACCGGCGGCGGAGCGCTCCGAAGAGTCGCGCGCCCGGGCGGAGACCGGCGGCGCGGACAAGCCCGGCGGCGGCGGGTCCTAGGCGGGGCCGGGCCCCGAGCAGGCGCAGGTGGCGCGGAGCAAACAGAGGACCACTCGGGGCTCGCTCTTCGAGCTGGTCACGATCGTGGCTGTGGCGCTCGGCTTGGCGCTCGGGATCCAGGCGTTCCTGGTCAAGCCGTTCAGGATCCCGAGCGAGTCGATCGTGCCGACGCTCCAGGTCGGCCAGCGCGTGCTGGTCGACCGGGTGAGCTTTCGTTTCAGCGACCCTGACCGCGGCGACATCGTGGTCTTCAAGCCCCCTGCCGGCGCCGACTCGAACGTGTGCGGCGTCGAGCACTCGAGCGACAGCGCCTGCCCCACCCCAACGCCGCAGCGCTCCGACACGAACTTCATCAAACGGGTCGTCGCCGTCCCCGGCGACCGGCTAACGGTGATCGACGGCGCGGTCTACATCAACGGAAAACGGCAGAAGGAGTCGTTCGCGCGGCTCGACTCGAGCTGCGGGATCTGCAACCTGCGCCAGCCGGTTACGATCCCCAAGGGCCACTACTTCATGATGGGCGACAACCGCGGCGAGAGCGCCGACAGCCGCGAGTGGGGCCCCGTTCCCAAGAAGTGGATCATCGGGAAGGCCTTCATGACCTACTGGCCGCCCGGCAAGGTCGGCCTGCTCTAAGCCCTCGAAGTCCTCTCGTTGCGTCCCGCGAGCGGCTCCGCGACGCCTTCCGCCGTCCGCCGTCCTATGATCGGCTCCGATCGTGGGGAGACCGGGCACCGCCGACACGACGCCGTCCAAGCCGCCGGGTGACTCCACGGCCGAGGGGGCGGGAAAGGCCCGACCTCGCCGGCGAACCCACAGCGGCCGTCGCCTGTTCGCCTTCGACCGCGCGCTCGGGTGCCGCTTCGTGGCGGGAGCGGACGAGGCGGGGCGGGGATCGCTCGCGGGGCCCTTGGTCGCGGCCGCCGTTCTCTTCGACCTCGAGCGCCTGACCCTCTCCGATCGCCGGGCACTGAGCCGTCTCAACGATTCCAAGCAGCACACCGCGGACACTCGCGAGGAGCTCTACCCGCTTGTGCTCCGGGCGGCGGCCCGCTCCGTGATCGTCTCCCGGTGCGTAGGCGTCATCGACAGCCGCGGCCTCCACAACACGAACCTGGAGGCACTCCGTACCGCATTGCTCAGCGTCGCACGCAAGGGGGCGGTGTGCCTCGTCGACGGCTTCCGGGTGCCAGACTTCGGATTCGAGCAGCGCGCGGTGATCGACGGCGACTGCCGCAGCGCTGCGATCGCGGGGGCCTCGGTTCTGGCGAAGGTAACGCGCGACCGCTACATGCGGCGGGCCGCGGAGCGCCATCCCGGCTGGGATTTCGAGACGAACGTCGGCTACTCGACCCCCGAGCACCGGGCGGCGATAGCGGTCAACGGAGTCTGCCCGCTCCACCGCCTCTCCTTCCAGTCGATCGCCTACACGCAGCTCGCGCTCGAAGGCTGAAGGGCCGGCGGACGCCGGACGCAGGCTGCGTCTGCAGGGCTGTCCGGCGGAGAGTCAAAACGCGTCCTCCAAGTGCTCCAGCCCGATCAGGCGCCCCGAGGGGTCGATCTCGATTCCTATTGCGTCGAACCGAATCTCGGGTGGCCGCGGACCGTCCAGAGCCCGCGCCGCCAGCCATTCCCGCGCCATCACTCGAAGCCGCCGCCGCTTCCGAGCGCCGATCGCCGCGAACGGCCCGAGCGGACCGGGTCTGCCCCTCCGGATCCTTGTCTTGACCTCGCAAAACACGAGGAAGCGCCCGTTTCGCGCCACCAGGTCGAGCTCCCCCTGGCGGGTACGAAAGTTCGCTTCGACGACCTCGAAGCCGCGCGCCTCGAGATGCTCGCGCGCGAGACGTTCCCCAAGCGCACCCAACCTCCGTCGTGGGTCGCCCATCCTGGGTCCCGCGTCCTCGTGTCGCGGTCCCGGGTCTCCGGGTCTGCTGGTCGGATCGACCTTCATCGCCGGCGACCGTACGCGTCGAAGGCGCACATGTGTGCGACATATGTGACAGATCGGAACGTCACGAATCTGTCGCACCAATGTCACTGAGTCGTCACGCCGACCGGCCCACGAGTCGCAACTCACCCCGTAGCGTCGTCGGCCATGCTCGCCGCCGTCGCCACCTTCGCGCTCGAGGGAGTCCGCAGCCATGAGGTGACGGTGGAGGTGGACGTGCGCCCGGGACTGCCCATCTTCACCCTCGTAGGCCTCCCCGACCGGGCCGTCCGTGAGGCGCGCGAGCGGGTGAGGGCGGCGCTTCTCAACTCGGGACTCGATTTCCCGAAGATGCGCAAGACGGTCAACCTCGCGCCCGCGCACGTGCGCAAGGCGGGCCCCAGCTTCGACCTCGCGATCGCCGTGGGCGTACTCGCAGCCAGCGATCAGGTGCCGTCCGGGGCGCTCGAGGACTGCGCACTCTGCGGCGAGCTGTCCCTGAGTGGTGAGTTGCGGCCGGTCCGTGGCGCGCTGGCCGCCGCTGTCGGCGCGAGGAGCGCCGGTTACGACCGGCTGCTCGTCCCATCGGTCGACGCGCCCGAGGCGGCGCTGGTCGAGGGGGTCGAGGTCTACGCGATTCCAACACTCGCCCGCCTGGCCGACTTGCTGCACGGTCGCTGGGCACCAGAGGTCGCACGCCCCGCGGTCCCGGACCCACAGGAAGCGAACAACGAGCCGGATCTGGCGGATGTACGCGGCCAGGAGGACGCCAAACGAGCGCTCGAGATCGCGGCCGCGGGCGGCCACAACGTGCTGATGATCGGACCACCCGGCGCCGGCAAGACGATGCTCGCACGCCGGCTGCCCGGCATCCTGCCGCCGCCGACGTTCGAGGAGGCGCTGGAGATCACCCAGTTGCACAGCGCGGCAGGCGTCGGCAGCGGGCGGCTCGTCACGGAGCGACCGTTCCGGGCACCGCACCACACGATCTCCGCACAGGGACTCGTGGGCGGCGGGGGCCGGCCGATGCCGGGTGAGATCACGCTCGCCCATCGCGGAGTGCTGTTCCTCGACGAGCTTCCCGAGTTTGGTCGCGCAGCGATCGACGCGCTCCGTCAACCACTCGAGGAGGGGCACGTCGAGATCATGCGCGGGCAGCGAACGCTGGAGTTCCCAGCGAACGCGACGGTGGTTGCCGCCTGTAACCGGTGCCCGTGCGCGCGGCCGCCGGACAGCTGCGGGTGCACGGCCATCGAGCTCGGCCGCTACATGCGGCGCCTTAGCGGACCGCTGCTCGACAGGATCGATCTCGTCTGCCAGGTCGAGGCCGTACCGGCCGTGCGACTTGTGACCGACGTCGAGGAGCGGAAACCGCGATCCGGCGCGGTGCGGGAGTGCGTCATCGCCGCGCGCGAGCGCCAGCGGGCTCGGCTCGCCGGAACCGACGCTCTCTGCAATGGGGACATGGACGGAAGGCTGACCCGCCGGCTGGTGCCCCTCGATGCGATGCTCGCCGGGCGCCTGCTGGCCGTTCGGGGTGCGGCAAACCTCAGCGGACGCGCGCACGACCGCATCCTGCGCGTCGCACGCACGATCTCGGACCTCGCAGGGCGCGAGCGAGTCACGGTAGGGGACCTCGACGAGGCCCTCTCCTACCGCCTCGACGGCTGGGAGGCGATCGCCGCGTGATGTGCACCCCCTCGCCTCCCGGCGGCCGGCGTTGGAAGCTGAGGGCCGCATGATCGACGCGTGCGACTCCTGCCTGCGTCGCGCCTTCCTCGTGGCGCACCTCGCTCCGCGGATCGCCGGTCTGCTCGACCATCCGGCGCCGAGGATCGCCGGACTGCTGGCCCTTCCCGACGAGGCGTTCGTGGCGGCGGCAGCGGGCGACGACCGCGATGAGGCGCTGGCATACCTGGATGGGTTCGACGTCGGGTGGGCTCGTGAGGCGCTCGAGAGCGCCGGGGTCCTCGCGCTTTGCCACCACGCCGACGAGTACCCGGCGCCGGTCCGCGACCTCACCGACCGGCCGACCGTGCTCTTCGGCCTGGGTTCGGTGGAGAGGCTGCGGCTGCTCCGTACCGACCCCGCGGTCACCGTGGTCGGTACGCGGCGGGCGAGCCCCTACGGGACCGAGGTGGCGTACGCGCTGGGACGGGGGCTCGGCGCTGCAGGCGTTCCCGTCGTCAGCGGGCTGGCGCTCGGGATCGACGGAACCGCCCACCGCGGCTGTCTCGACGGAGGAGGGCTTACGCTCGCTGTCCTGGCCTGCGGGCCGGACGTCGTCTACCCGCGGCGGCACCGGGGACTCTACGAGCGCATCCGGGCGGAGGGCCTGGTCATGTCTGAGCTCCCGCCGGGCACGCGGCCGTTCCGTTGGAGCTTCCCGGCCCGCAACCGGATCATGGCGGCGCTGGCGCGGATGACCGTGGTCGTCGAGGCCGCGGAGCCGAGCGGCAGTCTCATCACGGCGGAGTTTGCCCGGGATCTCGGCCGGGCGGTGGCGGCGGTCCCGGGTCGCGTCACCTCGAGCTTCGCCCGCGGGACCAACGGCCTGCTGAGAGACGGCGCCGTACCGGTTACCAGCACGGAGGATGTTCTGGATGAGCTCTTCGGCGTCGGTATGCGCTGCCCGGCGCCTTTCGCCGAGGTTCGTCCCGAGCCCAACGACCCGCGCCAGCGGACAGTGCTCGAGGCGGCCGAACGCGTCGGCTCGGTCGATGCGATCGCCGGCGAGCTCAGCCTGACCGCGTCCGAAGTCCGGGCCGCCCTCGGTCGCCTCGAGGCCGAGGGCTGGCTGGTCCGGCGCGACCTTGGGGGGTGGGAGCGAGCGGCGACGTGACAACAGCCCCCAACCCGTGTGCCCGCGGGTGGCCGCCGCCTAGGATTGGCGATGTGCGGGTCCGCGATCACGACGATGTGCGCCTTGATCAGTCGGTGGCGGGCGTGCGCCGTACGCGGTTGGCATCAGGTGGGCGCCTCGATGGGTCGGCGACAGGTGCTCGCCGTACGCGGCCGAGGCCACAGAGCGGCGATCCCCGGAACCCCGCGCGCCGCGATCGTCTGGCCGTGCGCGATTGGTGATGCCCGCGGCGCCAGGTCCGAGCGGCGGGCTGCCCCCGCGCGTCCTCTCCATCGCCGGCTCGGACTCAGGTGGCGGCGCCGGCATTCAGGCGGACTTGAAGGCGTTCGCGCGTTGCGGCGTTCACGGCATGACTGCGATCACGGCGGTCACGGCCCAGAACACGAGGGCGGTCACCGCCGTCTATCCCCTGCCGCCGGAGGCCATCGTCGAGCAGGTGCGTGCGGTTGCCGAGGACATCGGGGTCGACGGCGTGAAGATCGGGATGCTCGGAAACGCCGAGATCATCCGTGCGGTCGGGCGGGCCCTCGACCTCGTGTCGGGAGCGCCCGTGGTGCTCGATCCGGTGATGGTCGCCGAGAGCGGCGCCCGGCTGCTGGACGAGACCGCGGAGGATGCACTGCGCCGCGGCCTCCTGCCGCGGGTCACCGTGGTCACCCCGAATCTCCTGGAGGCCGCCGTCCTGGCGGGGGTCGACGGCCCTCGGCGCGAGACAGGGCTCGGGCGGGAAACCGCGGCCGAGTCGGGTGCCGGGGCGGGGGCGGGGGACCCAGCGGCCCGGCCGGAAGCCGGCGCCAACGGCGCCACCAACGGCGAGCCGGAGCGCTTCGCGCGGGCGATCCACGCCCTCGGCCCCACCGCGGTCGTCGTGACCGGCGGACATCGCGAGGAGGCCACGGACCTCTTCTTCGATGGCCGGCGGGTCGTCGAGATCCCGGGGGTGCGCTATCCGGACGGCGCGTCGCACGGCTCCGGGTGCACCCACTCCTCCGCACTCGCCGCACACCTGGCGCTGGGCGCCGACCCGCTCGAGGCGGCCCGGCAGGCGAAGAAGATCGCATCCGAGGCGGTGCGCGACGGCCTGCGTGGGCTAGGCGCCGGAGCCGGCCCCGTCGACGTGTTCGGCATCACGCGGGGGTGAGCTCGGGCGCATCCCGCCGGGAGGCCGCGTGCCATAATCGACGAAGCCGCCCGGCACCCGGCGGCGACCATTCGACCCACACGGCGAGGAGACCCGATCAAGTTCCTGCGGATGAAGCCCGGTCATGGTGAGGTATTGCTCGCCGAGGGCGATCCGCGCGTTCGCGAGGAGGAAGAGCGGCTCGTCGAGGCGTTCAGGCGCCAGCTCGACGAGGGGATGTGGGCGGCGGTCCCGACGACCAATCCCGGCAGCGGTCGACGGGAGGCGCGGATGGTCAAGAGCTACTCCGACATCCCGCCGGATGCTGAGCGCGTGATCTTCTTCCCGCGCGCTTCGGGCGGCTGATCGGGTCGGGCCGATGCTGCTGGCGCTGCTGGTCCTCGCGCTCATTGCGATCGTGCTCGCCGCGCCGATCGTGGTGCGCGCAGCGACTCGCTGGCGTAAGCGGCGCGCCGCGAGGACCTCGTCCTCGACTCCGCTTGACCTCGACCTCTACGACCCGGGTCGCGAACGCCGCGCCGAGGCGCGCGCTCGCGAGCTGCTGCGCTCGTGCGTCAACGCGGAGGAGTGGGCCATGTACCGCGACCTCGGCTTCATCCGGGTCGCGGGCAGACACGCGCGGCGCGAATCCGACCGAAGCGGCGAGCCGGCCTACGCGTACCTGGTCTACCCGCACAAGCCGATCGTGGCCTACGTACCCGGGAGCGGTCAGCTGCTGACCGAGTACTGCGTCGAGTTCCCGGATCTCGCCGGCGAAGGGCGAGCCCGCCTACCCGCCTCCGACGACGTGCTCGCGAAGTGGATGGCGCTGACCTCCGACGAGGACCGCGTGATCCGGCGGGCGAACATGCACCTGGTCGGGCGCCAGCTCGATCCGGCCCGTCTCCGCCGCGATCTGTGGCGGTTGGCCGAGTGGGAGCGCCGCCGACACCGTCGGGACGAGATCCCGCACAGCCGCCGGTGAGCCGCGACCTACGGAGTCGGAGCCGGGTCATCCTCGACGGCCCGGACCGAGCGCAGGCGCGCGCCTACCTGAAGGGGATCGGCTTCGACGACGAGGCCCTGCAGCGCCCGATCGTCGGGATCGCGAACACCTGGACGGAGACGATGCCCTGCAACTTCCACCTGCGCCGCCTCGCGGACAGGGTGAAGGAAGGTGTCCGGGCCGCCGGCGGCACGCCTATGGAGTTCAACACCGTGGCGATCTCGGACGGCATCACGATGGGCACCGAGGGGATGAAGACCTCGCTGATCAGCCGCGAGGTAATCGCCGACTCGATCGAGCTGACCGTTCGCGGGTACCAGTTCGATGCGGTCGTGGCCCTCTCCGGCTGCGACAAGACGATCCCCGGCGCGGTGATGGCGCTCGCCCGACTGGACGTCCCCTCGGTGATGCTCTACGGCGGCTCGATCGCTCCGGGGCGATGGCGCGGCAAGGACGTGACCATCCAGGACGTCTTCGAGGCAATCGGCGCGCACGCGGCCGGCGACATGTCGGACGAGGAGTTGTATGAGCTCGAGGGCTGCGCGAGCCCGGGCGCCGGAGCGTGCGGAGGCCAGTTCACGGCCAACACGATGGCCTGCGCGTTCGAGGTGATGGGCATCTCGCCGATGGGCTCCGCGATGGTGCCGGCGATGCACGGCGGCAAGGCCGACGTCGCGCGCGAGGCGGGCCGGCTGGCGCTCAGGGCCCTCCGCGACGAGGTCGATCCCGGCAAGGTCATCACGCGGGAGTCGATCGAGAACGCGATCGCCTGCGTGTGTGCCTCCGGCGGCTCCACCAACGGCGTCCTTCACCTGCTGGCGGTGGCGCGCGAGGCCGGCATCCACAT
>DATDLN010000218.1:0-8579 GCA_036519295.1 Thermoleophilaceae bacterium
TGCTCGCCCAAGTTCGGGGACGCCGAGAACGCCGACGTCCGGCTGTCGTTCGCGGGGTCCGACGAGCTCGCGGCGCAGATCCGGCAGGGTGCGAAGGTGGACGTCTACGCCGCGGCCAACACCAAGCTGCCGGACGAGCTCCACGGCGACGGGCTGCTCGAGCAGCCGGTGGAGTTCGCGACCAACGAGTTCGTGCTGGCCGTGCCGAAGGACTCCGCTATCGGGTCGGTCGAGGACCTCACCAAGGAGGGGACCAAGATCGTCATCGGCTCGGAGTCCGTCCCGATCGGCGCCTACACGCGCGAGACGCTGGCCAAGCTGCCGCCCGACCAGGAGAAGGCGATCCTCGCGAACGTGCGCTCCAACGAGCCGGACGTGAAGGGCATCGTCGGCAAGCTGACCCAGGGGGCGGCCGACGCCGGCTTCGTCTACGTGACCGACGTCAACGCCACCGGCGGCGCGCTCAGGGCGGTCGAGCTCCCGATGGAGCTCCAGCCGGAGGTCACGTACGGCGCCGGCGTGGTCGACGGAGCCAAACAGCCCGAGCAGGCCCGGACGTTCGTTGACCAGCTCGTGCACGGCCCCTGTGCCAACGCGCTCGAGGCAGCCGGCTTCGGCCCCGCCCCGTAATGCGATCCGCGTGGTTCCCCGTCCTGCTCACCGTCGCGCTGGCGGCGGCGCTCACGTTCCTGACGCTGCCGATCGTCGCGATCTTCGTCGACAGCAGCCCCGGCCAGCTGATCGACGCGCTCGGCGAGCGCGGCGCGCTCGAGGCCCTCTGGCTCAGCCTGCGGACCAGTGCGGCGTCGCTCGCGATCATCCTGATCGTCGGCACCCCGGGGGCCTACCTGCTCGCTACGCGCTCCTTCCGCGGCAAGGCGGTCGTGGTGACTCTCGTCGAGCTGCCGCTGGTGCTGCCGCCGGCGGTGGCGGGCATTGCGCTGCTCGCCGCGGTCGGGCCGTCGGGGATCCTCGGTGGGGCCGTCGAGGCGGCGGGCATCGAGCTGGCCCTCACCACTGCGGGTGTGGTCGTTGCGCTGACCTTCGTGGCGTCGCCGTTCTACGTTCGCCAGGCGATGGCGGCGTTCGCCGCGGTGGACCGCACGCTGCTCGACGCCTCGCGCACGCTGGGCGTATCGGAGGCGCGCTCCTTCGCGCGGGTGATGATTCCGACCGCCATGCCGGGGCTCGCCGCGGGCACGGCGCTGGCGCTTGGACGCGCCCTGGGCGAGTTCGGCGCGACGCTCATGTTCGCCGGCTCCTTCGAGGGAATCACCCAGACGGTGCCCCTCGCGATCTATGCCCGCTTCTCGACGGACTTCGACGCCGCCCTCGCCCTGTCGGCGGTTCTCGTGGCGGTGTCGGCCGCCATCCTTCTCTCCGTGAAGTTCGTGCAGGGAAGCGAGGCGCTCGGCGGTGCTGCGAGTTGAGGCGCGTACGCGCCTCGGCGAGCTCGAGCTCGACGTGGCGCTCGACGTGCGCGAGGGAGAGTGCCTGGCGCTCGCGGGCCCGTCGGGGGCCGGCAAGACGAGCGTCCTGCGAGTGGCCTCGGGGCTCCTCCGTCCGGACAAAGGGCAAGTCGAGTGCGGCGGGGAGACCTGGCTCGACACCGAGCGCGGGATCGACCTGCCCCCGGAGCGGCGCCGTTGCGGCTACGTCTTCCAGGAGTACGCCCTCTTCCCGCACCTGACTGCCTGGCAGAACGTCGCCTATCCGCTGCGGGGCATGAGCAGGTCGGAGCGGCGCAAGCGCGCGCATGAGCTGCTCGAGCGCTTCGGCATCGCCGGGCTGGCCGACGCCCGCCCGCGGACCCTGTCGGGCGGGGAGCGCCAGCGCGTGGCGGTGGCGCGGGTCGTCGCCCGGCGGCCCGGGGTGCTGCTGCTCGACGAACCGCTGTCGGCCCTCGATGCCCGCACCCGCGCCGGCGCGGCGCGCGAGCTCGAGGCCGTGCTGCACGAGGTCGAGGTGCCCGCGCTGCTCGTGACCCACGACTTCGCCGAGGCGGCGCAGCTCGGAGACCGAGTGGGGGTGATCGACGCCGGGCGCGTGGTGCAGGAGGGGACGGCGACCGAGCTGGCCGCCTCACCGGGGTCGGCGTTCGTCGCGGACTTCACCGGGGCCGTGGTTCTCACCGGCACCGCGCGAGGCGGCCCGAGCGGACTTACCTACGTTGAGCTCGACGGCGGCGGGGCGGTCATGAGCACCGATCGCGGCGAGGGCCCGGTGGCGGTCAGCGTCTACCCCTGGGAGATCGCGATCGAGCACGCGAGCGAAGCGGCCCACGGCTCGGCCCAGAACCGCCTCCTCGCCGAGGTGCTGTCGATCACGACCGTCGGGAACCGGGTAAGGCTTGGACTGGCCGCCCCGCAGCCGCTGGCCGCCGAGGTCACCCAGGCGTCGGCCTCTGCGCTCGACCTGCGCACGGGAACCCGAGTGACGGCGACCTGGAAGGCTGCGGCAACCCGGCTGGTGACGATTTAGGAGGACAAATGAAGATCAGCGCGCGCAATCAGCTCCAAGGAACGGTGCAGAGCATCACTCGCGGGGAGGCCATCGCCAATGTGGTGCTCGACGTCGCCGGCCAGCGCCTCGTGGCATCGATCACCGTCGAGGCGGTGGAGGACCTCGGGCTGTCGGAGGGGAGCCAGGTGACCGCGATCGTGAAGGCGTCGGACGTGATGATCGCTACGGGTTGAGGCACAGCCAGCGCAGCGCGCCGTTAAGCACGTCGGGGCGCTCCCACTGAAGGAAGTGGCCGGCCCCGTCGACGACGAAGGGCCCGGCCCTGTTCGGGAATGCCGCCTGCATGCGCGTCGGGAAATCCCGCGGGATCACATGGTCCTCGGGGCCGTAGAGGATCAGCGTGGGGGTGGGGTTGACCTCGGTGAGCCGCACCGGTTCGGGGACCTGGCGCGGCCCGCCGACGTACTCGTAGTTGGCGATCGAGGCGCGAAAGCGCTCGCCGTCGGCGAAGGGCTCCGTCATGTGTTCGACGTCCTCGCGCGAGAACGATCCCGGCGCCGCCCAGAAGCGCGAGCCGTAGAACTGGGCCACGTAGCGGCGGCGCTTCGCGGGCGTGTCGAGCTCGGCGGCGAGCCCGTCCGCGTCCCGCGACTGTCGGATGAAGTAGTCGGCCGCCATCCGCACCTCGCGCGGCAGCTCTCGGGGGGCGTCGGCGAGTACGGGCGCGATCGTGTTGAAGAGGACGAGGCGCTCCACGAGGCCCTCGAAGCGCAGCGACAGGTCCTGAGCGACGACGCCGCCGAGGTCTCCGCCGCAGGCCACGATCCGCTCGTGGCCGAGTTCGCGCACGAGCGCGGCCATGTCGGCGGCGTGCGCGGCCACGTCGTAGCGGTCGTCGGGCGCAAGCGGCGAATCGCCAAAGCCGCGGAGATCCGGCGCGATCACCTCGAAGCCGGCCTCGGCCAGCGGCTCGACGTTGCGCTTCCAGATGCGTCGCGTCTCGGGCCAACCGTGGAGCAGCAGGAGCGGCCGCCCGCCCCGACCCGCGTGCTCGTATGCGAGGAAGGCCACGGCGGGCGACTGTACCCTTGCCCTCCAGCATGCAGCGCTACGACCCGAAGACGATCGAGCCCAAGTGGCAGAAGGTGTGGGCGGACGAGGGGACCTGGGAGGTCTCGAACGACGACCCCGGCAACCGGCCGAACGCCTACGTGCTCGAGATGCTCCCGTACCCCTCGGGCGAGCCCCACATCGGCCACCTGAAGACCTACTCGGTCGGCGACGCCGTGGCGCACTTCCGCCGCCGCCACGGCCACCGCGTGCTCCACCCGATGGGCTACGACGCCTTCGGCCTGCCTGCGGAGAACCACGCGATCAGGACGGGCCAGCCCCCGCGTGAGTCGACCGAGGCGTCGATCCGCCAGTTCCAGAAGGAGCTCCGCGAGTGGGGCATCTCGATCGACTGGACGCGTGAGTTCGGCACCCACGAGCCCGAGTACTACCGCTGGACGCAGTGGATCTTCCTGCGCCTGTTCGAGCGTGGCCTCGCCTACCGCAAGGAGGCCGCGGTCAACTGGTGCCCGAAGGACGCCACCGTGCTGGCCAACGAGCAGGTGATCGACGGACGCTGTGAGCGCTGTGGAACTCCGGTCGAGGTCCGGCAGCTCGAGCAGTGGTTCTTCCGAATCACCGAGTACGCGGATCGCCTGCTGGAGGACATGCACACGATCGATTGGCCGCCGCACGTCGTGACGATGCAGGAGAACTGGATCGGCCGCTCCGAGGGCGCGGAGGTCATCTTCCGCTGCGAGGAGCTGGGGATCGACTACCCCGTCTTCACCACCCGCCCCGACACCCTCTTCGGCGCCACCTTCTTCGTGCTGGCGCCCGAGCACCCGGACGTGTTCCGGTTGAGCGACGCGCCCG
Organism: Thermoleophilaceae bacterium; assembly: GCA_036519295.1. Classification (GTDB taxonomy): domain Bacteria; phylum Actinomycetota; class Thermoleophilia; order Solirubrobacterales; family Thermoleophilaceae; genus JACVRW01. Next base: position 4,390 of record DATDLN010000218.1, read on the forward strand.
AGGTGCACGAGTACGTGAACCATGCAGTGAGGGAGTCGGCCGAGGAGCGCGGGGACGAGCACAAGGAGAAGACCGGGGTGCCGCTCGGCCGCACCGTGACCAATCCCGTGACCGGCGAGCAGATCCCGATGTTCGTCGCCGACTACGTGCTGATGGAGTACGGCACCGGCGCGATCATGGGCGTGCCGGCCCACGACCAGCGCGACTACGAGTTCGCCAAGCGCTTCGGGCTCGAGATCCGTCGGGTCGTCGAGCCGGCCGAAGGCGAGCCGGCGCCCGAGGGCGAGGCGTTCGTCGGCCACTCGGAGAACGAGCGTCTGGTCAATTCCGGCGAATTCAGCGGCAGGTCCTCGCCGGAGGCGGTCCGCGCGATCACAGCCTGGCTCGAGGAGCGGGGCCTCGGCAAGCCGGCAGTGAACTACCGCCTGCGCGACTGGCTGCTCTCGCGGCAGCGCTACTGGGGGTGCCCGATCCCGATTCTCTACTGCGACGAGTGCGGCATGGTCCCCGTTCCGGACGACCAGCTGCCCGTGGAGCTTCCCGAGGTGAAGGAGTACGCACCCAGGGGACGCTCGCCGCTTGCGACGGCCGAGGACTGGGTGAACACAACCTGCCCCCGCTGCGGCGGCCACGCCCGGCGCGAGACCGACACGATGGACACCTTCGTCGACTCATCCTGGTACTTCCTGCGCTACTGCGATCCGCGCAACGACCAGGCGCCCTGGGACCGCGAGGTGCTGCGGCGTTGGATGCCAGTCGACCAGTACATCGGAGGTGTCGAGCACGCGATCCTGCACCTGATGTACGCCCGCTTCTTCGTGAAGGCGCTGGCGGACATGGACCTGCTCGACGTTCAGGAGCCGTTCGCGCGGCTCTTCACGCAGGGCATGATCACGCGGGACGGAGCCAAGATGTCCAAGTCGAAGGGCAATACGGTCTCGCCCAGCGAGTACGTGGAGCGCTTCGGCGCGGACACGCTGCGCTGCTACATCCTCTTTATCGGACCCCCCTCGGAGGACGCCGACTGGCAGGACGAGGGCGTCGGCGGCGTGTACCGCTTCCTGTCCCGCCTGTGGACTGTGGCGGCGGAGACCGCCGAGCGGACCACGCCCGAGGACGCAGTCGACGGCGCCCCATCCGATGTGCTGCGCAAGGCGCACTGGGCGATCGACAAGGTCACCCGGGACATGCGGGACCGCTTCGCCTTCAACACGGCGATAGCCGCGGTGATGGAGCTGGTGAACGAGATCTACCGTCAGCGCGAGTCGGCGCCTTCGGGGCATCTGCGCTTCGCCGTGGCAACGGCCGGCTCGCTGATCTTCCAGTTCGCGCCCCACCTGGGCGCCGAGGTCTACGAGCTGATGACCGGGCGGCGAGTGTGGGAAGAGCCCTGGCCGGAGGCGGACCCGGCCCTGCTCGCGCGCGAGGAGATCCAGCTCGTCGTGCAGCTGAACGGCAAGCTGATCGACCGCGTGCCGGCGCCCGCGACGGCCTCGAGCGACGAGCTCGAGGAGCTGGCCCGGAGCTCGGACAAGCTCGCGGCCCGCCTGAACGGCAAGGAGATCGTGCGGGCGATCGTGGTGCCGGGCAAGCTGGTCAACTTCGTGGTGCGGTAGCGGCCCGGGTACCGGCGGCCCGCCGCTAGAGTGACCCGCCCGGATGTCGGGCGAGTACAAGATTCCAGTCGGTCCGCTGGTCGCCCTGGCCGGGGCGGTGCTCCTGATCGTGAGCCTGTTCCTGGACTGGTACGAGGCCCTCACCGGCTGGACGGTCTTCGAGATCGTCGACCTGGTGCTGGTCGGCCTGGCCCTCTGGACGGTCCTCTCGCTGGCCGGCGCCTTCGGCATCGTCAGCGGGGTGGCCAATCCCGTTGCCGCCTTGATCGGCGCGGTGGTGGCGCTCGTGATCGTCGTGACCCAGGTCATCAACGACCCACCCGCGGTGGCCGGCGGGGGTGGACCCGACAAGGACGTCGGGATCTGGCTCGCGCTTGCGGGCGCCGGTCTGATGGTCGTGGGAGGGCTGCTCGCCACCACGCACATCTCGCTGGCCGTGGAGGCGAGGCGGCGGGAAGCGGAGGAGACCCGATCCGCGGAGCCCAAGGACGCCGAGCGGGGCGAGCCAACGGTACCGCTCGGCCGAACAGAGCCGCCGGAGAGGCCTCCCGGCGGCCCCGAGCGGCCCTGAGCGAAACGCGCTACGTCGCGGTCGTCGGACCGGGCGACGCCGGGGCGAAGGTCGTGGCAATGGCGGAGTCGGTCGGCCGTGGGCTGGCTGCGCGGGGCGCGGTGGTCGTGTGCGGCGGGCTCGGCGGCGCCATGCAAGCCGCGTGCCGGGGGGCGAAGGAGGCGGGCGGCAGCACCGTGGGACTGCTCCCAGGGCTCGACCGGCGCGACGCGAACCGGTACGTGGACGTCGCCGTCCCCACGGGGCTCGGAGAGGCACGCAACGCGCTCGTAGTCCGCGCGGCGGACGCGCTGATCGCGATCGGCGGCGGCTACGGCACGCTCTCGGAGATCGCCCTCGCGCTCAGGACGGGCAAGCGCGTGGTCGGACTCGGGACATGGGAGATCGAGGGAGTCGAACCGGCGTCGTCGCCAGAGGAGGCCGTGGAGGCGGTCCTGGGCTCATAGACTCCCCGGATGTCGGTCTCCGATCCCGCCACGGGGCGCCGCCGCCGCGAGGGCCCCACTCCTCCCCAGACCGTGGCACCGTACCTCGACGCCCTCCGCGCGTTCGCCGAGCGGCAGCCGGGCCGCCTGCAGGTTCCGGGCCACAAGGGCGGCCGCGCGGCCGATCCCGGGCTCGTCGAGGCGCTCGGCGAGCGTGCGCTCGCGCTCGATATCCCCGCTCTCACCCATGGCATCGACCAGGGACCGGAGCCGACTCCGTTCCAGCAGGCCCAGCTCATGGCGGCCGAGGCGTGGGGCGCCCGGCGCAGCTGGTTCCTGGTTAACGGCGCCTCACAGGGCAACCACGTCGCGCTCCTCACACTGGCGCACAAGGGACCGGAGCTAATCGTGCAGCGCAACGCGCACTCGAGCACGATCGACGCGCTCGTCGTCTCCGGAATGCGCCCGAGCTTCGTTGCGCCCGAGATCGACCCGGAGCTCCACATCGCGCACTGCATCACGCCCGAGGCGCTTGCCCAGGCGCTGGACGAGGCGCCGGGTGCGGTCGGAGCGACCGTCGTCTCGCCCACGTACTTCGGCGCCGTCGCCGACGTCGAGGGGCTCGCCGAGGTCTGCCACGCCCGGCGCGTGCCGCTGATCGTGGACGAGGCCTGGGGCGCGCACTTCCCGTTCCATGGCGACCTGCCGGTCCCGGCGCTGTCGCTGGGCGCGGACCTCGTTGTGTCGAGCACGCACAAGGTCGTCGGGAGCGTCACGCAGTCCGCCATGGTCCATCTGGGCGAGGGCGACCTCATCGATGAGGAGGTAGTGGACCGCTGCGTGACGCTGCTCGAGTCCACCAGCCCGAGTTCGCTGCTGTCCGGCTCACTCGACGCGGCGCGGCGGCTGGCCGTGACGCGCGGCCCGGAGCTGCTGTCGCGGACCATCGCCGGCCTGCACGAGATCCGCGCCGCACTCCGCGAGGTGCCGGGCCTGGACGTGCTCGACGAGCGGCTGGTCGGGGCTCCCGGCGTGCACGCCTACGACCCGCTGCGCGTGGTGATCGACGTGCGTGGCACGGGCTGCTCCGGCTACGACCTGGCCCGCCGGGTCCGCGAGCGCGACGACCTGTTCCTCGAACTGGCCGGCGAGAACGTGATGGTCGCGGTCTTCGGCATGGCCGAGGACGTGGTGGCCACCGGCGCGCGGCTGGTCGCCGCGCTGCGGGAAGAGCTCGATTCGCTCACCGAACCGGACGACCGCCTTCGCGGCGCTTTCGCTCCCCCGCCGCCCTGGGGCGAGCTCGTGATGACCCCGCGTGAGGCCTTCCTCGGCCCACAGGAGGTAGTGCCGGCGGAGGACGCCGTGGGCCGCGTCGCGGCCGAGTCGCTCGCCGCCTACCCGCCCGGCATCCCGAACGTCCTCCCCGGCGAGCGCCTGACCGTGGAGACGCTCGACTACGTCCGCCAGGCGATCGAGCACGGCGGCAGCCTGCGCGGCGCGAGCGACCGGGAGCTGCGGACGATTAGGGCGGTGGTGGAGGCATAGGAGGGGCGCGGTCGAGCTGGAGGATCGCCG
>DATDLN010000219.1:0-8682 GCA_036519295.1 Thermoleophilaceae bacterium
CGCATTCGGCCCCGCGACGATGGCCGACATCCGCACCTGGTCGGGGCTCACGGGACTGCGCGAGGTGATCGAACGACTGCGCCCGCAACTGCGGACCTTTCGCGACGAGCAGGACGGAGAGCTCTTCGACCCGCCCGGCGCTCCGCTGCCGGATCCGGACACTCCCGCCCCGCCGAGGTTCCTCCCCGAGTACGACAACCTGGTCCTCTCGCACGCCGACAGGTCGCGGATGTTCAACGGCCTGGGTCCGGGTGGGCCGTTTCCCCAGGGCAGGGCGATCGGCGCGCTGCTCGTGGACGGCTTCTACCGCGCGAACAGGAAGTCGACCGAGGAGGACGGCGCCGCGACGCTCACCATCGACCGCTTCGTGCCACAGCCGGCTGACGAGGCCGGCGCGGTCGACGAGATCGTCGCGGAGGGGACGGGCCTGCTCGAGTTCCTCGCGCCCGGCGCGTCCGAACGCCGGGTGGAGTTCTTTCCGCGTGTCTGATCGCGCTCCGCGTTTGATCGGGTTGGGGAGCGTTATCCCCGCAGCACGGCCTGGGTCTGAATGGTCTTGGCCACGAGGCGGTCGTCGGAGCGCAGCTCCGTCTCCACCACGATCAGCCTGCTGCCGACGTGAAGGGGCGTCGCCTTGGCGGTGACGGTTCCCCCGCGGACCGCGGCGAGGAGGTTGGTCTTCGACTCGATCGTCGTGGTGCCCTCCCCCTCGGGCGCCAGGTTGAGGTAGGCGCAGACACCACCCGCCGTATCGGCGAGGCTCATGAGCGCTCCGCCGTGAAGGACGCCGCCGGCGGTGCAGAGCTCTTCGCGCCAGTCCATCTCCAGCAGCACCTCGTTCGGTTGCGCGTGCGACAGGCGGATACCGAGCGTCGCGGCGAGCGGGAGGAGCCCGTGGAGCTGTTCCGTATCGAGCGAGATCGCTCGAGTCATGCCCCGAGGATGGCGCACGCGGCGCGCGAGTCGATTACCTCTAACGTAGCCAAGCGTTCAGCAGCACTGCACGTTGCAGGGAAACGTCGACTTCCGCTTCGCGATCTACGAGCCGGGCGGTTCGTGCAAGCGGGAGCTTCCGAGCGCACCCGACGGCGGACACCTAGAGCGCTCGACCCGTCGCGGCGCTCGGCTCCGGCGCCGCGCGCGCCCGGTCCCCGCGCAGCCGCAGGCCAAGCAGCGGAAAGATGGTGGTGGACAGGATCGCGGCCCCGATGAGAGAGGCGGCGGTGGCCGAGCGCATGTGGCCCTCCTCGATCGCGATTGTGGTGATCGCGACCACCAGCGGCAGCTCGGTCGCCGAGAAGACAGCGAGTGCGAACCGATCGGACCGGTCGAGCTCCCGGGTGTAGAGCAGCAGTGCCGGAGCGCCACGCACGACCAGGAAGAGAGCCAGGAACAGCGGCAGCTCGAGCAGGCGGATGGGATCGCCGGTCAGGGCACTCAGCTCGAACTTCAGCCCGCTGGTCACGAAGAAGAAGGGGATGAAGAAGCCGTATCCGACCGCGGTGAGCTTCGACTCGAAGATCCGCACCTCGCGCCCCCTGAGCGCCTCTCGGACGATGACCCCGGCGACGAAGCCGCCGAGCAGCAGGTCGAGCCCGAGGTCAGCGGCCAGGGCCCCGAGCGCGAATACCAGCACCACCGCAATCCGGACCGCGAGCTGACCGCTGGTCTCGAGGGTGCGCTCGATCATCGCCCATCCGCGACCGGCGCCCCGCACGGCGAGCAGCGCGGTGATGACGGCGAGGATGATGAAGCAGATCAGGATGACGGCGTTCACGGCCGCGCCCTTCGTCGAGAAGACGAGCGTGATGAGCAGGATCGGGCCGAACTCCCCAGCCGCCCCCGCGGCGAGCATGTAGGTGCCGAAGCGCGTGCGGATCTCGCCGGCGTCGCTCAGGATCGGTATCAGCGTGCCGATCGCCGTCGTCGCCATCGCGGAGCCTGTGAACAGCAGCGACAGCACGAGCCCGCTCAGCTCGAGAAGACCTCCGATCCCGTAGGCGAGCGCGAGCGAGAGAACCCAGCCGAGCACGGCGAGCCTGAGCGGAATGCCGCGGATCCGCTCGAAGTCGATCTCGTAGCCGGCGAAGAAGAACAACATGCCGAGGCCCAGATTCGAGAAGAAGTCGATGAAGGAGTCGTCGTCGGCCAGGCCGAGCAGCTCCGGGCCGACGATGATCCCCATCACGATCTCGATCACGACGACGGGTACGGTGAAGCGGCTGCCCACGACCGCCGCGAGGAAGGCGGCGAGCGCCGCCACCCCCACTATTACGAGGAAGGACTCGGCGTCGACGGTGACCATTGCGGCCGCACCAGCCTATGGGCTCCGTCGGGCGCATCGGAGACGATGCAGTCGTGCGCGGCCCGGCGCCATTGCAGATCGTGCGTCCCGACCTGCACCGCGGGCGCGTTGTCCGGCTCCGGATCTGGTTCGCGTCGGCGATGTGGGCCCCGGTCCTCGCGGCGAATGTGCTCGCCATCGCGCTGGGGCTCACACTCCCGTTCCTCGACGAGATCCTCGGCGACCGGCCGAGCCTTCCGATCGCCATCTCGGCGGTCGAGCAGCTTCTCGGGGGCCTGGCGGCCGGCATGATCACCTTCACCGGCATCGTCTTCTCCGCCGTCCTGGTGGCCGCTCAGCTCGAGACCACCTCGTACTCCCCGCGGCTCGCCGCCCGGCTGCGCCGCGACCCTGTGGTGATCGCCGCCCTCGCGCTTCCCACGGCGACGGCGAGCTACGCCCTCTTCGCCCTGGCTGCGGTCGGCCGTCAGGCCAACAACTCCGGTGAGGACGTCGCGCCGGCCCTCACCGTGGTGGTCGGGCTGCTGCTGGCGTTCGTGACCTTCGCGGGCTTCATCGCGCTCGTCCAGCGCACCCTCGACAGCACGCAGATCGGAGGCATATTCCGCTCAGTCCTTCGCCGCACGCACCGGGTCATCCGCGACCTGCACCCGGTCGGCGCGGGCACGGGCGAGTTCCCCCCCGTCGCCGCGGACGGCGAGGTGGTCGTCGAGTGGCCGCACCCGGGCCCGCCGGGAGTGCTCGCCTCGGTCGACCGTGGGGCGCTGGTGCGGCTCGCGCGTCAGAGCGGGGCCTTCGTCGAGGTCGTGCCGATGGTGGGCCACTACATCGCGCCGGGAACCCTCGCTCTGCGACTCCGCGGCGCCGAGCGCCCCCCGGAGCGCGACCTCGCTCGCCAGGTCCTGGTTCTGGCGCGGCAACGGACGATCGACCAGGACCCCGCCTTCGGGCTCCGCATGCTGGTCGATATCGCCATCCGCGCCCTTTCGCCTGCGGTCAACGACCCGACGACCGCGGTGCAGTCGCTCGACCGCATCGAGACGCTCCTCATCGAGCTCCACCGCCGCCGGCCCGGGCCGACGATCGTCGCCGACCCGGACGGAGAGCCCCGGGGGCTCTTCCAGGCGCCGACCTGGGAGCAGTACCTCGACCTGGGGCTGATGGAGATTCGCCACTACGGGGGGAGCTCGATTCAGGTCGCGCGGCGCCTTCGGGCGGTGTACGCACACCTGCTCGAGGTCGTGGACGAGTCTGAGCGTCCCCGGGTCGAGCTGGAGCGGCGGCTCCTCGACGAGCAGCTCGCCGCCGGCTTCCCGGACGGCGACGAGCGCGACATCGTCAGCCGGCCGGACCGGCTCGGTCTCGGCAGTGCTGCCTGACTCGAGCGCCCTGACGCCCGTCGCGCTGTGGACCCCCACGCAGCACACGGTGGTGCTGGCGGGAGTGCTGGTGGCCATCGTGCTGCTTGCGAGCGTCGCCATCGTCGGCCGCGACGCGTGGCTCGAGGAGGTGAAACGTCATCGCCGGCTGCTCCGCCGGGCAGCGCTCGGCGGGCTCGTCGCGATCGGGATCGCCCTGCTGATTGCTCACCGCGACGAGCTCGAGGAGCTGCTCAGGAGGATCGAACAGGGAGACCTCATCTGGCTGCTGGCGGCGGCCGCGCTCGAGGCCCTGTCGTTCGGCGGCTACATGCTCCTCACCCACGACGTCTACCACCCACGAGCCGAGCGGCTCACATGGCTGCCCAGCGTCGAGCTGACGCTCGCGGGCGTCGTCGCCACGCGGGTGCTCTCCGCGGGAGGGGCCGGTGGGATTGCCTTCACCGGATGGGTGCTGCGCAGGGCGGGGATGGGAACGCGCGGGGCCGCCCGCAGGGTCGCGGCCTTCCTGGTGCTCCTGTACTCGCTCTACGTCGGCGCGCTTCTGCTCGGGGGCGCTCTCGTCGCGACCGGCCTACTGAGCGCGGTACCGCGGGCACTCGGGCTGGTGGCGCTGGCGGTTGGCGGCGCGGTCACCGTGGCCATGGCCCTGATCGTGCGCATCCCGGGCGACCTCGAGCGCCGGGCGCAGCACTTGGTGGACCGCGGCGGCGCTCTTGGCCGACTGGCGGCGCGGCTCGCGACGGTCCCTCAGGTTGCAGGAAACGCGGCGCGTTTGGCGATGGCGATCGCCCGCGAGCATCCGCACGTACTGGGCTGGGCCTTCATCTGGTGGGCCGCGGACATCGCCACCCTCTGGGCGTGCTTCGAAGCGTACGGGGAGCCGCCCGCGATCGCGACGCTCGTGCTCTGCTACTTCCTCGGCCAGATGGGCAATCTGCTGCCGTTGCCGGGCGGGGTCGGCGGCACCGAGGGAGGCATGGTGGGCGCGCTGGCAGCGTCGGGCGTGGACGCCGGCCTCTCGTTGCTGGCGGTCGTCAGCTACCAGCTGATCTCGACCTATCTGCCCGCCCTTCCCGGCATCGCCTCGTACGTGAGCCTGCGTCGCCGCATGAAGGGATGGCCGCCGGTCGGGCCGGATCAGGGACGGGTCGCGCGCACCGCGGTGCCGTAGGCGCAGATCTCGGTCCAGGTTGTTCCGAGCTCGGATGTGTCGAAGCGGAAGGCGATGACGGCGTTGGCGCCCTTCGCCTCGGCCTCCTCGATCAGGCGCTCGGTGGCGTGCTCGCGGCCCTCGGCGAGCATCTTGGTCATTCCCTTCAGCTCGCCTCCGACGAGCGACTTGAGCGAGGCGCCGACCTGCGAGCCCACGTTCCGCGACCGGACGGTGAGGCCGAACACCTCTCCCATGACCTCGTCGATCTGATAGCCCGGCAGGTCGTTCATCGTGCTGATGATCAAGGCGGTTCCTTTCGTCCGGGGACCGATGACGCGTTCTTACAATACGGCGGCCATGACAAACGCCGCGTATACGGTGGTCAACCTCAAGCAGGTCGAGAACATGGCGCCGAAGTTCGGGCTCGCGCCAGGCCTCGAGGCCCGCTTCGCGCGCGTTCCGCTGGAGCTCGAGAACTCCGGGATCAGCTACTTCAGGGTGGCGCCGGACTTCCGGGCTCCATTCGGGCACAAGCACACCGAGCAGGAGGAGATCTACCTGGTCCTCGGCGGCAGCGCGAGGCTGAAGCTGGACGACGAGATCCTCGAGCTGGACGAGTGGGACGCGGTTCGGATACCGCGCGGGGTCATGCGCGCCTTCGAGGGAGGGCCACAGGGCGCAGAGATCCTCGCGTTCGGTGCGCCGAGCAACGAGAACCGCGACATCGAGATGGTGCAGAACTGGTGGAGTGACTGACGGCGCCTGGCCTCCAGCTCGAGACCGACCCGCAGGCCGATCTGCGACGCGACATCCGCGAGCTGGGCGTGCTGCTCGGCCGAACGCTCGTCCGGCAGGAGGGCCCACGGCTGCTCGACCTGGTCGAGCATGTCCGCCAGCTGATCCGATCGGACCGCGACGCCACGGCGGCCGTGCTCGCGGATGTCGATCCCGCCACCGCGATCCGGCTCGTGCGCGCGTTCAGCACCTACTTCCACCTCGCCAACGTCGCCGAGCAGGTGCACCGCGGGCGCGAGCTCGCCGGCATCCGCGCGCGGGACGGCACCTGGCTCGCACAGGCGACGGAGCGGATCGCCGCCGCGGGCGTGCCCACCGGCGACCTGGCCGTGGAGGTCCGGCGGCTGGCGGTACGCCCGGTCTTCACAGCCCATCCCACGGAGGCCGCGCGGCGCACGGTGCTGGCGAAGATCCGCCACATCGCGGTGCTGCTCGAGGAGTGGGACCGGGCGACCAACAACGAGCGCCGAGTTCGGGAGCGGCTCGAGGAGCAGATCGATCTGATGTGGCAGACCGACGAGCTCCGCATCGCCCGCCCGGACGTCGTCGACGAGGCGCGGAACGCCGTCTACTACTTCGACGAGCTCCACCGGGACGCCGTCCCGCACGTGCTCGAAGGGCTGGCCGACGAGCTGTCCCGTCTGAATCTCGAGCTGCCCCTCGACGCGCGCCCAATCGCGTTCGGCAGCTGGATCGGCGGCGATCGAGACGGCAACCCCAACGTGACCCCGCAGAGCACGATGGAGGTGCTGGACCTCCAGCACGAGCATGCGATCCGCGACGCGCTGGCCGTCGTCGACGAGCTGCGTGTGGACCTGTCCCCCTCGGTGCGAATTGCAGGCGTCACCCCGGAGCTCGAGGCGTCGCTCGAACTCGACCTCGAGCGGCTGCCCGAGCTCGACGCGCGCTACCGGCGCCTGAACGCCGAGGAGCCGTACCGGCTGAAGCTCACCTGCGTGCGGCAGAAGCTTCTGAACACCCGCCGCCGGTTGGCGCAGGATCAGGCGCACGAGCCGGGCCGCGACTATCTCGGCGCCGCGGCGCTGCTCGACGACCTCGTCGTCGTACGCGACTCGCTGCTGGTGCATCGCGGCGAGCTGATCGCCCGTGGGCGGCTCGAGAGCGCCATCCGCACGCTGGCCGCGTTCCGGCTCCACCTGGCCACGCTCGACGTGCGCGAGCACGCCGAGGCCCACCACTCCGCGCTCGGCCAGCTCTTCGATCGTGTCGACGAAGGCGACCGTCCCTATCGCGACCTGTCGCGGGGCGAGCGGCGGGCGCTGCTCGCCGCCGAGCTGCGTTCGCGACGCCCGCTCGCGGTGAGCCCGCCGCCCCTCGACGCGGCGGGCGCCCGGACTTTCGAGACCCTCGCCGCCGTCCGACGCTCACAGGAGCGCTACGGGCACGACGTGATCGAGTCGTACATCGTGTCAATGTGCCGTGGCACCGACGACGTCCTCGCCGCGGTGGTGCTCGCGCGCGAGGCCGGTCTGATCGACATTCACGGCGGCGTCGCGCGAGTCGGCTTCGTTCCGCTCCTCGAGACGGTCGACGAGCTGCGCCGCGCAGACGGCGTGCTCTCGGGGCTGCTCGAGGATCCGACCTACAGCCGCATCGTCGCGCTGCGCGGAGGCGTGCAGGAGGTGATGCTCGGCTACTCGGATTCCAACAAGGCCGCCGGCATCACCACCAGCCAGTGGGAGATCCACCGCGCCCAGCAGCGCCTTCGCGACGCTGCCCGCCGATTCGGGGTCCGGCTGCGGCTCTTCCACGGCCGCGGCGGGACCGTCGGCCGCGGCGGCGGTCCCGCCCACGACGCGATCCTCGCTCAGCCCTGGGGCACGCTCGACGGCGAGATCAAGCTCACCGAGCAGGGCGAGGTGATCTCGGACAAGTACCTGTTGCCGAGCCTCGCGCGCGAGAACCTCGAGCTCATGCTGGCGGCCACGCTCGAGTCCACCGCCCTGCACCGAACGCCGCGGCAGCCACCGGAGACGCTGGCCGCCTGGTCCGAGGCGATGGAGACCGTCTCGGACGCCGCCTTCGGGCGCTACCGCGCGCTCGTGGACGACCCCGACCTGCCGGCCTACTACTTCGCCTCCACGCCGGTAGAGCTGCTGGGCGAGCTCCATCTGGGCTCGCGACCGCCGCGCCGGCCGGACTCGGGCGAGGGGATCGAGGGCCTGCGCGCGATCCCGTGGGTGTTCGGCTGGACCCAGTCGCGGCAGATCGTGCCGGGCTGGTACGGCGTCGGCTCGGGCCTCGCCGCGGCGGCTGAGGCGGGTCTGGGGGAGCGGCTGCGCGAGATGCAGGCGGACTGGCCCTTCTTCAGGAACTTCCTCTCGAACGTGTCGATGACGCTGGTCAAGACCGACCTGGCGCTGGCGGGGCACTACGTCGCCCGCCTCGTCCCGGACGAGCTACGGCGCCTTTACGACTCGATCCGCGCCGAGCACGACCTGACCGTGGGCGAGCTCCTTCGGCTAACCGGCGAGCGGGAGCTCCTGGGCGCCAACCCGGTGCTCCAGCGGACCCTGCGCGTGCGCGACGACTACCTGGCGCCGATCCACTACCTACAGGTGGCGCTTACCGAGCGCTGGCGGGCCGACCGCGAGGCCGGCCGCGAGCCCGACCCGGACGTTGCCAGGGCGCTCCTGCTGACCGTCAACGGGATCGCCGCGGGGCTTCGGAACACCGGCTAGGTGCTCGGTTTCGGCCGGCGCTCGTTGAGGCGAGCCGCCCGCATCGTCAGGTAATTAGGGGCGATTTCGCCCGAACAGATCGTGGGCCTTGACCCACTCCTCCGCCACGATGGCCGAGCCGAGCGAGAGCTCCGCCGCACAGCACGGTGGCGGCGATGATCTCGGCGAGCTTCAGGACCTTGCCCTTGCCGTAGCAGCCCAATCAGCTCGAGGCATTCGCGCTCGGTCGCCAGGCCGGTCCCGCCGCCGTACGTGGCGACGATCAGCGAGGGGATGGTCACGGAGAAGTAGAGATCGCCGTTCGGCTGCAGCTCACCGTAGTTGTAGGCGGCCGATGACTCGGCC
>DATDLN010000220.1:0-3609 GCA_036519295.1 Thermoleophilaceae bacterium
CGTGGGACGCTCCGGGGGCCGGTCGCTCGAGCGATCCGCCCGAACGGTTCGGGCTCGATGGGTACGCCGACTGCCTCGCCGGCTTCCTCGAGAAGTTGGGTTTCGGCACTGCGAGTGTGGCCGGACTGTCGTTCGGCGGCATCCTCGCCCTGGCGCTTCAGCGGCGCCACTCCGCCAGGTCGAGCGCCCTGATTCTGGCGTCGGCATACGCGGGCTGGGCCGGTTCGCTGCCGGCCGAGGTCGCCGGGTTACGCCTTCGCCAGGCTCTCGCCTTGGCCGATGGCACGCCGGAGGCGTTCGTCGATGCGTTGCTGCCGACGATGTTCTCCAAGACGATGCCGCGTGAGACGGTGGACGACTTCCGCGCCAGCATGCGGGCGTTCCATCCGCGCGGGTTTCGGGCGATGGCGGGCGTCCGCCGAGGACGTCCGCGACGTGCTGCCCCACATCGACGTCCCGACCTTGCTGATGTACGGCGACCGGGATGTCCGAGCGCCGCTGACGGTCGCCGAGGCCCTGCACGCGGCGATCCCCGGCTCGAGGCTTGTCGTGCTGCCGGACGCCGGTCATCTCTGCAATATCGAAGCTCCCGACGAGTTCAACGACGCCGTCCGGCACTTCCTCCACGGCGGGCGGAGCTAGACCGAAAGGCGCCGCTCTCGCCTACGGCTTGCGGCGGGTAGAGCGTTCGGCCTGCTCGTTCGCGCTGGAGCCGGCGGGGTGCCCGGCCCCGCGCGGAAAAGTAGAAGCCGGTCCCGACCCGGTTGTGTAGCGTCCGCGTCGTGCTTGACGCGTCGGTCACCCTGCCCGACGGGCGCCTGCTTGCGTACACGGATCTTGGCGCGTCGGGCGGCCCGGTCGTCATCTACTTCCACGGCGCACCGAGCACGCGCTTGGATCTGACCTCTTTCGAGGAAGCCTTCGCAGAGTGCGGCGTGCGGGCGGTCTCGCCCGACCGGCCCGGCTACGGGGGCTCCTCACCGCAGCGCGGGCGGCGCCTGCACGACTGGCCGTCAGACGTCGCCGCCTTGGCCGACCATCTCGATGTCGAGCGCTTCGCCGTCTTGGGACTGTCGTCGGGAGGGCCCTACGCTGTGGCGTGCGCGGCCCTCTTGCCCGACCGGGTCGCGAGCGCCGGCAGCGTGGCCGGCGAGACCGACTTCGGCTGGCCCGGCGCCTGGGACGGCTACCCAGAGAACGAGGGGGAACTCATGCGGATCGGCGACGAGGCGGGAGCCGTGGCATGGTGTGAGGCGCGCTACGGGCCCGACGGGAGTGGCTTCATGGAGGGAGGCTTGGGGGAGCTGGCCGAAGCCGACCAGGCCGCGCTGCAGGACGAGGCGCTGGCGACGACGCTCATGACGACGGTGGGGGAGGCCTTCCGACAGGGCGTGGGCGGCTACGCCCAGGACATCACGCTGCAGGGCAGACCATGGTCATTCGACACCGCCGCGATCGTCGCCCCCGTCTGGATCCTTCACGGTGAAGCCGACACCGTGGTTCCGGTCGCCCACGGACGCCACACGGCCGAGCTGATCCCCACGGCGAAGTTGTTGACCTGGCCCGACGAGGGACACATCAGCATCTTCACGAAGATTCCAGAGCTCGCTGCGGACCTCGTCGCTTCGCTGCGCTGATCGTCGGCCGACCCCCGGGCGACGATCCGCCGAACACGACTTATCGGACTCGACCTTCGAGACGCGATCTCCGCAGACGATCCTCTCCGCCGAGTCGGAGCGTGTCGAGCGGCCAGACAGCCTGGCGCGACGCTAGTCGAGTCGGCCCGCCATGCGTGGCTCTCGCGGTCTGAGGCAGACGCGGCCAGCACGACCGCGAGTCCAACGACGCCGTCCCTGCCGCGCCTTGCCACGGCGGGAAGCGTCTTCTCGACGACTCCGCGATGCTCGGAATGGAGTCACTGCGGGACCCCAGGCGGCGGCCGATCGCCTCCCGCGCTCGCTCGTCTTATGTGGAACCCAGCAGCCGACTCGTCTCGGCGCTCCCATCGTCGAAAACCAGTACCGGCACTCCCGTCCTGAACCATAGGAGCAGGGCTGCTCGGTGTCAGCGTAGGAGCTCGGCGCTAGCACCAGCTTGAGGGCGGCTTGCGCGATCCGGTGTTGAACCGTCGCGTCCCAGCCGGCGCAGCGTGCCGCCTCTAGGAATCAGACGCTTCTTTCCGGCGCCGGCGGGGAAGGTCGCCTACTGGAAGGCAAACGTCGTCCGGGAGCTCGCGGACGAGGCCGTCGACGCGCACCTCCAGCACGGGCCGAAGCTCCCGACGCGTCGAGGTACGCGCTCGGACTCTAAGGACGCTGCGCGCAGCTCGCGGGCAGGGCATCCTGTAGGGAAATGGTCGCGCCCGCCACGAACGAGCCGAGGACCGAGGTCCCAGAGCCGCCGCCGCTCGAGCCGGAGGATCCTCCGGAAGAGGAGCCCGAGCCGGACGAGGCGCCCGAGCCGCCACGGGAGCCTGAGGAAGAGCCAGTTCCCGGGTAGGCGGCCGCGGCGCGGCGCCGAGCGAGCACGGCGCCGGGGCGGCCACCGACCTGCGCCAATCACAAGACGATCAGGCAGGCCGGGCCTGAAAAGCCGCGGCGGGTCGGGAACTACTGCCAGACCGACCGTCGGCGGGGCCTGGTCGTGCCTGGAAGGAGAGTGGTCGCTGGTCGCCGTCGCCTCCGTGGCCTGGTCGGTTCTGGCCGTAGAGTCACGCATATGCTCGGGAGCGCCGCAACCCCTCAGGACTTGCCCCGGTTCGGACGCTTTCGCGCGGCGGGTTCCGCTTAGGCCCGCGGACACGTTCGAGAACTCGGTCTTGCCGGCACGGGATCACCCGGCGCAAGAGGGGCGTCACAGCCGCAGTACACGTTGGGAAAGGGCATTCTCGGACGTGTCCGAGCGCTCGCCGCTCCCGCGCAGGCGCCCGCCCAGGCCTGCGCTCGGGCGGTAAGTGTCCGGCGGGTTTGGGCGCCGCGATGTGAGCTGCCCTACGGGCAGATCGAGCGACTCGTGAAGCGCCTGGGAGCTGCCCCGACCGCCTCCCAGCTGGCCGTGCTTCGCGCTGAGCCGGAGCGAGTCGGGCGCCGGCGCGCCCGGTGGCGTTCGTTGCGGGCCTCGCCGAGCGCGATCGCCACCACCACAAGGGCGGCCAGGCGGCCACGTGGCCGTCGGCGGCCGCCTGCGAGCGCTGGCTCAGGTGCAGCCGAGCGACTCGCGCAGCGCCAGCGCGTCGGCGATCAGCGCCTCGGCCTCCGCGGGGGGGATCTTCTTGCCGCTCTGGGCGGCCACCTGGTTGGCGAAGGCGGCTAGCCTGCGGCAGGCGCCGGCGGTGTTGCCCCGGGCGAGGCTCCGCTGCGCCCGCTCGAGCTTCGCGAGCAGGCTGCGCTCGGGCACGCGCGGCAGCCCGAGCGCCTCCACCGCCTCGATCAGCCCGCCGAGCGTCGCTGGCCTCGCTGTCTGGTTCAGCAGCACCGAGACGTCGTCCGAGCCGAAGTTGGCCACCGCCAGGTCGAGGTCCCCGTCGCCGTCCAGGTCGCCCATCGCCACCGACTTGGGGAAGTCGCCGGCGGCGAAGTCGGTGGGAGCGGAGAAGCCGCCGGCGCCGTC
>DATDLN010000221.1:0-26915 GCA_036519295.1 Thermoleophilaceae bacterium
GCTCTCGGCGCACGGACTGGCCGGAGTCTGGGGCACTCTTTCGTGCGGCCTCTTCACCGCCCCGCGGCTCGCCGAGCTGAACGGCGTCGGCGAGGGCGGCCTCTGGTACACGGGCAGCTTCACGCAGCTGGGTGACCAGGCGCTCGGTGTCGCGGTGGCCTTCGCCTGCGTGTTCGTGGTCTCGTACGCCGTCTTCTACGTCGTCAGGGCGACGATCGGCCTGCGTGTCTCGCCCGAGGAGGAGGACGCGGGGCTCGACATCTCCGAGACCGGCATGTACGGGTACCCGGAGCAGTTCATCCCGCCGTCCGAGCTCATCGGTCCCGGCCTGCCGGCCGGCGGACGCGCGGCTGAGCCGGTCCCGGCCGGGGTGACGGCCGCGGTGACCGGGGAGGCGCCGGCATGAAGATGGTCGTCGCCTACATCCGTCACGAGGCCTTCGAGCCGATCCGCGCGGATCTGCTCGAGGCCGGCTTCCCGAGCCTCTCGATCACCGAGGTAAAGGGCTCGGGCAGGCAGAAGGCGATCACCGAGCACTACCGCGGCTCGGACATCGCCGTCCATCTACGGCCGAAGCTGAAGCTCGAGTGCGTCGTCGAGTCGAAGGACGTCGGCCTGATCAAGGAGGTGATCCTGAGGCACGCCCGGACCGGCTCGGTCGGTGACGGGAAGCTCTTCGTCCTGCCGGTGGAGGAGGCGGTGCGCATCCGCACCGGCGAAGAGGGCGAGCTGGTGCTGCAGGCGCACGGAGAGGAGGTGTCGGTCGGTGGCCATCGCGCCTGAGAGGACGGCGACCGGAGCGAGCGACGTGCTCGCGCAGGTGGAGGAGCTGGGCGTCGAGTTCATCCGCTTCTGGTTCACGGACATCTTCGGCCGGCTCAAGTCGTTCGCGGTCGGCCGCGAGGAGCTGCCGGGGGCGCTCGACGAGGGAATGGGCTTCGACGGCTCGTCGATCACCGGCTTCAACCGGATCGAGGAGTCGGACATGGTCGCGATGCCCGACCCGACGACCTTCCGGATCCTCCCCTGGAGGACCGGCGAGTCGCACTCCGTCGGCCGGCTGTTCTGCGACGTGCTGAAGCCGGGGGGCGAGCCGTACGAGGGCGATCCCCGCTTTCAGATGCGGCGCGTCCTGGGGAGAGCGAATGAGATGGGCTTCGACCACTACTACCTGGGGCCGGAGCTCGAGTTCTTCCTGTTCAGGTCGGACGAGGGCCCGGAGGTGCTCGACAAGGGGGGCTACTTCGACCTCACCACGCTCGACGTGGCCTCCGCTTCCGACGCGACGTCGTGTTCACGCTGCGGGACCTCGGCATCCCGGTGGAGTACACCCATCACGAGGTGGGCCCCTCGCAGCACGAGATCGACATGCGCTTCGCGGACGGTCTCGAGATGGCCGACAACACGATGACCTACCGGATAGCCGTCAAGGAGGTGGCGGCCGCTCACGGCTACTACGCGACCTTCATGCCGAAGCCGCTGTTCGGTGAGAACGGCTCGGGGATGCATACCCACCAGTCGCTCTTTCGCGGGGACGAGAACGTCTTCTTCGACGCGGACGACGAGTACTACCTCTCGCCCGAGGCGAAGGGGTTCATCGCCGGGCAGCTGCGCCACGCCCGGGAGCTGTCGGCGCTGTTCGCTCCGTCGGTCAACTCGTACAAGCGGCTGGTGCCCGGCCATGAGGCCCCGGTGTACATCGGCTGGTCGCGCCGCAACCGCTCGGCGCTCGTGCGGATGCCCGTCTACCACCCCGGCAAGGACCGGGCCACCCGCGCCGAGCTCAGGTGCCCGGACCCCTCGTGCAATCCGTACCTCACGTTCGCGGCGCTGCTCCACGCGGGGCTCGAGGGCATCCAGCGGGGCTATGAGCTGCCCGAGCCGATCGAGCGCAACCTCTACGACCTGACCGAGGACGACCGAGAGGCGATGGGGGTGGAGCACCTGCCCGAATCGCTGGGGGAGGCGATCGACGAGATGGCCGGGTCCGAGCTGGTGGAGCAGGCGCTCGGCTCGCACATCTTCTCGCGCTACATCGACCTCAAGCGCGAGGAGTGGCTCGAGTACCGGGTCCAGGTGACGCCATGGGAGATCGAGCGATACCTGCCCGTGAGCTAGGTCGCGGAGCGCCAGTCTCCTCCCCCGCAACACCGCGCGGCGCCCACCTCGAAATGGTGGGCGCCGTGCTCGCGGGGGACGGGCTCGAGCGGGTCGCGGAGATCGCCTCCGCGCACGCCGGCGCGCCAGTGGTCGTGATCGTGCCGCGGCTCGGTGCGCCGGTGGACGCCTGGATCCCGTACGAGAGGTACGTGGCCGCGCGCCAGGCGGGCGGCAGGCCGCAGCGTCCGCCCGAGGTCGTGGTAGAGGTCCCCGTCTCCTCGGGCGGCCGCGACCTCGGTGCGGTGCTGCTGCTCGGTCCCGGCAGGCCGGACGCCGGCGAATACCTGCACGTAGCCGCGATCGCGGCCCTGACCGAGGTCGCCGTGGCGGAGGCCAGGGACGAGACCGAGCAGTCGCTCCGCGGGTCGTTTCTCGAGGACCTGCTCACGCGTCCCGAGCTCGAGCCGGACGACATGGCCCGCAGGGCCATGCGCCTCGGATTCGACCTGGGCGGCGGTTTCACAGCCCTCTGCGCCGATCCGAACGGCCGTGGCCCGGGCCGCGTGGTCGCCTCGCTGGCGGCCGAGGTGCCCGGCGCGCTGACTCACGCCGTGGAGGGCAAGGTCTACGCGCTGCTCCCGGGCCCGCCCGAAGACGCGCGCCGCGCGGCAACGCGCCTGGGGCGGCATGCGGAGGTGGGGAGCTCCTCGCACCGCACCGGAGCGGGCGAGGTTCGGCGGGCGCTGGACGAGGCGGAGCTGGTGCTCCGCGTGACGGCCGCGGGCGGCGGCCCGCCCGGCGAGGAGATCGGCGAGGGGACCTACCGCCTGCTCTTCCGGGTGCTGGCGAGCCACCCGCTTGAGGTGCGCAGCTTCTACGAGGACACGGTCGCCCCGCTGGTGCGCTACGACGAGCAGTACTCGACCGACCTGCTCGGGACGCTGGCCGCCTACCTCGGCAACAACTGCAACATGAACGCCACGGCGCAGGCGATCCACGCGCACCGGCACACGGTGGGGTACCGGCTGGACCGCGTGCGCGAATTGACTGGGCTCGATCCGCTGCGGAGCGAGGATCGGGAGCGGTTGGGCTGGGTTTGAAGGCGCACCGCATCATTGCGCCGAGCTTGCCGCGCTGAGTTTGGTGGCGCTCGCCGGGTTTGCGGTTCTGCCGGCCGCGCCTGGGCTGGGTAGGGGGGTGAGGCCCACGGCGCCAGGCCTCCCTTGGGGGGGTTGGGCACATTGTTCAACCCACGGTTGACTTTCGTGACCAACCCCCCTTGACCGGCCGCGACGAATCCCCTGACCGGCCCTGGACTCAGCCTCCTTACCCCGCTCTGACCCGTCCCGCGGAGACCGGCAACGCTTGGAGCACCGCGTCCAGCACGCGCTCCGCTCCGAAGCGCACCACGTCGTCGGCCACCAGCCCGGTCTCCTCCTCGGCGGCCGCCACTGCCGCGAGCGCCGCCGCCTCGTCGAGGTCGGCGGTGTTGAGCGCGATCGCCGCCACGCGGGTCGCGCGCACCGGCGCCGCCACGGCCTCGTAGGCGGCGATCAGCTCGGGCAGCGGCGGGATCGGCAGGCCGGGGTAGTTGCGGATCGCGGCGGCGTTCGGCTTGTGCACCAGCACCAGCAGGTCGGGCGCCGAGCCGTGCAGCAGGCCGAGCGTCACGCCCGAGTACGCGGGGTGGAAGAGCGCGCCCTGCCCTTCGAGGAACAGCAGGTCGCCGCGCTCCGAGCCCTCCAGGACCAGCCGCTCTGCCGCGCCCGCCACGTAGTCCGAGATCACGTGGTCGACGGCGATCCCCCAGCCGGCGATCGCCACCCCGGTCTGGCCCGTGGGGACGTAGACGGAGCGCAGGCCGCGCTCGCGGGCCGCGCGGTCGAGCTCGAGCGTCACGACCTTCTTGCCGATCACAGTGTCCGAGCCGACGCTGTGGACCACGCGTACCGAGCCGGGACGGCTGTGCGGTCCCTTCGGGACCGTCAGGTCGGGCGGCGCGGCGCGCAGGTCGCGCAGCTCCACGCCGTGGCGCTCGGCGGCGGCGGCAAGCTCGGGGTCGTCGGCGAGCTGGGTGTGCAGGCCCGCCTCGAGCGACAGCCCGGCCTCGATCGCCTCGAGCAAGGCCGGGCGCCAGGTGGGATCGAGCTTGCCGCCGGTGGGCGCCACCCCGATCAGCAGGGTGGTGGCGCCGCGGTCGATCGCCTCGCGCACGCTGGCCACGATCGGCACGGGGTGGAGGCAGAACGGCTCGACCTCGTTCGCGGTGCGGCCGGCCTCGGTCGAGTCGACCACCGCCACGACCTGGCGCGTGCCGTAGCGGATCACGCCGTGCCCGGTCTTGCCCGTGTGGCGCGCGAAGAGCCCCTCCGCGAAGATGGCGAGCCGCTCGCTCACGCGGGAGCGACCCCCAGTCCGGGGTTCGGGCCGGGGAGCACCCGGCCGTCCCGGAACTCCAGCCCGGTGTAGGGCTCATCCGCGAGCAGCAGGTGGCCGTCGAGGTCGACCCAGTCGACGAGCGACGCGACGGCCGCCGCGGGCGCGATGCCGAGCTGCGACTCGATCATGCAGCCGAGCATCACCCGCAATCCCAGCGCGCGGGCGGCGTGGATCATCCGCACAGCCTCGCGCAGGCCCCCGGACTTCGCCAGCTTCACGTTGATCGCGTCGGCGTACTCGGCGGCCGCGGCCACGTCGGCGAGGTCGTGGCAGCCCTCGTCCACCACCAGCGGCGGCCGGGGCTCGAGCTCCCGCAATTCGCGGAAGCTGTCTACGTCCCCGGCTGGAAAGGGCTGCTCGATCAGCTCCACGCCCAGCTCCATCAGCTCGGGCACCAGCTCGCG
Source organism: Thermoleophilaceae bacterium (assembly GCA_036519295.1). GTDB lineage: Bacteria > Actinomycetota > Thermoleophilia > Solirubrobacterales > Thermoleophilaceae > JACVRW01. Next base: position 4,944 of record DATDLN010000221.1, read on the forward strand.
CGCGGACTCGAGCGTCCAGCCCTCGTTGGCGTCCACCCGCAACGGCATGTCCGACTCTGCTCGGACCGCCTCGACGCGGGCCAGGTCGTCGGGGCCGCCGACCTTGATCTTCAAGGCTCGGAAGCCGCGCGCGGCCCGAGCGCGGCGATGCGTGCCCTCCACCGTGTCGATGCCGATCGTGTAGGAGGTGGGCGGGCCCACCGGCGAGAGACCGAGAAGGCGCCAGACCGGGAGCCCGAGCCGCCTTCCGATCCAGTCGTGGAGCGCGCCGTCGAGCGCCGCCTTGCCGGCAGCCTGGCCCTCCACGTCCTCCACGCGCTGCCCGATGGCCTCGAGCGCGAAGGGGTCGTCGCCGGCGAGCGCCGGCGCCTCCTCGCTTAGGAACTCGGCGGCCGATTCGGCGCTCTCGCCCCGGTAGTAGACCGGCGCGGACTCGCCGGCGCCGACGATCCCCTCGTGCTCGAGCTCGAGCTGCACGACCTCCTGGGTTGTACGAGAGGCGCGCGAGATGGCGAACTCCTCGGCCAGGGTCAGGGAGACGATGCGCGCGCGGAGTTCCACCGGCGGAGAAGCATGACGGAGCGAGCGCGGCCGCCCCGGGCGTCCGGGACGGCCGCATCCTCATCTCTAGGCGGCCACCGGGGCGGCGCCGCCGACCGGGGCAGTCCCGGACGGGTCGCGTGGGCGGCGGATCCCCAGCACCATCAGGCCGACTCCGATCACGAGCGCGAAGCCGCCGGCGCCGACGAGGCTCCAGCCCAGCCCCTCCAGGAACGGGACCTTCGCGCCGGCGCTGATGTCGGCGTCAACTCCGCGCGAGCCGTCCGCGTTCATCACGACCACGGACCAATCACCGTCCTTGACGTCCCAGGCGAGCGCCTGTCGGCCCGAGCCCTGCTTGGACGCTACCCAGATGTCCGACTCGGCGGGCGGCGCGGCGCGGCCGTTGCCGGAGCGGTCGCTGTAGGCGGCGTGGAAGTCGTCGCCCAGGGGGCCTCCGTAGTTCACGTCGCTGACCTCGGTGTGCGCGACACCGCGAAGGTAGTTCGACACGTCGCTGGTGCGGGCAATGCCCACGAACACCGGCTTGTCGGCGCGCGACTCCACGTCGAGCTTCACCGCCCCGAGGTCGGTCTCGTCGAAGACCCACTCTGCGCCGTCGAGGTCCACGTCGAGGTTCTCGCTGGCGAGCGCCCGCGTATCCGCTTCGAAGTGGTGCGTGTCCGTCGTGACGTAGCCCCGTTCGTCCTTCTGCGAGTCGCCCCAGAGCGCGACAGCGCCCAGGACCAGCAATAGAGATGCGAATAGGGCGGCGAAGGCGCCGCCGACGACGAGTGCGATGCGAGCCCCGGTGTTCATTTTCGGTTCCTCTGTTTTCGGTTGAGTTCGGGTGACTCAACGGTCGCACCGGGGCGAGTCCAGCTCGCTGGGGCCAGCAGGCGTCCGGGGGTACGGTTATCCCTCAGGTCAGCGCTGCGCCCGCCAGCCCGTGCCGGTGCGCAACGGCGGCCGCTTCCGTCCGCGAGCGCACGTCGAGCTTGGCCAGGATCCGGGACACGTGCACGCTGGCGGTCTTCTCCGCCATGTGGAGGCGCTCGCCGATCTCACGGTTGGTCGCGCCGACCGCGACCAGGCCCAGCACCTCGCGCTCGCGGGGAGTGAGACCGAAGGGGTCGTCGTCCGCAGCGGCGCCGTCCCTCCGCGCGGGGCTCGGCGCCCCCTCCACTCGCAGCCGCGCACGGGTGGCCAGGCCCTCGATCTCCGCAACCAGCCACCTGCTTCCGAGCCGGCGCGCCGTTTGGAGCGCCGCCTCCGCCACCCGCGCGGCGGTCTCCCGATTTCGTGCGGCCGCTAGCGTCTCGGCCTCGCGCCAGCGCGCGTACGTCGCCGGGTAGGGGCGGCCGATGCCCTCCCAAGCTGCCGCGGCTCCCTCCCACAGCGCCGGGTCGCGGCGGTTCTCGCTCCGTGCCAGCTCGGCCTCGGCGAGGGTCAGCTGGGCCTGAACCACGGGTCCGCCGTCGTATCCCGCCATCCGGACGCGGTCGGCCATCGCCGTCGCCCGCTCCCGAGCGGCGCGCTCGCCGGCCTCGTCGCGGCGGTCGCGCGCGCGCTCTGCCTCGTCGGCCTCGACCCGTACGCCGGCCACGGCCACGAGCGCGATCCGGGCGATGTCCTCGGAGCAGAACTCGATCCGGTCGAGCGCCTCGTCGACAGCCGCGCGCGCCGCCGCCACGTCGCCGGCTCGCCGCTCGAGCTCCGCTCGATGAGCCCCCAGCGGAGCCAGAAACTGCGGCTCGGTGGAGTCGACGGCCGCCCGCTCGGCGCTCACGATCTCGACCCGGGCCTCGGCGTCATCGCCGCGCCCGAGCGCCTGCTCGATGCGCCGCAGCCGGTAGTTGAGCAGGGTGGTGCCCCAGTAGCGCCGCCGCTGGTTGGGCAGCCCCGCGGCCGCGGCGCGCCAGTCGCCCGTCTCGAACTCGATCTCGGCGAGCTGCAGCACGAGCCAGGTGTGTGGCCGCTCCCCGGCCCGCGCCTCCTCGAGGCCCTCACGGGCGACCGCCAGCGCTTCGTGGCTCTGCGCGGTGTGGTGCAGGCTGTCCGCGAGATTGACCGACGCGCGGTCGACGTACTCCCCGAGCCCGTTCTCACGCGCGAGTGCACGCGCCTCGCGGAGCGCGGCGATCCCCTCGTTGACCTGGCGAGCGGCTGCAAGCGCCACTCCGATCGCGTTGAGCGCCTGCGCCTCGGCCGCGGCGTCGTCCACCGATCGCGCCACCTGGAGCGCCTCACGGCCCGCCTCAATCGCCTCGCGGTTGCGGGCCTGGAGCATGCGGGCGCGCGCCTTCGACGCCAGCAGGGCGGCCAGCTCGCTCGTCGGCTCGAAGGGCTCGAGCAGTGAGAGCGCGCGGTCGAGCGTCTCTATCGACTCGTCCTGGCGGTTGAGCTCCCACTGGATGCGGTGCAGGCGCCAGAGCAGCGAGGCCACCCGGCGCGGCTCGCGCGCGGGATCGACGAAGTCGAGCGCGCCGTGCAGAAGCGCCTCGAAGCGGGTCCCCTCGCCGCTCACGTCCGCGGCGTCGGCGGCCCGCAGCAACAGCTCCACGCGCGTGGTGCCGACGAGCGCTTCGGGGTCGTCTACGTGATTCCAGAGGCCGAGAGCCCGCTCGAGCAGGGCGTGCGCCTCGGCGTACGCGTCCACGCGCTCAGCGGCCGCGGCGGCCCGGACCGCCGCGGCGAGAGCGGCGCGCTGGTCGCCGGCCGCCATCCAGTGATGCGCGGCCTGTGCCGTTATGTGAGCGCCGGCGTCACCCTCCGCGATCCTCCTCTCGAGTGCCCGGGCGAGCGTCTCGTGCAGCTCCGTGCGCTCGCCGGGCAGCAGGTCGTCGTGAACCACCTCGCGCAGCAGCGCGTGGCGGAAGGCGTAGCCGCCCTCGGCGTCCGCGACCAGGATGTGCGCCGCCACGGCCTCGCGCAGCGCGTCCAGCAGAGCGTCGGCCTCGACGCCGCTCACCTCGGCGAGCAGCTCGTGATCGATCTGGGTCTGACACGCCAGCCAGCGGAGCACCTGCTGAGCTCGCGGCGAGAGCTGCTCCACCCGCAGCATCAGCGCATCGCGGAGTGTCGGCGGCAGCGGGCCGCGGCCGTCCAGCCCGGCGGCGAGGATCTCCTCCGTGAACAACGCGTTGCCCTCGCTGCGCGCCCAGACCCGCTCCACGAGCGCGGGGTCGGCCGGGCCGGCCAGGATCCCCTCGAGCTGCTCCGCCAGCTCCTCGCGGGTGAATGGCGGCAGGTCGAGCATCCGCGAGGCCGGGTCGCGTGCGAGCTCGCCGAGCAGCGGGCGCAACGGATGGCGGCGGTGGAGCTCGTCCGAGCGGTAGGTCCCGACCAGCATCAGGCGCTCGCCGCACAGGCTGCGTGAGAGGAAGCTGAGGAATGCCCTAGTAGAGCTGTCCGCCCAGTGGAGGTCCTCGATAGCGAGGAGGACGGCACGCTCCTCCCCGAGCTCCTCCAGCAGGGAGAAGAGGGCTTCGAAGACGGACGCCTGCGAGACGTCCTGTTCGCCACCGTCCCCGCCCAGGCCCGGCAGCATCGCGCCGAGCGCGGCTCGAAGAGGAACCGGCAGCGCGTCGAGCGCCGGGTGCCCGTCCCGCAGCAGCCCACGGAGCGCACCGACCAACGGTGCATACGGGAGCTCTCCCTCACCGAGGTCGACGCAGTCGCCCGCCAGCACGAGGACGCCGTCGCCGCGCGCCCGGTCCAGCAGCTCCTGGACCAGGCGCGACTTTCCTACGCCAGACTCACCGGCTACAAGCGCCAGCGACGGACGGTGCTCGGCGGCGTCGCGTAACGCGGCCTCCAACTCGGCGAGCTGTCCGGATCGCCCGACGAAGCGGGCGCTGGTCATTCGGGTGGCCATCGGGGGACCATGGTCCCATGCGGCGCCTTCCGCGCGAGAGCTCGCGGAGATGGGCATCGACTGCGATGGCGTGGAGGCGGGCGTCCATTCGATCTCCTCTGAGCTCAACTGCTCTGGTGCGAAAGCCGCGCGCGCAGGAGGGAACCGAGGCGACCGCGTGTCGCGCGGTCGCCCCGGTTCTCGGCGAGCTGCTCCCTGTGGAGCCGGAGCAGCTCTACGAGCTCGGCGGTCGGCTCGAAGGGATCGGCGATGGCACGACCCGAGCCGAGCGGGAGCGCCGCGAGCAACCGCGAGTCGGCCTCGGCCACGAGGGCCGGGCCGTGGAGGGGTCTCGCACTGTCGAGCGCCGCCAGCCGAGCAAGGTTGGATTCATCGGCGGGACGGGACTGACGAACCGTGACGTTCTGCATGGCTCGAGTGTGGAGCTGAGACGGACGCCCCACATCGGGCATTTGCATCGACTTGGAGGGGCCGACCCCTTACTTGCCTAAGTGGAAGCCTTACCCCTGTGAAGGCGGGTCTCTGCGACAGCTGCCGCCACCAGCGGATCATCCGCAACACGCGCGGGAGCGAGTTCTCGATGTGCGAGCGCTCGAAGACCGATGAGCGCTACCCGAAGTACCCGCGGCTGCCCGTGGAGCGCTGCGCGGGCCACGAGGACCGGCGCAAATAACGCCGCCCCGCAAGCCAAGCTTGCGCTGCGGCGGTCAGCGGCTCCCGCTGACAATGGTCCGGCCGTCCTCCCCTATGCGCGTCTGGGGCGCCTTGCTGGAGACGGACCCCACGAAGCTGCCGCTCGGCGCCGCGCCGCCTCCGGCGCTCACCGCTTTTGCCTTTCCGTCGAGCCCCGCGGCCACTCGCCAGTCGATCTTGAACGGGCCGGCCTGAACGGCGGTGACCGACCAGCGGAAAGTGGTCTGCGCGTCGGGTCGGAGGGGCCCGCACGCCCAGGTGTTGACGTAGGCGGTGTCGCAGCCCTGCGGCGTGGCGTCCTTCGCCTCCGGGAAGCCGGCGATCTCCACCGGTACGCCGTTCACCGCGAAGCGCGGACGCTCGCGGTCGGCGAGGTCGGGGTCGTTCTTGCGGTAGTCGAAGCCGTCGACCGTGAGCGCGATGTTCGGGATCGTCTCGGTGCCGGCGTTGCGCACCGTTAACACGAGGTTGGAGCTCTGCGCCAGCTTCTGCCGCGCGGGGAAGCTGGCGTTCAGCACCTGGACCGGAAACTTGCCCTCGGGCTCGTCGGCGTCCTGCCGCTCGCCGCCGCCACAGCTGGTCGCGGCGATCACCCCGGCGAGTGCGATCGCCCCGTGTGCGTACCTCCTCCTCGCCTCCAAAGCGGGGCGAACATACCACCCGCAAAGAGCCCTCGGGGGCGCTCGGGCCTGGCACCGTTGCCCCTGGCGGCGGCCAGGGGGATGCCATAGGCTTCCTCCGCGAGACGTGTCTCGTGGGGGAGCACGTCGGCGCCCGGAGGAGGAGTCACAGGAGTGGTGCGATCAGCGGCCGACCGGGTTTTCCTGCCCACGAAGAACCTGCTCGAGCAGGTCGGCGACATGATGATCCTGACGGGCAAGACGCTCGTCTCCGCGCTGCGCCCGCCCTACCCGTACGGCACCGAGTTCGTCCAGCAGTTCCTGTTCATGTTGCGGCTCTGCTGGCTCCCGCTGACGATCTCGACGATCGCCTTCGGCTACGGCGCGCCCGGCCTCCAGGCCGGCAATTTTCTCGTTCTGTTCGGCGCCATCGACCGGCTGGGCGGGTTCTTCGTGCTCGCCTCGATCCGCGAGTTCGCCCCGTTCGTAACCGCGATCATCCTCGCCGGCGTGGGCGGGACCGCCATCACCGCCGACCTCGGCGCGCGCAAGATCCGCGAGGAGCTCGACGCGCTCCAGGTGCTGGGGGTCGACCCGATCAAGAACCTGGTGGTCCCCCGCTTCCTGGCGCTGATGATCGTCACCGGCCTTTTCAACATCTACGCGCTGATCTTCGGCATCTTCGGCGGCGTGCTGGCGACGCTCACCTTCGACGCGCCGTTAGGTCCCTTCTTTGCGACTCTGCTCAATAACGCATCCACGACGGACCTGTGGGGATCCGTCGTTAAGACCACGCTGTTCGGCGCGATCATCGCGATCGTCTCCTGTTACAAGGGGATGACTGCGTCCGGCGGCGCGGAGGGGGTGGGTCGAGCCGTGAACCAGGGCGTGGTGATCGAGTTCTTGGGCATCTTCGCCTTCAACTACGTCTTCACGCAGACGCTGCTCGCCACCCACCCCGAGATCTCGGTGATCAAGTAATGGGCAGAACCTGGCTCAGCGTCCCCAAGGACTGGATCGCCTCCTTCGGCGAGATCGCGAAGTTCTGCACTCGCGTCGTGGGCGACGTCTTCAACCTACGCGTCTTCCATTTCTTCGGCGAGGCGCTGCGCCAGGCCGGGATCCTGATCCTCGGCTCCGCGCTCGTGATCTGGGGCCTCGCCTTCATCATCGGCCTCCAGTGCGGAATCGAGGGCGCGTACCTCAACCGCTCGATCGGCGCGCCGGCCTACTCGGGCGTGTTCTCGGCCTGGTGCGATCTTCGCGAGCTGATGCCCTACGCGTTCGGCTACATGATGTCGGCCAAGGTCGGGACGGGCCTGGTCGCGGAGATCGGCGCGATGCGGATCTCGGACGAGATCGACGCGCTCGAGGTGATGGGCGTCAACTCGCTCGTGTTCCTCTGCGCCACCCGCCTGCTGGCCGCCTGGATGGTGCTGCCGTTCATCTACATCGCGGCCGTGGGCGCCGGCTTCTTCGCCAGCTACCTGGCGGTGGTGCAGCAGATCGGCGAGGTGTCCTCGGGAGGCTACTTCCTGATCTTCTGGATGTTCCAGAACCCGCCGGACCTGCTGTACAGCACGATCAAGGGGATGACGATGGCCACCGTGATCGTGCTGGTGGGCTGCTACTACGGCTACACGGCCAGCGGCGGGCCGGTTGGAGTGGGGACGGCGACGGCGAAGTCGATGGTGCTCAACACGGTGATGGTGCACCTGGTCGGGATGGTGGGCACACAGATCTTCTGGGGATCGAACCCAAGGGCGCCGATCGGCGGTTGACGGAAGGCGAGGAGGGCGGATGGAGCAGCGGAGAGACGAGGGCGGCGAGAGCCCGCTGGACCCCCGCGACTGGGAGGAGAGCCGCGGGGCGGAGCAGCAGCCGGCGCACGAGGAGCGGCACGACCAGGAGTACCAGTGGCACGTCGGCGTCACGCGCAAGCACGGCGGCGAGGACGCGGTCGAGTTCATCGACGTGGTCAAGGCGTTCGGGCGCAACAGGGTCCTGAACGGCCTCAACCTGGGCCTTCCGGACGGGCAGATCTCGATGATCCTGGGTCCCTCGGGGACCGGGAAGTCGGTCTGCATCAAGCACATGGTCGGCCTGCTCTACCCCGACGAGGGCGACGTGATCGTGCACGGCCAGTCGGTTCCCGCCATGGCCGACGACGAGCTGTTCGAGATGCGCAAGAAGTTCGGCGTCCTGTTCCAGGACGGCGCGCTCTTCGGCTCGATGAACGTCTACGACAACACCGCGTTCCCGCTCCGCCAGCACACCGACAAGGGCGAGGACGAGATCCGCGAGATCGTTATGCGCCGCCTGACCGAGGTCGGCCTGGGCTCCGAGGGCGACAAGATGCCGAACGAGCTCTCGGGCGGGATGCGCAAGCGCGCTGGATTCGCGCGTGCGCTCGTTCTCGACCCCGACATCGTGCTGTTCGACGAGCCGGACTCGGGCCTCGACCCCGTGCGCACCGCGCTCCTCTGCGAGCTGATCATGGAGGTGCACGAGGAGAACGGCGGGGCGTACTGCGTGATCACGCACGACATCATGTCCGCCCGCCGCGTGGCCGACTACATCGCGATCCTGTGGAAGGGCAGGATCGTCGAATCGGGCCCAGCCAGCGAGCTGTTCAATTCCGACAATCAGTTTGTGAGGCAGTTTCTCTCCGGGGAGGCGCAGGGGCCCCTCGGCATGGAGTGAGCCGCGCGCCTCGCAGGGGGCGTCGCTCGATGAAAGCTCTTGGACTCGAACGCGAGAGAGGGAAGGGTTCGTGAGCCGCTCCGAGGGAAGCGCGGCTCGACCGTCGTACCCGTCCTAGCGGTCGCGGCCGTCGTCGCCGTTGTGGCGCTCGTCGCGCTGGCGATGTTCCGCGCCGGCGACTCCTACAAGGTCAGCGCGGTCTTCCAGACCGCCGGCCAGCTCGTGTCCGGGAACGAGGTGCGGGTGGGGGGCAAGCCGGTCGGGCAGGTCACGGACATCGAGCTCGACGACTCCGGCCAGGCGCTGATCACGATGGAGGTCGAGGATTCGATCGCGCCCCTCCACGCGGGCACCACGGCCACGATCCGCGCCACATCGCTCTCCGGGATCGCCAATCGCTACATCTCGCTCCAGCCGGGGCCGAACAGCGGGTCGGAGATCGAGGATGGCGGGCAGATCGGCGCCGACCACACGAATGCCCCGGTCGACATCGACCAGTTGTTCGACACGCTCGACGCCAAGACGCGGGAGGGCCTGCGACACCTCATCCGCGGCTCGGCCGACCAGTACGACGGGCGGGCCTCCGAGGCCGGCGAGAGCATCAAGTACTTCGCGCCGTTCCTGTCCGGGACCACGCGGTTGTTCGACGAGCTGGCGCTGGACCAGGGGATCTTCGAACGCTTCGTGGTCGACACCGCGGACACCGTCTCCGCGATCGCCGAGCGCCGCGACGACCTGTCCGCACTCGTCTCCAACACGAACACCGCCATGCGCGCGATCGGAGACGAGAACGTGGCCCTCCGGCGCGCGCTCGAGCTGCTCCCGGACACGCTGCGGAAGGCCAACACGACCTTCGTGAACCTGCGCTCGACGCTCGACGATCTCCAAGAGCTCGTGGACGTGTCGAAGCCCGCCACGCGCGAGCTGGCCCCCTTCTTCCGCGAGCTGCGGCCGCTCGTGCGCGAGGCGCGGCCGACGATCGCCGATCTCCGCGACCTCATCCGCTCTCCCGGTCCGAACAACGACCTGATCGAGCTGACGGGGAAGCAGCCGCGCCTCGCGCGGCTCACCTCGTCCGTCTTCCCGCGCGCGATCCGGGCGCTCGATCGCTCGCAGCCGGTGATCGAGTACGCCCGCGGCTACACCCCGGACATCGCCGGCTGGATCACCAAGTTCGCCGAGGACGCCGGCTACTACGACGCGAACGGCCACTACGCGCGGGTGATGCCGGTGCTGAGCCCAACGCAGCGGCAGCCCGACAACACGCTGGTGGGAGCCCCGCCCACGCAGCGGCTGGCTCCGCCCGGGTGGCAGCCGGTCGCTCCCAATCGCTGTCCCGGGGGCAACGTGCAGCCCGCGCCCGACGGCAGCTCGCCGCTCCCTTTCGCCGGCTGCGACACGTCCACGACCCCGCCCGGACCATGAGGCGCCTGGTCCTCCTTGGGCTCTTCGCGGCGATTACGCCCTGGATCGTCATCGGCATCGTGCGCGAGGCCACCGACAACGATGCCGACGACCACTACTTCGTGCGGGCGATCTTCGACAACGCCTCGACGCTGGTCGAGGGGCAGGACGTGAAGGTCGCCGGCGTGCCCGTCGGCGTGGTGGAGGAGATGGAAGTGGCCGATCGCAACAAGGCCGCGGTGGTCCTCCGGATCGACAACGAGGACTTCACGCCCTTCAAGCGCGACGCCAATTGCACCGTGCGGCTGCAGGGCCTGGTCGGCGAGAAGTTCGTGGAGTGCGAGCCTGGCTCGAGCTCCGCGCAGCCGCTGCCGAGGATCGAGGAGGGCGACGGGGAGGGCGAGCGCCTGCTTCCGGTGCAGAACACGAGCTCCCCGGTGGACCTGGACATCGTGAACGACACCCTGCGCCTTCCCTACCGGCAGCGCTTCTCGATCCTGCTGAACGAGTTCGGCACCGGCCTTGCGGGGCGCGGGGAGGACCTGAACGAGGTCATCCACCGGGCCAATCCGGCGCTCCGTGAGACCGACAAGGTCCTTGCAATCCTCGCGAACCAGAACCGGACGCTCGCCCGGCTGGCCGAGGACTCCGATCGGGTGCTCGGGCCCCTGGCGCGCGAGCGCGAGGCGTTCGCCGACTGGATCGTGCAGGCCAACGAGACCGGCGAGGCCTCCGCGGAGCGGCGGGTGGACCTTCGGCGCGGCATCAACCGCCTGCCCGCCTTCCTGCGCGAGCTGCGGCCGCTGATGGCCGACCTCGAGCGCTTCGCCGACCAGGGCACGCCGCTGCTGCGAGACCTCGGCGCCTCCGCGCCGGACCTTGCGCGTCTGATCAGGGGCCAGGGCACCCTCGCCGATGCTTCGCGCGAGGCGTTCCCGAGCCTCGGCGACGCGCTCGAGCGGGGTCGCCCCGCACTCGTCGGCGCTCGCCCGCTCATCCGCGACCTCGGCCGGCTCGGCCAGGAGCTGGAGCCGACGTCGCGCGACCTCGACGAGCTCACGAAGAGCCTCGACGAGACCGGGGCGGTCGAGCGCATCAACGACTTCAACTACTACACGGCCCTGTCCACGAACGGCTTCGACGAAGTCGGCCACTACCTGCGGGCCGGGCTCGCCAACAACCTCTGCACCACCTACACCACCCAGCCGTTCTCCAACTGCCTGGCGAAGTTCACGAACCCCGGCGCGTCCGCGGCGTCCGACACCGTCGACGCCCGCAACGCGAAAGCCCCCCGGGGTAAGGCAGGCGGGAGCGTCGCGCCGAGCGGGACGCTCCTTCAGGGCCTGATCGGCCCGGGCTCGAGCGCCGCGGGCGCGCGCGAGCGCGAGCGGAATCTCGAGACACTCCGCCGCCGCGCCGCTACCGGCGGCTCCCCCGCGCTCCGTGGCAAGGAGCCCATGCTCGACTACCTGTTCGGGGAGGAGGCCCGGTGAGCCGGCGAGGAGGCGGCGCCCTGACCGCGAGCCCGGTGCTGGTGGGCGCGGTGACCGTGCTCGTGACGATCGTCGCCGTCTACCTCTCGTACAACGCCAACTCCGGCCTCCCCTTCGTTCCTACCTACGACCTGAAGGCCAACCTCCCGAACGCCGCCCAGCTGGTGGAGGGCTTCGAGGTTCGCATCGGCGGCGCGCGCGTCGGCTCCATCTCGGAGATCCAGCCGAAGCTGCGCGAGGACGGCTCGACCTACGCCCAGGTCACGATGAAGCTCGACAAGGACATCGAGCCGCTGCCCGCGGACTCGACGCTGCTGGTGCGACCTCGCTCGTCGCTCGGCCTGAAGTACGTACAGCTGACGCCCGGCAGCAGCAGAACCGGCTTCAGGCCCGGCGCCGTGGTCCCGATCCGTCAGGCGCGGCCCCATCCGGTCGAGTTCGACGAGGTGCTGAACATGTTCGACGCGCGGACGCGGGTCGGCTCGCGGAACCAGCTCGACGGCTACGGGGGCGGTCTCGCGGGGCGCGGCAAGGACATCAACACGGCGATTGAGGAGCTGAAGCCGCTCCTGAGCAACCTCGAGCCCGTGGCCCGCAACCTCGCCGCCCCCGAGAGCCGCCTCGACCGTTTCTTCAGGGCGCTCGCCGACACGGTCGGTCAGGTGGCGCCGGTGGCCGAGGAGCAAGCGTCGCTGTTCGTGAATCTCGATACGAGCTTCAAGGCGCTCGCCTCGATCGCGCGCCCGTTCCTCCAGGAGACGATCACCGAGGGGCCGCGAGCCGAGGAGGTCGCGATCCGGGACTTCCCGCGCCAGCGGCCGTTCATCCGCAACAACACGGCGCTGTTCCGGGAGCTCCGGCCCGGCGTGGCCACGCTGCCGCACTCGGCTCCGATCGTCGCCGACGCCTTCGAGGCGGGCACCCGGACGCTGCCGAAGACCGTGCCGGTGAACGACGACCTCGCGGACGTCTTCGATGCACTGGAGCAGTTCTCTGACGATCCGCTCGCCCGCCAGGGGATCGACCAGCTGACCCGCCTGGCGTCGTCGCTACGGCCCACGCTCCGCTTCCTCACTCCCGTGCAGACGGTCTGCAACTACGCGACGCTGTGGTTCCGGAACGTCGCGAGCCATCTCTCCGACGGCGACCCGAACGGCACCTGGGAGTTCATCCAGAACGTGTCGGCGCCGACCGGGCCCGCGCCGGCGTTCGAGCTCGGTCCCAACAACGAGAGCGGGCCATCGGCCGCGCCGGCGAACGGGCCGCAGAACTTCAACCACCTGCACCACAACCCGTACCCGAACACGGCGTCGCCGGGTCAGACGAGGGAGTGCGAGGCCGGCAACGAGAACTACATTGCCGGCCGGACGGTCATCGGCAACGTGCTGGGCAACCAGGGCACGCGCACCGAGAGCCAGGGCCGTCGGGCGGCGCCGAGGCTGGCGGGGACGCCGTGAGGACCGTCCGCCACGGCTCCCGCATCAGCGCGTTCCAGGCGGGCCTGCTCGCACTCGTATTGATCGCGGTCGGGGTCTACCTGGGCTTCTCGAAGGACATCCCCTTCACGCGGCCGTTCGAAGTCAAGGCGGTGTTCGAGAACTCGCCCCCGATCCAGAAGGGCCAGGCGGTCCGCATCGCCGGCGTGGACGTCGGCAAGGTCTCCGACGTGGAGCCCGTCGGCGGCGACTCGCCCGCCGTGACGGTGACGATGAAGCTCGACGACGAGGCCCTTCCGCTCCACCGAGACGCGGAGATCAAGGTCCGCCCGCGCATCTTCTTCGAGGGCAACCTCTTCTTCGACGTCAAGCCCGGCACGCCGTCGGCCCCCGAGCTCGAGGACGGCGACACGATCCCGGCGTCGCAGACCTCCGCCCCCGTGCAGCTCGACCAGGTGCTCGGCACGCTCAAGGCGAGCACCCGCGAGGACCTGAAGAAGCTTCTGATCGGGTACGGAGGGGCGCTGAACGGCGCGCCTCAGCCCGGCGAGGACTCCGACCAGGACCCGGACGTCCAGGGCGAGACGGCGGGGAAGGCGCTGAACGATTCGCTCAAATACTCGGCCGACGCGCTGCGGGGCGGAGCGATCGCAGGCGAGGCCACAACCGGCACCGAGCTGCACGACCTCTCGAAGCTGATCTCGAGCCAGCAGAGGATCACGGCCGCGCTCTCGAGTCGCGAGGGGCAGCTCAAGGAGCTGATCACGAACTTCAACACCACGATGGGCGCGCTGGCCTCCGAGGAGGTGAACCTGCGCGCCACGGTGCGAGAGCTGCCGCGCGTGCTCGAGGCCGCCCGGCCGGCGCTCGACGAGCTGAACGCGGCGTTCCCGTCCACGCGGGCGTGGGCGCTGGAGATGATCCCGGGCCTGCGTGAGACGCCGGCGACGATCGACGCCGGCTTCCCCTGGATCCGCCAGACGCGCGCCCTGCTCTCGCCCGCCGAGCTCCAGGGGCTCGTGGACGATCTGCGGCCTGCCGTCGACGACTTCGCCCGGTTCACGGACGGTCAGATCGACCTCCTGCCCCAGCTCGACCTCTTCAACCGCTGCCAGCTCCAGGTGATCTTGCCGACGCAGGAGCAGCGGATCGAGGACGGCCCGCTCAGCACCGGGCTGCGCAACTACGAGGAGTTCTTCCAGGTCCTGGTCTCGCTCACGGGCGAGTCGCAGAACTTCGACGGCAACGGCAGCTACGCCCGGCTCCAGGCCGGCGGCGGCGGCTTCCCGGTGCAGACACCCCAGGTGGGGATCTCGCCGCTCCACGGCACCGCCTCTGCGCCTCCGCTCGGCACCCGCCCGGCTCGCGGGCCCAAGCCTCCCTACCGCCCGAACGCGCCCTGCCACAGGCAGGCGGTTCCGGACCTGAGCTCGGCGCGGATCGGAGGGGGCCCGTGAAGCGCCAGATCAAGAAGCAGGCGCCGGTGTTCATCAGCATCCTGGTGCTGGTCGTCGCGTCGCTCGGGATCGCGGCCTTCCTCCTGTCGAACCAGCGCTTCTATCTCCCCGCCTGGGTGCCGCTGATCGGCACCGACTTCTACGAGGTGAAGGCGGAGCTGTCGACCGCCCAGGCCGTCGTCCCGGGGCAGGGCCAGTCGGTGAACATCGCCGGAGTGAAGGTGGGCGAGGTCGGCGAGGTCACCCTCGAGGACGGCCGGGCCGTCGTGGACATGCAGATCCAGGAGAAGTACAAGCCGATCTACCGCGACGCCACGATCCTCCTGCGGCCGAAGACCGGCCTCAAGGACATGTTCCTGTCGCTCGACCCGGGCACGCCGGGCGCCGGCGAGATCCCCGAGGGCGGCCGGGTGCGCGTGAGCAACACGCTCCCCGACGTGAACCCCGACGAGGTGCTGGCGCAGCTGGACGCCGACACCCGCGACTACCTGCGCATCCTGCTGGATGCGGGGGGCACGGCGTTCGACGACGAGCGGGCGCGCGCGAACGGCGCCCGCTACGAGCAGACCGCGCAGCAGGACCTGCGCGAGACGTTCAAGCGCTTCGAGCCAACGGCCCGTGACGGCAAGCGCATCACGCGCCTTCTGATCCAGCGCCGCCAGAACATCAGGCGGGTCATCCACAACTTCCAGGAGTTCTCGACCGCGGTCGCGCAGCGCGACCGGCAGCTCGCGGCCCTGGTCGACTCGGCGAACGCGAACTTCGAGCAGTTCGCCGCCGAGGAGGCCTCCCTGCGCGAGGCTCTGCGACTGTTCCCGCCGGCGCTCACCCAGACGGAGACGACGCTGCGCAAGACCGAGACGCTCGCCGCCGAGCTGGGACCGACTCTCGAGGGCCTGCGCCCGTTCGCCCGCGCGCTTCCGACCGCGCTCCGCAAGACCCGGCCCTTCTTCAACGAGACCACGCCGATCATCCGCACCCAGATCCGCCCGTTCGCTCGCGACGTTCAGCCGACGGTGCGCGACCTTCGGACCGCGACCAAGGACCTCGCGGACGTCACGCCGCGCCTTACGCGCAGCTTCAAGGTGCTGAACAAGTTCTTCAACACCCTCGCCTACAACCCGCCCGGCGCCGCCGAGCCCTTCCTGTTCTGGGCCGGCTGGCTCGCCCACGCCGGCGCGACCCTCTACGACCTCCAGGACGCGCACGGGGCGATTCGCCGCAACCTCCTGCTGATCAACTGCCCCGGCTACAGCAACCTCAACCTGGTCGCCGAGGGCAACCCGCAGCTCGGCACGGTCATCCGGATGCTGAACCTGCCCCCCGAGGACCAGGCCTGTCCCGGCCAGATCGACCCGCCCCCGGTGGGACCGCCATGATCAAGGAAGCTCCCAGCTTCGGTCGGATCTTCGCGATGGTGGCGTTCGCCCTGTCGTGCTTCGGCATCCTCGTCTTCCTGTGGCTGAACTTCGGCGGCTCGGTGCCGCTCCAGCCCCAGGGCTACCGGGTGAAGGTCTCCATTCCCGAGGCCACGCAGCTCTCCAAGGAGGCCGACGTGCGAATCTCCGGCGTGCCGGTCGGCAGGGTGAAGAACCTCGAGCCCAACGAGCAGACGGGACTGACGGACACGGAGATCGAGATCGACTCCCGCTACGCGCCGATCCCGAAGGACACCCGGGCGATTCTGAGGCAGAAGACGCTGCTCGGGGAGACCTACATGGAGCTCTCGCCGGGCGACAAGCGCTCCGGCATGCTGGCCGACGGCGGCACCCTGCCCACCGCCCAGGTGGCCGAGACCGTGGAGCTCGACGAGATCCTGCGCACGCTCGATCCGGTCACGCGCCGGCGCTTCATCACCTGGTTCGATCAGGCCGGCCGGGCGGCGAGGGGGAACGCCGAGGAGATCAACGACGCCCTCGGCCTGCTGACGCCGTTTGCCGAGGAGACGGACGACGTGCTCCGGGTGCTGCGAGGCCAGAGCGACGCGACCCGCCGGCTGGTCCGCGACACGGGCGCCGTGTTCGAGGCGCTGAGCGAGCGCGACGACCAGCTGCGCCAGTTGATCTCGAACTCGAACCGGGTCTGGGAGGCCGTGGCGAGCCGCGACGCCCAGCTGGCCGACACCTTCCGGGTGTTCCCGACCTTCCTGCGCGAGAGCCGCGCCACCACCACGCGCCTGACCTCGTTCGCCGAGGACGCGAACCCCCTGATCAGCCAGCTGCGCCCGGCGGCGCGCCAGATATCGCCGACGCTGATCGACCTCGACAAACTCGCGCCCGACCTGCGCGGCTTCTTCAAGGACCTCGGCCCGCTGGTGCGGGTCTCGCGCCGCGGACTTCCCGCGACCGAGCAGGTGCTGGACGACACCCGACCGCTGCTCGCCCGCCTCGACCCGTGGCTGCGCCAGCTGACACCGATCGTCGACTACCTCGGCCTTTACAAGCGCGAGGTCGCAGCCTTCTTCGCGAACGACGTGGCGGCGACGCAGCGGCACATCGACCGGGGGCTCGCGAGCGGCGATCAGATTCACGTCCTGCGCCTATCGAACCCCCTCAACCCGGAGATGATGGCCGGCTACCCGAACCGGCTCTCGACCAGCCGCTCGAACCCGTACACCGAGCCGGGCGGCTACGACAAGCTGCGCACGGCGGGCCACCTCGAGGTCTACGGGAGCTACCTCTGCACCTCCAACCCGGTGCCCCCAACGCCCGAGCCCAACGAGTTCCTGTCCACCGAGCTCGGTGGGCCGGCCGGACTGCTCGACAAGTTCGTCTTCGGCGGGACAGAGAACCGCGGCAAGGCGCCGCCCTGCGACCCGCAGGCGCCGCTGGGGCGGCTCGTGAACCAGCCGGGCCTCTTCCCGCACGTGCAGCCGCTTCCCGGAGGCGCCGGCGCGGCCGGGGCCCGGCGGGCGACGCGCTAGCCGCCACCCCCCCTTCGCATCTCGTAGGCTCGCGCGGGTCGTGTGGTTGCGAGGCCAGGGTGCAAAACCTTCCATCGTGCCCTCCTCTGGCGAACGCGGGAGGATTTGACCGCTGGACCGCGACAACCTCCCA
Source organism: Thermoleophilaceae bacterium (assembly GCA_036519295.1). Taxonomy (GTDB): domain Bacteria; phylum Actinomycetota; class Thermoleophilia; order Solirubrobacterales; family Thermoleophilaceae; genus JACVRW01. The sequence continues at coordinate 22,223 of DATDLN010000221.1, forward strand.
AGCTCGCCGCCGACGCGGGGTTTGGGACGTTCCGCAGGTTCAAGTCTCCCGGACGGGGCACCGCAGCGCGCGGACCGGGCGCCGGCGGACCGGACCGGCCCGGAGCCGAACGAGATGCGGGGGGCCGCCACTAAGCTGACCGCGATGAGGGATGCATTCGGGCGCGTGGTGCGCGGCGTCACGCGCCGGCCGCTGCCGGTCCTGGCCCTGACTGCGGCGCTGGCGTTGGGCGGCGGCGCCCTGGCGCTGCGCCTCGAGCCGAGCACCGCCACCGAGACGCTCGTGGATCGCGGCTCGCCCACCTTCGAGGCCACCCAGCGCTTCAAGCGCGACTTCGGCGACGAGGCGGTGCTCGTGCTGGTGAGGGGCGAGCTCGCACGCACGGTGCTCACCTCCGACCTCGGGCGCGTGCTGCGGCTCGAGGGCTGCCTTTCGGGCAACGTGCCGGACACCCCGCAGGGGCTCGGCAACCTGCCGCGGGTGTGCCGCGAGATCGCCGAGCTGCGGCCCGCGAAGGTCGTGTACGGACCGGGCACGTTCATCAACACGGCCGCGAACCAGATCGCCGGCGAGTTCACGAAGCGGCAGCGGGCCACCCGCCGCCGGGCCGCCAGGGCGGCCCGCGCCGCGCGCAGGCTCTCCCAGCGCCGCGGCGACCCGCCCGCCGAGCAGGAACGGCTCGCGCGTTCCGCCTCCGACGCCGTGAACGCCCAGTTCCAGAGCGATGTCCTGCGGCTCGCGCTGCGCTACGGGCTGACGGACGTACCGCGCATCGACAGCCCGGACTTCGTCTCCACGCTCGTCTTCGACAGCGCGTCAGGGGAGCCCGGCGTACCGAAGTCGCGCTTCGCCTACCTCTTCCCCTCGAAGAACGCGGCGCTGATCCAGATCCGGATGCGTCCCGACCTGACCGACGCGGAGCGCCGCCGGGCGATCGGCCTGATCGAGGAGGCCACGAGCCAGCGGGTGTTCAAGCCGCGCGAGGGCGCCCGCTACATCGTCACCGGCGTGCCGGTGGTGGCGGAGCGCTTGGCCGACGCCGTGCAGCGCTCGGTCTTCGTGCTGCTGGGCGCCGCTCTGCTCGTGATGGCGGCCACGCTTACGCTCGTCTTCCGCACCCGGCTCCGCCTGCTGCCCCTGGCGCTGGCGCTGGCCGCTGCCGCGATGACGTTCGGGGCACTGTCGCTCGCCGGCGGCAGCCTGACGATGGCGTCGATCGCGGTACTGCCGGTGCTGATCGGGCTGGCCGTGGACTACGCGATCCAGTTTCAGGCACGCTTCGACGAGGAGCTGGGACGCGGGGTTCCCCCGCGGCTCGATGCGGCGGCCGCGGCCGCCGCCGCGGGCGGCCCGACCATCCTCACGGCCGGCATCGCCACAGCGGTCGGCTTCCTGGTCCTGCTGCTCTCGCCGGTCCCGATGGTGCGCGGCTTCGGAGCGCTGCTCGTGCTGGGCATCGGGCTGGCGCTGGCGTGCGCGCTCTGCGCCGGGTTCGCGGCGCTCGTCCGCTTCGGGGGCGGCGAGCGAACGCGGGAAGAGGGCCCGATCCGCCCTCGCTGGGCGGCGGCGCGGGAACGGCTCGCCGATCGCAGCTGGCGCACCCTCGGTCTGGCCCTGGAGCGCCCCCGCCGCGTGCTCGCGATCGGCCTTGCGCTGGCCGTGGTCGGCCTCGCACTCGACACGCAGAGCGAGGTGGTGTCGGACGTCCGCGAGCTGGTGCCCCAGGATCTCCAGGCGCTGAAGGACGTGAACGCGCTCCAGAAGGAGACCGGCGTCTCCGGCGAGATCGACGTGACCGTGCGCGCGGAGGACATCACCGCACCCGCGGTGGTCGCCTGGATGACGCGCTTCCAGAGCGGCGTGCTGCGTGCTCACGGCTACCGGCCGGGCAAGCGCTGCGGGCAGGAGAAGAACCCGCCGGAGCTGTGCCCGGCTCTCTCGCTGCCCGACCTCTGGAGCACGGCCGGCGGCGGCCAGGCCGAGGTCCGCCGGCTGCTCGACGCCGTCCCGCCGTACTTCTCGCAGGGCGTCGTGACGCGCGACCGTGGAACGGCCAACCTCGCGTTCGGCATCCGCCTCATGCCGCTCGATCGGCAGAAGGACGTGGTGGACGACATCAAGAGCCGGCTCGACCCGCCGGAGGGGGTGGAGGCGACGGTCGTGGGCCTGCCGGTGCTCGCCGCCGAGGCGAACGGCGCGCTGTCGTCGCCCTGGCGGCGCGCGCTCACGCTGGTGGCCGCGCTGCTCGGGGTCTTCCTGGTGCTGCTCGCCGTCAGTCGCTCGGCCCGCGCCGCGGCCGTTCCGCTCATTCCGATCGCGCTCGCCACCGGCTGGTCGGGCGGCGTGCTGTTCCTGCTCGGGCTGCTGCCGGGTCCGCTCGAGGTCGACCTGAATCCGATGTCGGTGACCCTGGCCGCGCTGGTGATCGCGATCTCCACCGAGTTCAGCGTGCTGCTCTCCTCGCGCTACCGCCAGGAGCGCGCTGCGGGCGCGGGTCCGACGCGGGCGATCGAGCTGGCCTACGCCTCCACGGGCGCCGCGGTGCTCGCCTCGGGCGCGACCGCGATAGCCGGCTTCGGCGCCCTGATCGCCTCGGACATCCGCATGCTGCGCGACTTCGGGATCGTGGCCGTGGTGGACCTGGGCGTCTCCCTGCTCGGCGTCATGATCGTGCTGCCCGCGGCGCTCCTGTGGGCGGAGGAGCACGGGCCGTTCAGCGTCCGCGACCTCGACCCGCGGCCGCTGGTTCGCGGGCTGCGGGGCGCGCGCCCGCGGCGCGCCCATGCGGACGCGCCGTGACCGAGGACCGCTTCGACGATCTCGGCGGCGGCGACGGCCGGCGCTCGGTCGGCGAGCGGCTCGCCGAACGCGATCGCACCCATCCCGAGCCGCGCGGGCGGCCGGAGGTACCCCGCCCGGGCAACAAGTACGCGTGGGCGGTTGGGATCGTGATGCTGATGGTGCTCGGGGTGGTGCTGTTCGCGGAGACGATCCCCAACAGCGGCGAGGGGCTCCTCGGCCTTAAGCGAGGCGAGCGCGTGCCGAACTTCGCGGTCCCGCTCGCCACGAGCGATCTCGAGGGCGACGCGAACGTCTGCCAACGGGAGCCGTGCCCCAAGGGCTCGGGCCCCCGCCCCGCGTGCCAGATCCACAGCGACGAGGTCCTCACCAGCTGCGACCTGACCCGCCGGCCCGTCGTCCTCACCTTCGTGTTCGACAGGGGGGCCGACTGCTTCCCCCAGGTCGACCGGACCGAGCGGGTAAAGGGCAGCGTTCCGGGGGTGCGCTTCGCGACGATCTACTTCACCCACCACGACCGCGGGGAGGTCCAGAACCTCGTGCGTGCCAGACGCTGGACTCAGCCGGTGGGCATCGACCAGGATGGGCAGGTGGTCAACCTCTACGGAGTCGGCGGCTGTCCCACCACGATGTTCGTGCGGGCGGGTGGCAGGGTCGCCTCGACGAGACTCGGCAATCTGACGGAGGACCAGCTCCGCCGGGGGGCGGAGCGCCTCACCGGCTGATGGAGGTCGAGCTCGATCTGCGCGACGGCTGGGTCGAGCCCCAGCTGGCCGACGAGTTCCCCGAGCTCGGCCTGACGCACGCCCCGATCGCCGCGCGGCCCTGCCGCAGTCCCCGCGAGGTCAGGCGCCGGCTCCGCGCCATGGCCGATCGCTACACCGGCGGCAAGGTGATCCACATGCGCCAGGACCCGGTCCCGTGGGCGTACCGGGTGTTCTCGCGCCAGGTGGGGATCGACCCGGACAGCGACCGCACGCCGGTCGAAACGATCGCGTTGGAGCGGCTGAAGCACGGCGGCCTCAGGAGCGAGAACCTGCTCGACGACGCGCTCACCATCGCCATCGCCGAGACGGGCGTGCCGCTGATTGCGCTCGACGGGGACCGCGTGGACCGAGACCTCGGGCTGCGTCTCGCCCGCTCCGGCGAGACCCTAGGCGACGTGCGGCCGCTCTCGGCCGGGCAGATCGTGGTGGCCGACCCGAGCCGGCCCGTGGCGGTCGTGCTCGGCGACGTGGCCGAGGACGCCGGGGTCACTCAGCGAACGGAGCGGATGGTGCTCTGCGCGCTCTCCGTCAAGGGCGTGCCGCCGATCTGCGTGGAGGAGGCCCTTTGGATCGCGGCGGAGGTGCTCCTTTACACTTGATGCTCGGTGCCAGGGCTCCTGACGCCAACCCCCCAGCATCTCGCTCCGCGCACCCTGCCGGACGAGCGCGCCGCCCGGCGGACGCTGCTCGATCAGGTGGCTCAGCTCGAGGGGGAGCTGTCGCAGCTGTTCTGCTCCACATGGCCGCGAAAGGACTTCGACTGGTCCGTGCCCGGCCGCGGCGGTCCGCGCGTGCTCTCGCTCGCCGAGCTCGAGGAGCTGCGCGACGACCTGGTGGCCCGCGTGCAGCACACTCGCCGCGCTCTCTCCGACCGCACCTATGTCGAGGAGCAGAACAGGGGCCTGATCGAGGAGATGCTGCTCGAGCCCCGCCGCCACAAGTGGCGGCGGGTGGCGAACGAGGACATCGGCGAGCCCGGCTGCCGGACCTGGCACGTTCGGCCGCGCTGGAGCCTCCTCGGGATGCTGATGGGCTGGTGGCGCGTGGTCATCAGCTCGGGCTGCCCGTTAGCCGGCTAAATGGGACGTAGGAGCCGCAAGCGGGCGGCGGGCTCGATCCGCGCCGAG